>NZ_CP067100.1:2102676-2411901 GCF_016616235.1 Bradyrhizobium diazoefficiens
GCTCGGCGCACAGCCCGCAATGCAGGCAGACGTCCTCGTCCTTCACCATCACGCGGCCGGTCTTGAGGTCACTGGAGACGTAGAGATCCTGGTCCGGATGCGGCGAGGGCGCCTTCAGCCGCTGGCGCAGATCGTCTTCCTCGCCGTTAGCAGTGAAGGTGATGCAGTCCATCGGGCAAATGTCGACGCAGGCATCGCATTCGATGCAGAGCGAGGTCGAGAACACGGTCTGCACGTCACAGTTCAGGCAGCGCTCGGCTTCGCCCAGCGCCAGCTTGACGTCGTAGCCCAGCTCGACCTCTGTGCGGACGTCCTTCAGCGCGATCACCTTGTCGCGGTGCGGCACCTTGAAGCGCTTGTCGTTGGAGATGTCGTTGTCATAGCTCCATTCGTGGATGCCCATCTTCTGCGAGGAGATTTGCACCTCCGGCAGCGGCCGTTCGGCGATGTCCTCGCCCGAGAGCATCTTGTGGATGGACAATGCGGCATCGTGGCCGTGCGCCACCGCCCAGATGATGTTCTTCGGCCCGAATGCGGCATCGCCGCCGAAGAACACTTTTGGATTGGTCGAGGCGAAGGTCTTCGGATCGACCTTCGGCATGTGCCATTTGTCGAACTCGATGCCGCAATCCTGCTCGATCCACGGGAAGGCATTCTCCTGGCCGACCGCGACCAGCACGTCGTCGCAGGTGATCGTCTCGTCCGGCTCGCCCGACGGCACCAAATTGCGCTTGCCCTGGGCGTCGTATTCGGCCTTCACCTTCTGGAAAGTGACGCCAATGAGCTTGCCGGCGACATGTTTGAACGCCACCGGAACCATGTAGTTCAGGATCGGAATGTCCTCGTGGAGCGCGTCTTCCTTTTCCCAGGGCGAGGCTTTCATCTCCTCGAAGCCGGAGCGGACGACCACCTTGACGCTCTCGCCGCCGAGCCGGCGCGCAGTGCGGCAGCAATCCATCGCGGTGTTGCCGCCGCCGAGCACGATGACGCGCTTGCCGATCTTGTCGGTATGGCCGAACGACACATTGGCCAGCCACTCGATGCCGATATGGATGTTGGCGGCCGCCTCTTTCCGGCCGGGGATGTCGAGCTCGCGGCCCCGCGGCGCGCCGGAGCCGACGAAGATCGCATCATACTTCTCCGCGAGCAGCGCCTTCATGCTCTCGATGCGGTGACCGCCCCTGAACTCGACGCCAAGGCCGAGGATGTAACCGGTCTCCTCGTCGATCACCGAATTGGGCAGGCGGAATTTCGGGATCTGCGTGCGCATCATGCCGCCGGCTTCGGGATCGGCATCGAACACGGTGCAGTGATAGCCGAGCGGGGCGAGATCGCGCGCCACCGTCAGCGAAGCCGGGCCGCCGCCGACCAGCGCGACGCGCTTGCCGTTTTGAGGGCCGGGGCGCGGCAGGCGCTGCTTGATATCGTCCTTGAAGTCGGCGGCGACGCGCTTGAGGCGGCAGATCGCAACCGGCGTCTCCTCGACGCGTCCGCGCCGGCACGCCGGCTCGCAGGGACGATCGCAGGTGCGTCCCAGAATTCCGGGAAACACGTTCGATTTCCAATTGATCATGTAGGCGTCGCTATAGCGGCCTTGGGCGATCAGTCGGATGTATTCGGGAACGGGGGTGTGCGCAGGACAGGCCCACTGGCAATCGACCACCTTGTGAAAGTAGTCGGGGGCCGCGATATCGGTCGGTTTCATTCCTACCCTGTCCGCGCAGGCCCAAAGACCCCGCGGCCTTTTCTTGAGCTTGGCGAACGCTTAACGCGTTTCGATGTGGTTTCTGAATGACGTCATTGGGTTAGCTTATTAGAACCGCTCCGAAGTACAACGGCAAATTTTCGCGCGTCCCCTCTTTCATGGGAGCTCCGCGCACACAGCATTAACGCCGCGCACGAGCTGCGTGCGGTGCAATATGTTGCGATGCAGAGGCGCTTCAGCTTTGCGCAATGTCGCTCTTTGCGAGGTCCCACATCAGGCAGTAGGTGCCGACCGAGATTGGCAGCGGGAAGGGCGCTGCCGCCGGCCCGGTGAAGCGCTCGGCGATGATGCCTGAGACCGCGCCGACATGCGTGCCGTCGATCAGCACGAACCAGTCGCGCGCGCCTTCATTGCGCGCTGCCGGAATTTCCGCCGTCGCCCCGGACAATTCCGGCTCGCTCTCGAGCAGATGCATCGAGATGATGCCCGCGCGTGTTTCGGGCGCCAGCTTTTCTTGCAATGCATCGCGCCATGAGCCGGCATTGTCCGGTCCCGGCCGCAGCCGCACCACGCCGAGCGCGGCGCCGCGGCCCGTGCCGTTGCTGATGGTGATGCGCGCAACCACGCGCAGCATGTCCTTGAAGCGCGCCATGGTCTGCCGCGACCAGTCGGTCGGGCTCGCGAGCCGCGCCCTGTAGGCGGGGCTGTCGAGCACGTCGAGCGTCGCGGTCGAATAGAGGCAGAGATATTTGGGATTGGCCGCATGCGCGACATAGCGCCGCGCTTCCAGGAATCCCTCGATCGCAACGCGCTCTTCCAAGTGCTCGCGATCATACCAGCGGTTGAAATCGGCTTCATCTGAAACGTCAATGTTCATCGACGTCAGCAGCATGCCTTTCCCGGCGAGCGGCATTGTTCTTGTCCTTTATCGCGCGGTCTTCGAAGCCAAGTCCGCGATCGACTTCATGACCGCGTCCCTCACGCCGCCATCATAGAGCGAATGCCCGGCCTCTTCCACGATGCGAATCTCGGAACCCGGCCAAACTTTCGCAAGCCGCTCGGATGTTTCGGGCGGACACAACAGATCGTAGCGGCCCTGCACGATGATACCGGGTATGCCTTCGAGCCTTCCCGCGTTCCGCAACAGCTGGTCTTCGCTCATGAAGGAGTCGTCGACGAAATAATGCGCCTCCATGAACGGCGCCGCCGGCAGCGTGCGCCAGACGTTCAGCGAAGCGAGGTCCAGCCGCGTCTTTGCCGCCTTGTGCTCCGACAGGGCGCGCTCGGTGTCGTGCCAGGCCCGCGCTGCGGGGCCATGCACCGCCGGATCGGCATCGAGGATGCGGCGCCAATAGGCGTCCACCGGATGCGCGCGCTCTTCGGGCGGCAGCACGCTCAGGAAATCCTCGTAAAGCGCAGGATAGAATTGCGACAGGCGCGAGGTGAAAGCGGTCTCGACTTCCGCCCGCGTGCCGAGAAAAGTTGCGCGCAGCGCGATGCCGGCGACGCGCTCGGGATGGGCCTCTGCATAGGCCAGCGCCAGCGTCGCGCCCCAGGAGCCGCCGACCACCATCCAGCGTTCGAAACCGAATTTTTCGCGGATCTTCTCCATGTCTGCGATCAGATGCGCCGTCGTATTGTGCTCGCGCGATCCCTTCGGACGGCTGCGGCCGCAGCCACGCTGGTCGAACAGCACCGCGCAGAAGCGATCGGGATCGAACAGCCGGCGATGGTCGGGCTGGCAGCCGCTGCCCGGCCCGCCATGCAGATAGATCGCCGGGATTCCGTCGGCACGGCCGACGCTTTCGACATAGAGTTCGTGGCCGTCGCCGACGTCGAGCATGTCGGAGGTCAGCGGCGCAAAGGGATCGGCGCGCTTGACCGCTGCGGCCGCGTCGGCGTCAGGCGTCATTCCCGGATTCCAGAGTGCCGCCGGCGAAATTGCGATAGAGGAAGCGGCTGGTCTCGCCCTCGGCCTCGGCTTCCGCCTGCTTGAAGATGGTCTCGTGCAGCGGCGACAGCGCGCAGGCCGGATCGGTGTTGGCGGCATCGCCCGTCAGCGCAAAGGCCTGGCAGCGACAGCCGCCGAAATCGATCTCGCGGAATTCGCAAGACTTGCACGGCTCCTTCATCCAGCCGGTGCCGCGATAGCGGTTGAAGGCGTCGGAGTTCTGCCAGATCCAGGCGATCGAGTGGTTGGAGCGCACGGACAGGAAGTCGAGCCCGGTGATGCTCTCGGCGGCGTGACAGGGCAGCACCTTGCCGGCGGGCGAGATGTTGAAAAACTGCCGGCCCCAGCCGCCCATGCACTTCTTCGGCCGCAGCGCGTAATAGTCCGGCACGACGTAGTCGATGGTCAGCCGGCCCTTGAGCCGCTCGCGCGCCTCCTCGACGAGGCGGGTGCACTCATCTAACTGCGCCACCGTCGGCATCAGCGCGGCACGGTTCTTCAGCGCCCAGCCGTAATACTGCACATTGGCGACCTCGAGCCGGTCGGCGTCGAGATCGAGCGACATCTGGATGATATCAGGCAGCTGGTGCAGGTTCTGCCGGTGCATCACCGCATTCACGGTGAGCGGCAGATCGAGCTCGCGCGTCCATTTCGCCACTTCGAGCTTCTTGCGGTGGCCGCCCTTGTAGCCGGCGACGCGGTCGGCGAGGCCTTCCTCGATGCCTTGAAAGCTGATCTGCACATGGCAGAGCCCGGCATCAGCCAGCGCGCTGAGCTTCTCGCGTGTCAGCAGCACGGCCGACGTGATCAGGTTGGTGTAGAGCCCGGCGTCGCTGGCATGCTTGACCAGCTCGACGAGATCCTTCCGCGCCGTCGGCTCGCCGCCGGAGAAATGCACCTGGAGCACGCCGATCTCGGCGAGCTCGGTCAAGACCTTCTTCCACTCGTCCGTGGTCAGCTCCTTGGCCGAGCGGTCGAGCTCGACCGGGTTGGAGCAATAGGGGCATTGCAGTGGGCAGCGATGGGTGATCTCGAGCAGCACCGCGAGCGGAATGCCGAACGTCTCCGCCGTCGAGCGGCTCTTCTCCAGCACCGCGAGGCTGTCGCCAACATCAGGCGAAACATTGCCGAGCACATCGCTCATGACGTCTTCTCCCGGGCTTCCGTGAGAAAGCCCTTATCGGCGAGATCCTGCAGCATGACGATCACGTCGGCGAGGATCGCTTCGCGTGGCGCGGCGTATTTCGCCGCCAGCTGGTCCGCGACATCGCCGACATTGCGCTCGCCGTTGCAGAGCTGCAAGACCTCGACTGCAATCTCGTCCGGCGCCAGCACCCGTTCCGGCGCCAGGATCACCCAGAC
This sequence comes from Bradyrhizobium diazoefficiens, assembly GCF_016616235.1. Lineage (NCBI taxonomy): Bacteria > Pseudomonadati > Pseudomonadota > Alphaproteobacteria > Hyphomicrobiales > Nitrobacteraceae > Bradyrhizobium > Bradyrhizobium diazoefficiens. The sequence goes on from NZ_CP067100.1 coordinate 2,107,695, forward strand.
TTTCCGCGTCTCGTCATATTTGAGCTTGGCATGCCGCGGCAGCACGGGGCGGCTTGCCTCGCTGACGCTGATGTTCCGCGGCCCGGCCATTGCTCTTGTCCCTCAACTCGCTTTGGGCACGAACGCGCCCGGTGGAATGTGGCGCTCGACATAGGCATGGTACAGCGCGTCGAGCTGTACCCACAGCACGTTGGTCTTGAAGATCAGTGCATTGCACACAAGCGCGCGCTGCTCGGGCGTCGTGGCATGCGCCTTGACATAGTCGAGCGCAAAGCCGGCATCGCGGGGCGCTTGCGCGAGGCGGCGCTTGAAGTAGCTCATGATGTCAGGATTGACGAAGTCGTAATGCTCCAGCATGCCGGAGATGCGCTCCTCGTGCAGGTTCGGCGCGAACAGCTCTGTGAGCGAGGACGCGATCGCCTCCAGCGGGCTTTTTTCGCGGCAGAAATGCACATAGGCCTCCACCGCGAAGCGCGTCGCCGGCAAGATGCCTTCGGTCGATTCCACGTAAGCCGTGTCGAGCCCGAGGCCTTCGGTCAGCTTCAGCCAGCGCTCGATGCCGCCCTCGCTGCCGATATCACCGTCATGGTCCTCGATGCGGTGGCGCCATTCCAGCCGCGTGGCGCGGTCGCGGAAGCGCGAGATCACGACCGCATCCTTGATCGGGATCGTGCTCTGGTAATAGTAGCGGTTCAGCGCCCAGGCCTGCACCTGGCCCTTGTTCAGCTTGCCGCCATGCAGCAGCTTATGAAACGGATGCAGGCTGTGATAGCGCGTCGCGCCGATGTGGCGCAGCGTCGCCTCCAGCTCCTCGGCGGAGTTGAGCGTGATGTCCTTGCCGATCGAAAGTGCAGTCATTCCAGTCAGGGTCTTGCCAGTCAGTGACGCTGCATTCACAGCACGATCTCCGTTCCGTCAGCGGGTATCTGCCAGCCGGCCGCCTCAACGGCCTTGTGCTCAGGCGTATCAGGCAGCAGCGCCGGATTCGAGTTATTGATATGCAGAAACATCTTCCTGTCGAGTGTGAGGTCGGCGAGCCGCGCGATGACGCCGTCGTCGCCGGACATCGCGATATGGCCCATGCTCTTGCCGGTCTTGTGGCCGAGCCCGGCCCGGACCATCTCGTCGTCCTGCCAGACCGTGCCGTCGAAGAACACCAGCGCAGCGCCATCGATCTCGGCCTTGAGCGCGTCGGTCACCTCGGCGCAGGCGGCGATGAAATAGAAGCACTTGCCGGTCGATTTGTCCGTGACCTTCAGGCCCAGCGTATCGCCGTCGCCGCTCTCGCCGCCGGGATGCGCCTTGCCTTCGAGATACCAGGCCGACTTGCCCGGTACTGCGAACGGCAGCACTTCCAGGCCTGAGCGCGCGCCATCCGGCAATCGCGGCTCGAACGGCTCGCCGATAGCGATCGGCTGCCGCCGCACGTTCTTTTCATTCAGCACGTTGAAGATGCTGTTGCTCTTCAGGATCGCCAGCACCTTCTCATGCGCGTACACCGTAAAGGGCGAGCCCTCGCGCATCGACAGCAGGCCCGCCACCGCGTCCACTTCGCCATTGGTCAGGATCACGCCTGCAACAGGCGTATGGCGCAGCGCGCCCGCCTTCGGATGCAACTGCGGCGTCGCATTCAACTGCTGACGAAGGTCGGGGGAGGCGTTGATCAGGAACCAGTGCTCGCCATCGCCGCTGAAGGCGACCGAGGCCTGGGTTCGATAAAGCTCATGTCCGCGGCTACGTGCCGCCCGGCAGCCCTCACACCCGCAATTCCATTGCGGGACTCCGCCGCCAGCCCCGGCGCCCAGGACGACGACGCGCAGCATGTTACGTCTCCTGGAGGCAATCTCGCGAGGTGGACCTCACGCCGACACGATTTCGGTCGACAAAGTTTTTGTCTTCCGGACATGCATCGTGACCGAAAGATCCACCTGCGCAGAACGCAAACTCACCAACCGCTTACTTGCGGGTGGCGCTCACATACATGTTGATTTCCATGCCGCAAGGCACTTCGACGATCTTCGGGGCTTTCCAGGCCATTTTGGCTCTCCATTTTCGCGAATTCGGACGTATCCGCCCAAGCGTTAAAGTAATGCGGATGCAAAACTTCGCCAGTGAAATTTTCCCGAGAATGCATATGTTGCGCCGCGAAACGACGCCGGAACATCGCCTCAAGGGGACGCTGCCTTGCGCGTGGCGCATTCGGTCGTGAACCCTGTCCTGATAAAGCAGTTGTGAGTGCCGTGCAGCTTTCAATCCGGTACAGGCGACCCAATTGGACCTCGTGATGCCCAGATACTTCTTCAACACCCGCATCGGCGACGAACTGATCGTGGATCCTGACGGAGAGGATTTGCGCAATCCCGATCGCGCCTGGGAGGTCGCCCGCCAGATGATCCTGGAGGTGCTGAAATCCGAGGGCACCCAGCCGGCGCTGCTGGAGGCGGTCATCGAGGTGACCGACGACGACGGGGAGATCGTGCTGGAGTTCCCGTTCACCGAAGCCCTGCTGGACATACCGGACCAGTCCGCGACACGGCATTAGAGGCCCCAAAGCCAACCGCGAGCGGGTGCTCATCTCTCCCCGGTGGGGAGAGGTCGGATTGCGCCTGGCGATGCGAAGCATCGTCCAGTGCAATCCGGGTGAGGGGCCGCAGCGTACAGTGAAACCGCAACCCCTCACCCGGATCGCATCTTCGATGCGCTCCGACCTCTCCCTACGGGAGAGGTGAACCACCTTCGCCCCTGCGAAATCCGCATGGCTTTGCCGCGTTCCCGGCGCTAAAAGACGCCGGTCACACGGAGCAAGCCATGCAAGACCTCTGGCGCCTGTCGGCCGCCGACCTCGCCACTCTCATCAAATCCAGGAAGGTGTCTGCCCGGGAAGCCGCCAAGGCCGGCCTCGACCGCCTCGACGCCGTCAATCCCAAACTCAACGCCGTGATCGACCACCGGCCCGACGACGTATTCAAGCAGGCTGACGCGGTCGACGCCGCCATTGCGCGGGGCGAGGACCCCGGCGTGCTCACCGGCGTGCCCGTCACCATCAAGGCCAATGTCGACCAGGAAGGCTTTGCCACCACCAATGGCCTCAAACTCCAGCGCGATTTGATCGCGCGCGAGGACAATCCGGTCGTCGCCAATTTCCGCAAAGCCGGCGCCATTCTCCTTGGCCGCACCAATTGCCCGGCCTTCTCCTATCGCTGGTTCACCACCAACCTGGTCCATGGCGACACCAAGAACCCGCGCGATGCGTTGCTGACGCCGGGCGGCTCGTCCGGCGGGGCCGGCTCGGCGGTCGCGGCCGGCATCGGCCATATCGCCCACGGCACCGACATTGCGGGCTCGATCCGTTATCCCGCCTATGCCTGCGGCGTGCACGGCCTGCGCCCCACGCTCGGCCGCATTCCCGCTTTCAACCCCGCGCTGCCGGAGCGTCCGATCGGGCCGCAGATCATGGCGGTTTCGGGCCCGCTGGCGCGCACCGTCAACGATTTGCGCATCTCGCTCGCAGCAATGTCGGCCCGCGATATCCGCGATCCCTGGTTCGTGCCGGTGCCGCTGGACGGCCCCGCAAAGCCCAAGCGGGCCGCGCTCTGCCTCAATCCGAACGGCCTTGCGACCAGGCCCGAGGTGCAAGCGGCGGTGAGCGATGCCGGCAAGCGCCTCGAGCGCGCCGGCTGGACCGTGGAGGTGATCGACGACACCCCGCCGATGCGCGAGGCCGTCGAGTGGCAAATCAAGCTCTGGCTCGGCGACGGCTACGAGGCGCAGCTCGAGATGGCCGAGCGCGAAGGCGATCCCGGTGCGCTGGCGTGCCTGCGCGGTAACCGCAGCAGGGTGGCGCCAATGGACCAGGCCAATTACGCCAAGGCGCTGACCCGAAGAGCCACGCTGACGCGCGATTGGATGTTGTTCTTCGAGAAATATGCGGTGCTGCTGACGCCGGTCTCCGCCGAGCTGCCGTTCCCCGATCAGCTCGATCGCAAGGACGAGGCCTCCTTCAAGCGGGTCTGGGAGGCGCAGCTGCCGCAGATCGCGATTCCCTTCATGGGCCTACCAGGCCTCGTGGTCTCCACCGGCCTCGTCGGCAAGGCGCCGGTCGGCGTGCACATCGTGTCCGGCCGCTATCGCGAGGACCTTTGTCTCCTCGCAGGCGAGGCGATCGAGGCGGGCGGCGTGCCGCCGTCGCCGATCGATCCCGTGGGTTAGCGATGTCTGTCATCTACCACTTCAAGGCCAACTCGCTTGCCGGCGAGGAGGTGCCGATGCGCCGCTTCGAGGGACAGGTGCTGCTGATCGTCAACACCGCGAGCAAATGCGGCTTCACGCCGCAATATCGCGGGCTCGAAGATCTGCACCGCGATCTGTCGCCGCGCGGCTTCTCGGTGCTCGGCTTTCCCTGCAATCAGTTCGGCGCGCAGGAGCCGGGGCAGGCGAGCGAGATCCAGGCGTTCTGCTCGACCAATTATGACGTGACCTTTCCGCTGTTCGAGAAGATCGACGTCAACGGACCGAAAGCGCATCCTCTGTATGAGTACCTGAAGCGCCAGCAATCCGGCCTGCTCGGTTCGTCCATCAAATGGAATTTCACCAAATTCCTGGTGAACCGTGCCGGCCGAGTGATCGCGCGCTACGCGCCGACCGCGCGGCCCGAGGGCCTGCGCAATCAAATCGAAACACTGTTGTGAGCGAGACAATCATGAGCGACGAATTTCCCGACCGCCTGTCGGTCGATCCGAACAGCCCCTATTACAACGCGGACATCCTGGCGCGCGATGTCGGCATCCGCTTCAAGGGTATCGAGAAGACCAATGTCGAGGAATACTGCATCAGCGAAGGCTGGGTCCGCGTCACCGCCGGCAACGCCAAGGACCGCCACGGCAACCCGCTGACCATCAAGGTGCATGGCCCGGTGGAGCCGTATTTTCGGGACAAGAAGTAATTTGAGCTGAGCGCGCGCCGCGAGGTGCGCCGTCGTGCCCGAGCTTGTCCCGGGCATCCACGTTCTTCGAGGCGGCCAAGACGTGGATGGCCGGGTCAAGCCCGGCCATGACGAGACGAGAGAGCCCGCGAGAAAGCCACCCCCATGTCCGTCCGCATCGTCGACGTCCGCGAGATCACCAAGCCGATCTCGTCCCCGATCCGCAACGCCTACATCGATTTCACCAAGATGACGACGAGCCTCGTCGCCGTCGTCACAGATGTGGTCCGCGAGGGAAAACGCGTCGTCGGCTACGGCTTCAACTCCAACGGCCGCTACGGGCAGGGCGGTCTGATCCGCGAGCGCTTTGCCGCACGCATCCTCGAAGCCGATCCGAAGTCGCTCTTGAATGCTTCCGGCGACAACCTCGACCCCGACAAGGTCTGGGGCGCGATGATGACCAACGAGAAGCCGGGCGGCCATGGCGAGCGCTCGGTCGCGGTCGGCACCATCGACATGGCGGTGTGGGATGCGGTGGCGAAGATCGCGGGCAAGCCGCTGTTTCGCCTGCTCGCCGAACGTCACGGCGTCACCGCCGATCCGCGCGTGTTTGTCTACGCCGCCGGCGGCTATTACTATCCCGGCAAGGCTCTCTCGATGCTGCGGGCTGAGATGCGCGGCTATCTCGATCGCGGCTACAGCGTCGTGAAGATGAAGATCGGCGGCGCGCCAATTGAAGAAGACCGCACCCGCATCGAGGCGGTGCTGAAGGAGATCGGCAGGGACGCGCAGCTCGCCGTCGACGCCAACGGCCGCTTCAATCTCGAGACCGGCATCGCCTACGCAAAAATGCTGCGCGACTATCCCTTGTTCTGGTACGAGGAGGCCGGCGATCCCCTCGACTACGCGCTGCAGGCCGCGCTCGCCGAATTCTATCCCGGCCCGATGGCGACAGGCGAGAATCTGTTCAGCCACCAGGACGCCCGCAACCTCATCCGCTACGGCGGCATGCGCCCCGACCGAGACTGGCTGCAATTCGACTGCGCGCTGTCCTACGGCCTGTGCGAATATCAGCGCACGCTGGACGTCCTGAAGACCTACGGCTGGTCGCCCAGCCGCTGCATCCCGCATGGCGGCCACCAGATGTCGCTCAACATCGCAGCCGGCCTCGGCCTCGGCGGCAACGAGAGCTACCCCGACCTGTTCCAGCCTTACGGCGGCTTCCCCGACGGCGTGCGCGTCGAGAACGGCCACATCACCATGCCGGATCTCCCCGGCATCGGCTTCGAGGGCAAGTCGGATCTCTACAAGGAGATGAAGGCGCTGGCGGAGTAGGGGCGCTGGTGCAGACGGCCGACCTACACGCTCCGCTGTCATGCCCCGGCTTGGCCGGGGCATCCAGTACGCCGCGGCTTCTCGGCCTGGCCGCCCCCGCCTGTGGAATACTGGATCGCCCGGTCAAGGCCGGGCGATGACACCGTGGCTGTGGCCCGGGCGCGTTGGACGTCCGCTGCCGCCTTCACCGCACCGCCATCGCCTCTGCCAGCATCATCGGCTGCCGCACCCCGTACATCAGCGTGCGCCACAGCCATTCGAGCGGGCCGTACCGGTGGTGGCGCAGCCACCATGCGCTGAACAGCACCTGCATTGCGTAGACAGCGATGCCGATGGCGAGGCTCTGGGTGATGCCGAGCCGCCCGAACAGGCCGAGGCCATAGCCGTAAAAGATCCAGCCGAAGATGACGGATTGTGCGACGTAGTTGGTGAAGGCCATGCGGCCCAGCGGCGCGGCCCAGCCGAGCAGCCGCTTGCCGCGCTCGAAATGGGCGATGCCGAGGATGGCGGCGCCATAGCCCAGCGCCAGCAGAACGGTGCCGAGCGGCTCGATACCAATATGGAGCAAGGCCGCGCCGAGACCGATCGCGGGGAGCGCGATGGCGAACAGGACGCGGGTATTTTGCACCACGCCGCTACGCCAGGCGAGCGCGCCCACAAAAAACAGCCCGACCGTACGCAAGAAGACGAATGCGTGCAGGGAGGCGATGAGGGGAATTTCGCGCAGGCGAAACGCCAGCACGTCGAGGAAGCCGCCCGTCGCGTAGATGCGATTGGCATCCATGACGTCCTGCCAGATCGCGGCCCTGCTCGGAAACAATCCGGCCGGCGGAAAGGCCTGCATGGCCAGATACAGCGCCAGAAACACCAGCGCGGCAAGCGCCAGCAGCCAGCGCGGAGCAAACAGGAACGGCAGCACGACGAACCCCGCCAGCGCATATTCGGTGAGAATATCGCCATTCCAGATCAGGCACAGGTGAACGACGCCGAACACCAGCAGCACAACGAGCCGGCGCAGCAGCAGCGCAGTCCGGTGCTCGCTGATCGCGAGCCGGTCGAATTGAATGGCAAGACCTGCGCCGAACAGCAGCGCAAACAGCGCGAATGCCTTGAGCTCGATAGCCTCTGTCAGAATCGTTTCGATGGCGCGATCGATCGGCGAGACAGGCGTCCTCGGACCCAGAAACTGCTCGAAGATCGAAACGCGAAATTCCATCACGACGTTGACCGCCATGACGCCGAACAGGGCGATGCCCCGCAGAACGTCGATGGCTTCGATTCGATCCGCGGACGGCGTCGGCTTGGAGATTGCGGCGCTATCGGAGGTCATCGCGGTCTGAATTCCATCGTAGCCGGGCGGCGAGATGCCGCCACATCCTACGTCATTGCGAGCGGGCGCATCCACAATCCCGCTGTCATACCCCGGCTTGCCGCCCGCTAAAGCTTTGGCAGCCGAGCACCCTGTTGGCCCGGCGTAGCCTTGGCGGAGATGGGACCGGGGCATCCAGTACGCCGCGGCGGATGTGGTAAGAGCGAGTTCGCTAACGCTGGCCTCTGGAATACTGGATCGCCCGGTCAAGCCGGGCGATGACACCGATGTTGTCGTTACGACAACCGCATATCCAGCAGCCGCCGCCCCTCGCCCTTCAACAGCTTCTTCACAGCGCTGGAGGCCACGACCTCGCCGTCATTGGCGTAGGCCTCGTGGTTCTTCTCGATGTCGTCGAGGCGGTAGAGATAGTTGACCATCACGCCGGCGGACTCGCGCACGCCCTTGGGCGAGAGGTCGCCGAGCCAGTTGATGCGTTCGAGCCGGGCGCCGTTGCCGAGATGGAAGCGGGCGACCGAGTCGATCAGCTTGCCCTTCGGCGTACGCGCCTTCAGGAAGTAGTGTGCCGCGAGGGGCTCGAGCAGCGCGCGTAGCAGCATCGTCGTCTCGGGGTGCTCGAACCATTTGGGGTCGTCGAGACGCTTCAGGAGGTCGCGGTCCTCGTCCGTCAGCGGCAGGTCCTTGTCCTGCTTGATCCATTGCATGAAGCCCGGCACCGGCGACAGCGTCACGAAGCTATCAAGCTTCGGCAATTCGCGGCGCAGCTCCTCCACCACCTGCTTGATCAGGAAGCTGCCGAAGGAGATGCCGCCAAGGCCGCGCTGGGTGTTGGAGATCGAATAGAACACGGCGGTACGCGCGCGCTCGATCGGCAAATGTTGACGGTCGACCGCGAGCAGCGGCGCAATCGCGCCCGGGATCGTCTCGGTCAGCGCCACCTCGACGAAGATCAGGGGCTCGTCGACCATGGCGGGATGGAAGAAGGCGTAGCAGCGGCGGTCGACTGGATCGATGCGGCGGCGCAGATCGTCCCAGTCGGAGATCTCGTGCACGGCCTCGTAACGGATGATCTTTTCGAGGATGTTGGCCGGGGTCGACCAGTCGATCCTGCGCAGCACGAGAAACCCCCTGTTGAACCACGAAGAAAGAAGATGCGAGACGTCGCGGTCGAGCGCGGCGAGATCGGTGTGTCCGTTCATCATGCCGAGCAGGTCGGCGCGCATGGCGACGAGATCGCCGGTGCCGCCCGGCGCGCGGTTGAGCCGGCGGATCAGCTCCTGCCGTCGCGGCTCGGAGGCGAAGTGCAGGCTGCTTGCGTCCTCGTCGCTGGGCTTGGCCCGCCATTTCTCGATCGCCTTGGACAGGCGTTCGCGGTCCGGGCCGAAATCGCGCACCAGCCCTTCGAAGAAGGCGCGGCGTCCCGCCGCATCCAGCTCCCGGTAGATGTCGAGCACCTCACGCGCCATGGCGGTGCCGGACGCTTCGCCCCGGCCCGACAGCAGCGCGCCGCAGAGCGCGATCAGTCCGTCGGCGTCCTGCTTGGTATCGGCGGAGTCCCCCCGGCGCAGCAGCGTGCGGCCGCGCTCGGAAATGGTGGCGAGCAGGTCGGAGAAGAAGGCGTTGGCCATCTGGGCTTTCGATTCAGGTTTGTGCGATGCGGAAGCTTACACGGGATTTAGGCCGAAGCCGATCACAATCAAGCGCAAGAATGTGGCATCCGCATCATGCTTTTTTGGAAAACTCCGTCGGCGTCCGTCCCGTCACCTGACGGAACGCGGCCGAAAACGCGGGCACGCTGGCATAACCGAGCTGGGTCGCGAGCTGTTTCACCGACACATTGGCATCCGTCGATATCAGCTGGATCGCCGCCGCAATCCTCGCGCGCTGGCACCAGCTCTTGAAGCTCAATTGCGTCTCGCTCGAGAACAGCCGCGACAGCGTGCGGGCGGAGGTTCCGACCTCGCGCGCCAGCGTGTCGACGTCATGTAGTCCCGTGGGATCGTCGAGCACGATCAGAGCGGCGCGGCGGCAGCGCGGCTCCTGCGGCAGCGGCACGAAGGTCGCGGAATCCTCGGCCTGATGCAATTCCAGCATGACGAGGCGCACCAGCAGCTCGGTGCGCTCCTCGGTGTTGCGCGCGTCGAACAGCGCGAGGATCGCTTGATTGAGCAGCGGCGACACCCGCACCACGAATTCCCTGGTCAGGCCCTCATAGCGCTTCTCGCGCTTCAGCCACGACAGGTCGAAATACAGCGTGCGCATCTCGATGTCGGCGAGCAGGTCGATGGCGTGCTCGAGTCCGGCCGGCACCCACACGGCGCGGTCCGGCGGCACCAGCCAGCGTCCCCCGGGCGTCGTCACCTGCATCGTGCCTTTGGCGGCATAGATCAGCTGCGATTCGCGGTGCAGGTGCGGATCGATCCGCATGCCTCTCGGGTAATCGCGCGCGACCAGGTGCACGCCCGCGGTCGAGCGGTGGCTACCCCGGACCTCCCGAAGGATTGGCGTTTCGACGACAGTCATTGGCAGCATCCCGTCATTCGCCCGACATATAACTCATTTCGGAGCGGGAGAGGATTCGGGAAATGAACAGCCCCAGCCGGGTCATCAGTTTCGTCAACGCAGGCCATTTCATCGACCATTATGCGATGCTGATCTTCGCCGCCGCGGTGATCATCATGGGCCCGGCGCTCGGCATGGCCTATTCGGAACTGCTGCCGTACGCGACACCTGGCTTCGTGGCGTTCGGCGCCGGCTCACTGCTCACCGGCTGGCTCGGGGACCGCTGGAGCCGCCGCCACATGATGCTGATCTTCTTCGTCGGCATCGGCGCTTCCATGATCTCGGTCGGCTTCGTGCAGACGCAGGCTGAGCTCGGCGCCGCGCTGCTCGCGATCGGCATCTTCGCCTCGATCTACCACCCCGTCGGCACCGCGATGATCGTGTCCTATGCCGACCGGCTCGGCCGCGAGATGGGAATCAACGGCGTCTGGGGCAATCTCGGCGTTGCCTCGTCCGCCCTCGTCACCGGCGTGATCGGCCAATTTCTCGGCTGGCGTTTTGCCTTCATCATTCCGGGCCTGGTCACCATCCTGATCGGCATCGCCTTTGCGATGCTGGTCGTGCACGAGGACCGCAAGGGCTCCAGGCAGGCCGCGGCGCAGGCGCGCGTCGCCAAGCAGGACATGTGGCGCGTCGTGCTGTCGCTGCTGATCGTGGTGATCGCGATTTCGACCACCTTCAATGCGGTCACGGTGGCACTGCCAAAACTGTTCGCGGAGCGGCTTGCGGATCTGACCAAGAGCCCGGCGCTGTTAGGGGTGATCGCCGCCTGCGTCTACGTGTTCGGCGCGATGACGCAGTACACGATCGGCCGCCTGCTCGACCGCTACTCGCTGAAGGCCGTGGCGCTTCCGCTGTCCTTCATGCTGGCGCCGTTTTTGTATCTTGCCGCAAGCCTGAACAATCTGCCGCTGATCGTGGTGTCGATCGGCATCGTCATGGGCGCGTTCGGGCAGGTCACGGTGAACGATGCCATGGTCGGCAAGTACACCAGCGAGCAATGGCGCTCGCGCGCCTATGCCGTGCGCTATTTCATCGGCTTCACCGCAGCCGGCGCCTCGGTGGGGCTGGTTGCCTGGCTCTACGAGCAGGGTGGCTTCGTCACCATGCTGCACGCCTTCGCCGGCCTCTGCCTGCTCGCGATTGCGGCGGCGATCATCCTGCCGCGCGAAATCCGGTCGCCGCAGGCGGCGTGAGGGGGCGTGTCGTGTCCCGGACAAGCTGCAACGCATGAGCGTTGCAGCGCAGAGCCGGGACCCAGAGGCTACGAATTCCGTTCTCGCGTGAGCCCCCGGCTCTGCCGCGCACCGCCAAATGTGGCGCTGCGCTGCGTCCGGGGCACGAGCGGGACGTAAGGCGGCTCACTCTCGCGCATCATTCCGAGCGCAGCGAAGCAATCCAGAATCTTTCCGCGGAGGGACTCTGGATTGCTTCGCTTCGCTCGCAATGACGGACAAGGCCGCAAACGACGGCACATCACGCACACCACCCACGATGCCATTATGCCCGTGTGTTGCCCGACGGCGCAAGTCATTTTCGGTAATACAGAAATTTCCTCAGCCTTTTCGATCCAATCTCTACTGTGCATGGGGTTGTTTTCGCACTTTTTGTTTTCGCCCCTTGAAATCCCGCCGGGGAACCCGCTCCACCTCCCGCGGGTTCTGTCCCTATGGCCCCGGCACCTTGCCGGGACAGCGAACGGGGGAAGACACCTGCATGCAGTGGAGCCTGCTCCGACCGGTCGGCCTTGTCCCTGCGGCGCTTGTCCTCACCACCATTGCGGCCGGTGCCGAGGGCGGCAAATCGGCCGGCCCCTCGGAATTCCTGCTGGTGGCGCAGATCGTGCTGCTGATCGCGGTGGGGCGCGGTCTCGGCGAGATCATGCAGCGCATCGGCCAGCCTTCGGTGATGGGCGAACTGCTCGCCGGCATCATCCTCGGTCCGTCGCTGTTCGGCTGGGTCTGGCCCGAGGCGCAAGCCGCGATCTTCCCCAAGACGCCCGAGCAGAAGGCGATGATCGACGGCATCGCCCAGTTCGGCATCCTGCTGCTGCTGTTGCTGACCGGCATGGAGACCGACCTCAAGCTGGTCAGGAGGGTCGGCAAGGCCGCCATCGCGATCTCGATCGCCGGCATCCTCGTGCCCTTCGCCTTCGGCTTTGCGCTCGGCGAATTCCTGCCTGACGCACTGCTGCCCAATCCGCAAGCGCGCCTTGTCGCCTCGCTGTTCATGGGCACGGCGCTGTCGATCTCCTCGGTGAAGATCGTCGCCGTGGTCGTGCGCGAGATGAATTTCATGCGCCGCAATGTCGGCCAGATCATCGTCGCGACCGCCGTCATCGACGACACCATCGGCTGGATCATCATCGCGGTGATTTTCAGCCTGGCGTCGCAAGGCACGCTGGACGTCGCCTCGGTGGCGAAGGCCGTGCTGGGCACGCTCGCCTTCCTCGCGGTCAGCTTCACCATCGGCCGCCGGCTGGTGTTCCAGCTGATCCGCTGGGCCAACGACAATCTCGTCAGCACCGCGGCGGTGATCACCGTCATCCTGCTGCTGATGGGCACGATGGCGCTGATTACGCATGCGATCGGCGTGCACACCGTGCTCGGCGCCTTCGTCGCCGGCATCCTGGTCGGGGAGTCCCCGATCCTGACCCGGCAGATCGACGAACGCCTGCGCAGCCTGATCTCGAGCGTCTTCATGCCGGTGTTCTTCGGCCTTGCGGGCCTTGCCGCCGATCTCTCCGTGCTGCGCGACCCCAACCTGCTGATGCTCACCGGCCTCCTGGTCGTGATCGCCAGCGTGGGCAAGTTCGGCGGCGCCTTTGTCGGCGGCACCGTCGGCGGGCTGAACACGCGGGAGTCGCTGGCGCTCGCCAGCGGCATGAACGCGCGCGGCTCGACCGAGGTCATCATTGCCACCATCGGCCTCTCCATCGGCGTGCTCAGCCAGAACCTGTTCACGATGATCGTAACTATGGCGATCGTCACGACGATGGCGATGCCGCCGATGCTGCGCGCGGCGCTCGCGAAGCTGCCGATGAACAAGGAGGAGAGGGAGCGCCTTGAGCGGGAGGAATTCGAGAAGCGCGGCTTCATCGCCAATCTCGAACGTCCCTTGCTCGCCGTGGACGAAAGCGTCAACGCCACCTTCGCCGCCCACATCGCAGGCCTGATCGCCGGCATGCGCGGCCTGCCGATCACCGTGCTGCATATCGGCAAGCGGGCCGGTGAGCGGGAGAAGGTCCGCGGCGAGGCGGAGAGCCACGAGGCCGTGGTGAAGAAAGCTGCCGAAACCGTCTCCGCCAATGGCGACGGCGATGCCGGCAGCGTCGACGTCGTCACGCGGGCGCGACGCGAGGAGCTCGGTGAGACCATCGCGAATGAAGCGCGCAAGGGCTTCGATCTCCTCGTCGTCGGTGTCGACAGGGTCGGCGCCACGAAAGACCGCTTCGACCGCAAGATCGAGGACATCGCCGCAAAATTCGACGGACCGCTCGCGATCGTCGCAGCCAAGGGCAAACATCTGAAGCAGCCGATGCCCGAGCAGCTCAACATCCTCGTTCCGGTTTCCGGCAGCAGCATCGCCAAGCGCGGCGCCGAGGTCGCGGTGGCGCTGACGCAGGCCGGATCGGGCTCGCTCCGCGTGATCTATGTGGCGACGACGCGCGACAAGGGCGCCCAGCGCGGGGCCTCCCGCGGGCTCAGCCAAGAAACCGGCATCCTCAAGGACACCAGCGATCTCGCCGCCCGCTACGAGGTCGACATCACCACCACGCTGCGCGTCAATCGCGCGCCGGAGGCGGCGATCCTGCGCGAGATCGACACCACCGATGTCGATCTCGTCGTCATGGGCGTCGACCGCATCCAGGCCGACCATCTCTCCTTCGGCGGCGTCGCCGATGCGGTGCTGCGGCAGTCCAAAGTCTCGGTGCTGCTGGTCTCGAGCGGCGAGGCCCGGCAGGCCCCGGCGGAGAAGGCTTGAAGTGAGCGACTTGCGGCTGCGGCCGCACTGCGTCACCTCTCCCCAGCGGGGAGAGGTCGGATTGCGCAGCAATCCGGGCGAGGGGGCCCAGCATCCGGTGAGACTGTAACCCCTCACCCGGAACGCATCTTCGACGCGCTCCGACCTCTGCCTTCGGGAGAGGTGACCCGAAGCAGCGCGCCTAGGACTTCACCTCCGCCGCCGCCTGCGCCTTTGGCATCTTCTTCGCGCGCCAGTTCTCGAAGCGCTGCACCACCACGAAGAACGCCGGCACGAACAGCACCGCAAGGCAGGTCGAGGCCAGCATGCCGGAGAATACGGTGATGCCGATCGACTTGCGCGCGCTGGCGCCGGCGCCGGTCGCGATCACCAGCGGCACGACGCCGAGGATGAAGGCGAACGAGGTCATCAGGATCGGGCGGAAGCGGGCACGCGCCGCCTCGATCGCCGACTCCAGGATCGGCTTGCCGTCGCGGCCGTGTAGCTCGAGCCCGACCTCGACGATCAGGATGGCGTTCTTGGCCGACAGCGCGATCAGCAGGATCAGGCCGATCTGGCAATAGAGGTTGTTGTCGATCTTCAGCCCAGAGAGGATCAGCATCGGTCCGAGCAGCGACAGCGGCACCGCCAGGATCACCGAGATCGGCGCGTACCAGCTCTCATACTGACCGGCGAGCACGAGATAGACCAGCAGCATGGCAAGCCCGAACACCCAGTAGATCTGGTTCGAGACCGCCTTCTCCTGGTACGACATCGCGGTCCATTCATAGCCGGTGCCCGGCGGCAGCGTCTTGTCCGCGATCTCCTCCATCAGCTTCAGTGACTGGCCGGAGGAATAGCCCTGCGCCGGCAGGCCGATCACGGTGGACGACGGATAGAGATTGTAGAGGCTGATCAGCGAGGGACCGGTGGCCGGCGTGATCTTGGCGACGGTGCCGATCGGGATCATGTCGCCGTTGGAGTTGCGCACCTGCATGTTGGCGATGTCGCGCTCGGTGACGCGGAAGGCGGGATCGGCTTGCGTGTAGACCTGGAACACGCGGCCGAACTTGTTGAACTGGTTGACATAGGACGAGCCGAGATAGGTCGATAGCGCCGAAAACACCTGATCGGTGGTGACATGCAGGGTCTGGGTCTTGACGCGATCGATCTCGACGTTGAACTGCGGCACCGAGGAGCGGAATGAGGACTGCACGCGCTGAAGCGCGCTCTGGCTCTGCCCGTTCGAGACCATCGCGCCGGTGATGGCCTGAAGCTTGGCGAAATCGCTGTTGCCGTCGCGCAGCTCGACCTGCATCGAGAAGCCGGCGGCGTTGCCGATGCCCTGGATCGGCGGCGGTGGCAGCACCAGCGTGCGCGCCTCCATGATGGTCGCGAGCTTGTCGTTGAGCCCATAGACCAGCGAACGCAGATCCTCGCCCTTGCCGCGCGAATCCCAGTCCTTCAGGATGATGTAGGCAACGCCGGCATTGGCCAAGCTGGCGCTATTGTCGAGCGCGGAGATGCCGGCGATGGTGATGACCTGCTGGACGCCGGGCGTGTCCTTGATGACGTCGGCGGCCTTGTCGAGCACCTTCTGGGTCCGCTCTAGCGCGGCGCCGTCGGGCAGTTGCACGGCGGCAATCAGATAGCCCTGGTCCTCGATCGGCAGGAAGCCGGTCGGCACCCGCGACAGGCCGTAGCCGCTGAGCCCGATCACGACCAGCGCGAATGCGACCGCGACGGTGGCATGTTTCACCAGGAACGTGATCAGCCGCGTGTAGCCGCGTTCGACGCGGTTATAGACGTTGTTGAAGCCGCGGTAGAAGAAATTGCGCTGCTCCGGCGGAACCGCCGGCCGCAGCCAGAGCGCGCATTGCGTCGGCTTCAGCGTCGCTGCGTTGATGGCGGAGAGCAACGCGGTCGCGGCGATCACCAGCGCGAATTGCGAATAGATGCGGCCCGTAAGGCCGGCGAGGAACGAGGCCGGCAGGAACACCGAGATCAGCACCAGCGTGATGCCGACGATCGGCGCGAACAGCTGGTCCATCGCCTTGATCGCGGCATCGTGGCCGTTCATGCCCTGCTCGATATTGTGGGCGGCGCCTTCGACCACGACGATGGCATCGTCGACGACGATGCCGATCGCGAGCACGATCGCGAACAGCGTCGACATGTTGATGGTGAAGCCGAGCGCCGCCATCGCGGCAAAGGCGCCAATGATGGTGACAGGCACGGTGGTCGCCGGCACCAGCATCGCGCGCCAGTCCTGCAGGAACACCAGGATCACGACCAGCACCAGGAGGCCGGCCTCGATCAGCGTCATGTAGACCTCGTGCACCGAGGCCTGCACGAATTTCGTGGTGTCGAATGGCGTGTCGTACTTCATGCCTTGCGGGAAGGCTTTTGCGAGTTCCGCCATCTTCTTTTCGACGGCCTGCTCGACCTGGAGCGCGTTGGCGCCGGGCGACTGGAACACACCGATGCCGACGGCGGGCTGCTTGTTCAGCGAGAAGATCTGGCTGTAGGTCTGTGCACCGAGTTCGACCCAGCCGACGTCGCGCACCCGCGTGACGTCGCCGCTGGTGCCTGATTTGACGATGATATTCTCGAACTGGGCGGCGTCGTCGAGCCGGCCGTTGACGTTGAGCGTGTACTGGAATGCCTGTCCCGGCGGCGTCGGCGGCGCGCCGACCTGGCCGGCGGAGACCTGCTGGCTCTGCTGCTGGATCGCCTGGATGACGTCCTGCGGCACGAGGCCTCGCACCTGGAGCTTGTTCGGATCGAGCCAGACCCGCATCGAATACTGGCCGGCGCCGAACACCGTGACGTTGCCGACGCCGGGCAGGCGCGAGAGCTCGTCGCGGATGTTGATGGTGGCGTAGTTGCTCAAATAGAGGCTGTCGAAGGTCTTGTCCGGCGAGGTCAGCGTCACGAACAGCAGGATCGAGGTCGACCGCTTCTGTACGGTGACACCCTGGTTCTGCACCGCCTGCGGCAGTTGCGACAGCGCGCTGGAGACGCGGTTCTGCACCAGCACCTGCGCGAAGTTGAGGTCGGTCCCGATCTTGAAGGTCACGGTCAGGGTGTAGGTGCCGTCGGAGCCGCTGTAGGACTGCATGTAGAGCATGTCCTCGACGCCGTTGACCTGCTGTTCGATCGGCAGCGCGACCGTGTCGATCACGGTCCTGGCGCTGGCGCCGGGATAGCGCGTCGTCACCTGCACCGTCGGCGGCACCACATCGGGATATTGCGCGATCGCGAGGTTGAACAGCGCAACACCGCCGATCAGGATCATCAGGAGCGCGATCACGTTCGAGAGGACCGGCCGCTCGATGAAGAACTTTGAGATCATGGCCGGCGGCTCCTACTTGGCCGAGGTCTGCGGCTGGTCGATCTTCGTCAGTTGTGGATCGATCTTCTGGCCCGGGATCACGCGCAGCAGTCCCGCGATCACCACGCGGTCGTCGGGCTTCAGGCCATTCTCGATCACGCGCAGGCCGTTGTCGATTGGGCCGATCTGCACCTTGCGCTGCTCCACGACGTTATCGCCGTTGACGACGAGGAGATAGCGGCCGCCCTGGTCGCTGCCGAGCGCGGTGTCAGGGACGAGGAGGGCGTCCTTCTCCTGAGTGAACGGCACGCGGACGCGGACGAAATAACCGGGCAGCAGCAGCCGTTTGTCATTGGGGACGAGGCCGCGCACCGCGAGCGTTCCGGTCGACTGGTTGAGCGTGGGCGCGACGTAGTCGAGGTGGCCTTCATGCGGATAGCCTGTCTCGGTCTGGAGGCCCAGCTGGATTGGAAACTGCTTGAGGTCGGCAGATGTCAACCCGCGCCGCTGCGCCTCGGCCCGAATCCGCAACACGTCCTGCTCGCTGACGGTGAAGTTCACATAGATCGGATCCATCGCGACGATGGTCGCAAGCTGGGTCGGGGAGGAGACGCCGACGAGCTCGCCGACCGAGACGATGTGCGCGCTGACGATGCCGTCGAACGGCGCGCTCACCTTGGTGTAGCCGTAGTTGACCTCGGCAATTCGGGTGTTGGCCTGGGCCTGCTGGAGATTGGCCTGGGCGTTGTCGCGATTGGACGTCGAGGTGTCGAGGGTGGCCTGCGAGACTGCCTGGCGCTGCACCAGCTCGGCCTGCCGCTTGTAGTCGGCTTCGGCCTGCCGCAGCGAGGCCTGCGCGCCGGCCTCGGCCGCCTCCGCCTGCTCGAGCTTCAGCTTGTAGGTCTCGGGCTCGATCGTGAACAGCTGGGTGCCCTGCTTGACGAAAGTGCCGTCCTGATAGTCCTGCGATTGCAGGAAGCCTTGCACGCGCGCGACGAGATCGACGCTCTTGATCGGCGCGGTGTTGCCGGTGGCTTCGACATAGCGCGTCACCGGACGCTGCACGGGCGTGGCCACATCCACCTTGGGCGGCGGCGGCGCGACGAAGCTGTTCTTGTCCTCGCAGCCGGCGAGCGCGACCACGGCCACTGTTGCGGCCAAAGCCCGTCCGAGATGTCTCCGCGCTTCGTTGCGTCGCGCGGAAGAAGCGGGATTCGCTGCGGTCATTCGGTGGTCCCCGATGATTGTCTGTCGGTGCGGCAGGCTAGCAACAATCGCGTGGCCGTGGAACACCATAGCCATGGCAGTTGCCGGCCTTGCATCGCGAGTGGCGGCGTGGCCTTTGACAGATTTGTCGTGACAAACCGCTTTTCACCGGGCGTATGATCGACCAGAATTGTGTCAAAGCCTGCGTGACCGAGACCTGGCGGCCGGAAGAAGAAAAGGTGAGGAGAACATGACATGCCGACCTTGCTCCGATCGGCCCTTCCCGGCCTCGCTGTCGCTGCGGCGGTTGCCATGCCCGCGCTAGCCGATGGCCTGAAGGACGAGATCGCGCCGACGGGCAAGCTGCGGGTCGCGATCGCGATCAGCCCGGCGGGTGGTGCGTTCTGGTCGACCAAGACGCAATCCGGCTATGCCGGCGTGCCGGTCGATCTCGGCAAGGAGATGGCCGCGCAGCTCGGCGTGGCAGTGGAATATGTCGTGCACCACAATTCCGGGCAGATCACCGACGCGGCGGGCAAGGGCACATGGGATGTCACCTGGCTGCCGAGGGATCCCGAGCGCGAGACCAGGATGATGTTCGGACCTATCTACGAGGTCGCGGATGCCACCTACATCGTCAAGGCCGGATCGAGCGTCACCAATTTCGCCACGCTCGACCAGCCCGGCATCAAGGTCGCGGCCGTCAACGCCACCACCACCATGCGCGGCGCCGTCGCGCATCTGAAGAACGCTGAGGTCACCGGCTATCAGACCTATGATGAAATCTTCGCACTTCTGAAGAGCGGCGAGATCGACGCCTTCGCGCTGTCGCGCGACCAGCTCAACAAGATGGCGCAGAAGATTCCGGGCACGAAGGTGCTGGATGAGACCTTCAAGAAGACGGTGACCGCCGTCGCCGTTCCGCTCGGCCACCAACGGGCTTTGACCTTTGTCATACAATTCATGAACGAGGCCGTGGCGAACGGCACTCTGCGCAAAGCCTATGATAACAACGGGCTGAACGACGTGCCGATCCGCACCGAATAGGCCGGCTACATTGGATTTCGACTGGGCGCACATGCTTGGACGCTGGATTACAATTGCTACATTCTTGCTGGTGTTGATGATGCAAAGCGCCCAGGCACAACCCCTGACGGTTGATCCGGAGTCCGTCGTTCCGTTGCCGCCGCGGTTCGATATGGAGCCGCCAGCTTCCGACGTGCCGCCTGAGATCGCTCGCTTCCAGGGCGCGTGGATCGGGACGTGCCAAGACGACCGACACATCCTCGTGGTCGAGCGCGTCCAGGCTGATGGGCATGTCAACCTCGTCTTCGCCCGGTCGGACTCGGCCTTCAACGGCATGAATCGCGAATGGTGGCGGGACCAGGCGAGGGTCGTCGACGGCGTGCTCACCATGACCGGATTTCGCATCTTCCGATATGCCTTCGATGGTCCAGACCGGTTGTACATGACGGCGACGCTGAAGAATGGCGTTGTCACGTCCGGAGCACTGGTCCGCGCCGATCCGGCGCGTCTGGCCGCAGGCGACCGGCCGGCTGACTGGCCGTGGCCCGGTGAGCGCGTGCGAATTCCGCACCTCACGGTTCGAGCTCCCAACGGCGCTCGGCCGATCACGCTCGAGGGCACTTTCTATCCGTCTTCACGGCAGGGGCCGGCTCCCCTCGCGATCTTCACCCACGGCTCCGATATAGGCCGCAATCAGCTCAGATCTTGGTCTTTCTCGACAGAGGCGCATTGGCTATGCGACAACGGATTTGCGGTGCTGGCGCTGATGCGCCGTGGACGTGGCAGCTCCGAGGGGATCAACGGTGAGGAAACCTTTGGACGCGATCACGATGGCAGCTTGATCGACGTCTCGGCCGGTGTCGCCGAGGCCGTCGAGGATCTCGACTCCGCAATCGCCTTTGGCCGCACGCTGCCGGAAGTCAAGCAGGGCAAGGTGCTGCTCGCCGGTCAGTCGCGCGGCGGCTTCCTCGCCATGCACTATGCCGGCCTTAAGCCCGACGAGGTGATGGGAGTGGTGAATTTCAACGGCGGCTGGTACCCGTACGGGCCGGTGACCACGTCGTATTATGCGAATGCCGGCCGCGGCGCGGCCGATAAGGTCAAGCAGCTCTGGCTCTATGCCGACAATGACCGCCTCTATAAGGAAGAGCTGATCCGCGAATATCACCAGGCGTTCGCAGCCGCCGGTGGCAACGCGCGCTTCGAGCTGCTGCACGGTGTTCCCAGCGACGGCCATTTGCTGCGGCTCTATCCCGAACGCTGGCGTGCAGTCGCCGACCAGTACCTCACCACGCTCGACCGATAGCATCGGCCGCGGTGAACGCCATCCTCGCGGTCTGCTGCGAGGTCCCGTGCGACGTCAACGATCGGCGGATCGATCGCCACTGAACACGGGCGCGGCGCAGGCGGGCTTGTAAGAAAACGTTGCCTGCACAACTGCGCAAAGTGTCTCGTGCGTCAAACTGACACAGCTCTGTCATTCGCGCTGTTTAGAATATTTCTGATCGTAAACATCCTCATTTCCGGGGCGGCAAAAACATGAAATCGAGACTATTGACGACGGCTGCGATTTTCGCGGCCGCGAGCGCGCTCGCGTGCACTCTTCCCGTCCTCGCGGACGATTTCGGCCGGGACCGCGATCACGGACATGATCAAGGTGATCATGACAACGATCGCGATCATCATCGTCACGCCCACGACATCCACACCGAGACGCCGATCAAGCATCTCGTCGTGATCTTCAACGAGAACCGCTCGTTCGATCATTACTTCGCGACCTATCCGAATGCCGGCAATCCCTCGGGCTCGATTCCCTTCGTGCCGAAACCGCATACGCCGAAGGTCAACAATCTCGCCAACGCCAATTTGTTGGTGAACAACCCGAACAACAATCCGGCCAACGGCGCCGGCGCGGCCGATCCGTTCCGTCTCGACCGCACCCAGGCCAACACCGCTTCGCAGAACCACGCATACACCGCGGAGCAGCAGGCCTATGACAACGGCAAGGCTGATCTGTTCCCGAAATATACGGGGCGCGGCACACCGGGCGGTGCCGGCGCGTTCGGCACCACCGGTCAGGTCATGGGCTATTTCGACGGCAACACTGTCACCGCGCTCTGGAATTACTCGCAGAACTTTTCGATGAACGACAACGCCTACACCGACACCTATGGTCCGTCGACGGTCGGCGCACTGAACGTGATTTCGGGCCAGACCAATGGCGCGGTGGCGGTGCTCGGCAATGCAGCAACGCAAATCATCCCCGATGGCCAGGGTGGCCTCACGGTGATCGGCGACCCCGGTCCAGCCTATGATCCTTGCAGCACCCCGGGCTATACGACGCAGGTCACGATGACCGGCAAGAACATTGGCGATCTGCTCAACGATGCCGGCGTCAGCTGGGGCTCGTTCATGGGCGGCTTCGATCTGTCCGTGACCAACGCGAACGGCACGACCGGCTGTGCACGAAGCACATTCTCGACCGTGGTCGGCGCCACCAAGGCGGACTACGTTCCGCATCACGCCTGGTTCCAGTACTACAAGTCGACCGCCAATCCGAGCCATGCGCGGCCGAGCTCGGTCGATGCGATCGGCCACACCTACCAGAAGGACGCCAAGACCCTCGATCCCGCCAATCACGGCTACGATCTCGAGGATTTCTATGCCGCGGTGAAGGCAGGCAATTTCCCCGCGGTGTCCTACGTCAAGCTGCCGGCCTATCAGGATGGCCACGCCGGCTATTCTGATCCTCTCGACGAGCAGCAGGGAACGGTCGAGCTGATCAACTTCCTCCAAAAGCAGCCCGAGTGGCGCGAGACGGCCGTCATCATCACCTACGACGACTCCGACGGCTGGTACGATCACGCTTACGCCACGCCGATCAGCGCCTCCTACGATCCGACCGCCGATCAGCTCAACGGCTCGGGCCAGTGCGGTCTCGGCGCTGCCAAGCAGCCTCAGCTGAACGGCGTCGGCGGCAAGCCGGTGAACGGCCGTTGCGGTCCCGCCACCCGTGTGCCCTTCATCGTGATCTCGCCCTACGCCAAGACCAACTTCGTCAGCCACACCGCCATCTCGCAGGCTTCGGTGGTGCGGTTCATCGAAGACAACTGGCTGAAGGGCAAGCGTCTCGGCGGCGGCTCGTTCGATGCCACCACCGGCTCGATCATGGACCTGTTCGACTTCGAGCACGATCACAGCCACGACCTCCGGACCGATGCGCTGTTCCTCGATCCCGCCTCCGGCACGGTGATCACCAGCCCGCCGGACGAGCATCACCACCACTAGTCCAACGGGACGTCATTTATGCACAGCCGCACTTTGTGGCTCCTCGGCGCCGGCCTGCTCTCGCTGGCCGGCGCTGTCTTTGCGGTCGGGACGCAGGGACTGGCCGGGGCGAGCCCGTCGGGCGTCAATCCGAACCCGGTTCATCTCTATCGCCCGCCGGTCGCGCCGCTCTCGGCGATGGCGCAGCTCGGCAAGGAGATTTTCTACGACGCATCGCTGTCGTCCTCCGGGGCGCTGTCCTGCGCGTCCTGCCACAGCCCGGATCACGCCTATGGGCCGCCCAATGACGGGCCGGTGATGCTCGGCGGCGCCACGCTGTCGCGGCAGGGCGCGCGCGCCGTTCCGTCGCTGACCTATCTGGAGCGGCAGCCGAATTTCAGCATCGGCCCCGACAAGGGCGACGATGACAATATGATCGACCTCGCGCAGATGGCCGCGCTCGGACAGCAGGCTGCGCGCGCAACAAAGACCGCAGGCGGCAGCGGTGCGGCGGCGAACATCGTGCCGCAGGGCGGCCTGTTCTGGGACGGCCGCGCCGACACGCTGCAGGACCAGGCGCTGTTTCCGCTGCTCGATCCCAACGAGATGGACGGCGGCAGCGCCGAGATCGTCGCGGACAAGCTGCGCCGCGCCCCCTATGTCCAGCGCTTTGTCGAACTGTTCGGCGCTGGCGTGCTTCGTAATCAGCGGCTGCTGATCGCGGAGGCTATGTTCGCTGTCGCGCGCTATCAAGTCGAGGAGCCGAGCTTCCATCCCTACACCAGCAAGTACGACTACTGGCTCGAAGGCAAGGCGCGCCTGTCCGAGAGCGAGCTGCGCGGCCTGCAAGTATTCAACGACCCTGGCAAGGCCAATTGCGCAGGATGCCACACTTCGGCGCCGACCCGCGACGGCCTGCCGCCGTTGTTCACGGATCATCAATACGAGGCGCTCGGCGCGCCGCGCAATGCCGCGCTCGTCAGCAACCGCGACCCCGATTATTTCGATCTCGGCGTCTGTGGCCCACAGCGCACCGACGTGGCCGAGCAGACGCAATATTGCGGCATGTTCCTCACGCCGACGCTGCGCAACACGGCAACACGCCATGCCTTCTTCCACAACGGCGTGTTCAGCACCCTTCAGCAGGTGATGGACTTCTACAATTTCCGCGACACCAATCCGGAAAAGGTGTTTCCACGCGCCGCCGACGGCACGGTGCTGAAGTACGACGACCTGCCGCAAAAATATCACGCCAATGTCGATGTCACCGATCCGCCCTTCGACCGCCACCCCAGCGACAAGCCGGCGATGACGGAGCAGGACAAGGCCGACATCATCGCGTTCCTGAAGACTCTGACGGACGGTTACAAGGTGGAGAACTAGCTCGGATGTGACGGAAGCTCAAAGCGTCGCGCCTGTCGTCGCTTGATCTCCGAATATTTCGCCATCGCCCGCTCGAACTTGCGGTTGAACAACCACATTGCAGCGAGGATCTCGCGGAAGCTGGCGGATGTGCGCGCCCGGTCGGCCTGTCCGAACGCAAAAATGCTGTTGTTGCGCAGGTGCTTCATGATCGTCGGACTGGACACCCGGTAGTTCAGGAGATCGCCCGATTTGAGCGCCGACCTGGTCGGGGTGGGAATGATCTGGATCAGCTCGAACAGCTTCATCTGGTCGATCGGGTCGGGCAGCGTCTTCACGATTCCCGGGATGTCCCGGAACAGATCCGCATGCGCATTCATCAGGCCGTCGCGCACATTGGTCCAGTGATTGAAGCGGTGATCGGTGCCGCGGGCGCGGGCCTCTTCCTGGTCGTCGCGCGCGTTCAGCTCCGGATTGGTGGCGGCGATCTCGGGCTTGATCGCCTCCCATTTCCTGCGGCCGTTGCGGTCTTCCGAGGGACCGGTCTGGAAGCTGCCCATATAGGTGTTCGAGCGCCCGTTCCGGACGTTCTGCTTGCCGTTGGTCTCCGCAAAGAAGAGCCCGAGGCTGATACGCCCTGCGGCTTCCGCATGGTCAGGTGCAAGCCCCTTGGCGCGCGCAATCGCAACCGCGAGATCGACGACGTCCTTGAACGGCGTCGGCGAGTTCTGCGCGTCCGCCGGCGGCGCCTCCATGACGTCGAACAGTTTTCCGTACTCGTCGATCAGCGGCTCGATGTCGGCGTCGAAATAAGCCGGCGGTATCCCGAACTTGTTGGGCCTTCCGATCCGCGACGGCACGGCGTCGGTGAGATCCTTGTAGGTACTGATCACGGCGACGCGTGCGAGATACAGCGCCTGGCCCGGCAGGTTCGGCAGCGGCTGCTTTGCCTCGATCTGCTTGCGACGTTCGGCGAGGATGGACTTGAAGTCGCCGAGCGCGCGTTCGTAGGCCGCAACCGCCTCCGACTGCTTCGCCGTGAGCGTTTGCGCATCGCTCGCGGCTGATGCCGCCGCGATCAGCCCAAGCGCGGCAATGGCTGCGATGGCGTGACGTCGTGCGCGCATCCAGTTCCCCAACGAATCGTCCCGCTGGGATCGTAGCTTAATCCTTGCCCTCCGGGCTGCTGACGAAATCCTCCGGCCTCGATTTCGAGGAGATCTTGACCGCACCGGACGCGCATTGCCGACTCTGGCACCCAGCCGCCATGTGATTGAGCCGTTAACGTTTCGTGTCCGTCGCAGACTCGGCCCGCCTAAGCGCTGCGCAGATATTGTATCCGCCAAGGCGCATGTTGCGACATCTAGCCGTGAACAGCTGCGTACAACGCGTGACGGCTGATTCGGACGTGATTCGTTCGGGCCGCGTTCCGTTCGTTAAGGCGGAGCGCGGCTCCGTTGCGTTTTGAGACAGGTTGGCCCGTCAGGCTACGCCGCTATGCTTCAGGCGCGGCAGGCGCCAGCCGATGACGGTTGCCTCGACCGCGATGCCGGCCTCGTGGTTCTGCCACCGTCCCTCGACATAGCGGCAGGCGAACGGAAGTTGATACGTTCCGCTATGGTCTTCGCACAAAACTTCGACCGGCAGGCCAGGTGGTGGTTCGCCGGCGCCATCGAATTCCGCCAGACGTCTGTCGCGCGTTGCCATTCTAAAAATCTCCCCTAATCAAAGCCGCGGAAAGCGCCCACTTCTCCCGCGCGCGGATCATCGTTCCCCGTCCGAGGGAACAGGCCCAAGCTCAACGCGAGAATGCGGTACGAGTGTGGTAGCCTCCACCCGCTGCGCGCAAACAGCGCACATTGCCGTGATCGATTGACAAGGAACCTCTCATGCTGCTTCGAAGCGCCGGCATTTGTTTCGCGATGTTGCTGCTCGCCGGGCTGGTGATGGCGCCGGTCCGCGCGCAGGACATGCCCGGGATCGAGATCTGCACGGTCGAGAAGACCATGGAGCGGCGCACCAGCTGCCTGCAGAGCAACGTCGACTTTCTCCAGACGACGATCACCAAGCTCAACCTCGATCATCAGCAGAAGCTGGATGCCGCGGCCCGCCAGATCGACGCGTTGAAGACGACGGTGGCTGGATTGCAGAAGACGCTCGGCGATCTTCAGGCCGCGCAGGCGGAGATCGCGGAGGATCTGAAGAAGAAGCAGGATGCGCCGCCGCCAAAGGACGCGCAGAAATAAGCGCGGCGATCACGCCACGCGATAGCGCTCCATCACGCCGCGATCGGGTTCATAGCCGAGCCCGGGTCCGGTCGGCACCGCGACATGGCCGGCGGCATCGACATCGGCGCGGCCGCTCCAGAGGCAGGCCTCGCGCTTGAGATAGAACATCTCGACCAGCCCGTCGTCGCGGGTCGCCAGCAGATGCAGCGTTGCCAGCAGGCCCGGACCGAAATAGGGGGAATGCGGGACGATCTTGACGCCGGACTGATCGGCCAGCGCGGCGACCTTCAAAAATTCCGTGATGCCGCCGAGCTTGGTCACCGACGGCTGGGCATGGCTCACCGCGCCCGCATTCATCATTTGGCGGAATTGATATTCGGTGCAGGCGTTCTCGCCGGCGGCGATTCCGAGCCCGCCCTTGCGGCGGACGTCGGCGAGCGTGGCAAAGTCCTCGGGCGGCCAGACCGGCTCCTCCAGGAACATCGGCTGCGCGTCCGCGCATGCCCTCGCGAACGCGATCGCCTGCTCGCCAGTGAGCGGGCAGTTCATGTCGACCATCAGCGGAATGCCGGGTCCGATCGCCTCGCGCGCGGCGAACACCGCAGGCAGCGTGGTCTCGTGCAGCTTGATCGCGCCATAGCCAAGTGCAAGCGCCTTCCTGCATTCGCCCGCGATGTTCTCGGGCGAGCCGATCCGCAGCAGGCTCGCATAAGCGGGAATGTGCGCGCGTTTCGTCTCGCCCAGCAGGCGGTGCACCGGCAAGCCCTGGACCTTCGCAGCCAGATCCCACAATGCGATATCGAGACCCGAGATCGCGAACATGGTGATGCCGTAGCGGCCGAACAGGTGCAGATTGCGCTGGATCTGCTCCATCGCCGCAGGAATGCCGGCGGCGTCGGGCACCTTCAGTCCGCGCGCCTGCGGCGCGATCATTTCCTCGACCGCGCTGCGCGTGGTGCGCGGGCAGACATAGGCGAAGGCATCGCCCCAGCCGGTCAACCCCGCGTCAGTCGTGACCTCGACCAGCACCATGTCGAGCGCGGAGATGGCGGAGGCGCCCTGGCGGAAGCTGGCGACACCGGCGTCATAGGGGATGCGGATATGGTGCGCCCGCACATCGGTGATTTCCATGACGCGGTTCCTCTTTCTGGTGAGCGGTTTCGCTGAGTGTAGTCACGAACGCGGGGGCGTTGCTACTGGCTATTCCCGGACTATCCTCATGCCGGAACAGCAATGCCGATCAAGCCGGCCGGCGCTGATCGGCGCATCATCGCCACGCTTCGAACGAGGGCCACCATGAACCCAGCTCAGCGCGCGCTCTGGTATATCGAGAGCCATCTCGCCGAGCCGACGACGCTCGACGAGATCGCGGCAATGGCAGGCGTGTCGCGGTTCCACATCGTGCGTGCGTTTGCCGCAGCAACCAGCCTTCCCGTGATGCGCTACGTGCGCGCACGCCGGCTGAGCGAAGCGGCGCGCAGTCTTGCGAACGGCGCGCCGGACATCCTGTCGCTGGCGCTGGAGGCGGATTACGGCTCCCACGAGGCATTCACCCGCGCGTTCCGCGACCAGTTCGGCACCACGCCCGAAGCGGTCCGGGCCGCGTCATCCGTCAATCACCTCAAGCTACAGGAGCCGATCCTCATGGACTCCACCATGCTCGACAGTCTCAAAGCCCCGCGTTTCGAAACCGCAAAAGCCTTCCTGGTCGCCGGCATCGGCGAGCGCATCTCCTGCGACAACGGCGCAGTCATCCCCGGAATGTGGCAGCGCTTCCACCAGGAGGTCGCCGACATTCCGGCGCGCGTCGATAACGTCGCCTATGGCGTCTGCTGCAATGGCGATGATGCCGGCAATTTCGATTACATCGCCGGCGTCGAGGTCGCCGATTTCTCCGACCTGCCGCGCGGCTTCGGTCGCATCCGCATCCCCGAGCAGCGCTATGCGGTGTTCACGCATTCGGACCACGTCGCCTCGGTCCGGCGCACCGTCAACACGATCTGGAATCAATGGCTGCCGGCCTCCGGCCTGAAGGCGGCGGATGCGCCCAACTTCGAGCGCTATGACGAGAAGTTCGATCCGGCGACCGGAAACGGCGGTTTCGAGATTTGGATACCAGTGAAGGAGTAGCGCAAGGCTGGCATACCATTTGGCTTGCTTGGCAAGCGGAAGCGACTTTGTCATAACCGCAGGCAAATCTTGCGTGTGGGGCCCGTGCCGGACATCCCGTGCAAGCCATAACAAGCAGCCGGGAGGGTCTCACATGTCCAACGTTCGCGTTCTCGCCACCGACCTCGAATTTCCCGAAGGGCCGGTGGCGATGCCGGACGGCTCGGTCGTGCTGGTGGAAATCCGCGGCCAGCGCCTGACCCGTGTCTATCCCGACGGCCGCAAGGAGATCGTCGCCAAGGTGCCGGGTGGCCCGAACGGCGCCGCCCTCGGCCCCGACGGCAAGATCTACATCTGCAACAATGGCGGCTTCTCCTGGATCCCGACCCGCAACATGATCATGCCGGGTCCGCAGCCTGACGATTATCTCGGTGGCTCGATTCAGCGCGTCGACCTGCAAACCGGCAAGGTCGAGACCGTCGTCAGCAAATGCGGCGAGCACGATCTGCGCGGGCCGAACGATCTCGTCTTCGACAGGCAGGGCGGCCTGTGGTTCTCCGATCTCGGCAAGCGCCGCGCGCGCGAGATGGACGTCGGCGGCATGTATTATCTCAAACCCGGCATGACCGAGATCGTCGAGGTCGTGCACGGCGTGCTGCCGGCCAACGGCATCGGGCTGTCGCCGGACGAGACCACCGTCTATATCGCGGAGACGCCGACGGGGCGGCTGTGGGCCTATGAGCTCTCCGCGCCCGGCACGCTCAAGCCGCGCGATGCGATCTATCGCGGCGAGCGGGGCAAGCCGATCTGCGGCCTCGGCGGCTATCAGATGTTCGATTCGCTTGCGGTGGAGGCAAACGGCAATGTCTGCGTCGCCACGCTCGTGTCCGGCTGCATCTCGGTGATCGCGCCCGACGGCACCCTGGTGGAGCAGGTCCCGACCGGCGACCGCGTCACCACCAACATCGCCTTCGGCGGCCCCGAGCTGAAGACCGCCTATATCACGCTGTCCGGCAAGGGCGAGCTGATTGCCATGGACTGGCCGCGCGGCGGTTTGCCGTTGAACTTTTTGAATAAGTGAGCCAAGCCGTCATTTTACGCGAGGCGAGGCAACTCCCAGACCCTCACCCTGAGGAGCGCGCATCTGGCGCGCGTCTCGAAGGGCGAGGCCACCAGCCGGGCCTTCATCCTTCGAGACGCGCGTTCCGCGCTCCTCAGGATGAGGATCTGACAGTCCGGCTGGCTCGCCGCACAAATGACGTAAGGAGAGACTTCAATGCCCTGGCCCGATCCCATCACCCTGCGTGGACAGCACGCCCGTCTCGAGCCGCTGTCGCAGCAGCACCACGATGGACTAGTCGAGGCCGTCAAGGACGGCGAGCTCTACACGATCTGGTACACCGCGATCCCGACGCCGGAGAACGTCGCCAAGGAGATCGACCGTCGCCTCGCGCTTCAGGCCGCCGGCTCGATGCTGCCATTCACCGTGTTCGACGCCGCCGGCAAGATCGTCGGCCAGACCACCTACATGAACATCGATGCCGCCAACCGCCGCGTCGAGATCGGCTCGACCTGGTATGCGAAGAGCGCGCAGCGCGGCCCGCTCAACACGCAGGGCAAGCTGCTGCTGCTCACCCACGCCTTCGAGGCGCTGAACTGCATCGCAGTCGAGTTCCGCACGCACTTCTTCAATCACCAGAGCCGCCGCGCCATCGAGCGCTTAGGGGCCAAGCAGGACGGCATCCTGCGCAGCCATCAGGTCGCGCCGAACGGCAGCTTACGCGACACCGTGGTTTACAGCATCACCGCGGCGGAATGGCCGACGGTGAAGGCACACCTGAACTATCAACTCAACGACAAGCCGCGCTAGGGGCGGCCGAGGCACCATGGACAGATTCGATTATGTGATCGTCGGCGCGGGCTCCGCCGGCTGCGTGCTCACCAGCCGGCTCAGCGAAGATCCTAACACCAGCGTCTGCGTGCTCGAGGCCGGGCCGAGCGACTGGCATCCCTACATCCATCTGCCGGCGGGCTTCATCAAGACCTTCCACATGAAGAGCATCAACTGGGCCTATCAGCAGGAGCCCGGGCCCTACACCAACGGGCGCAGCATCTATGCGCCGCGCGGCAAGACGCTCGGCGGCTCGTCCTCGATCAACGGCCATATCTACAACCGCGGCCAGCGCATGGATTTCGACACCTGGGCGCAGATGGGCAATCGCGGCTGGGGCTATGCCGACGTGCTGCCCTATTTCCGGCGGCTGGAGAAGCGGATCGGCGAGGGCGAGGACACCTATCGCGGCCGCGACGGCAACCTCATTGTCACCACCATGAACTGGCGCGATCCGCTCTGCGAGGCCTTCATGGAAGGCGCGGTCTCGCTCGGCATTCCCCGCAACCCCGACTACAACGGCAAGACCCAGGAAGGCGTCTCCTACTGCCAGCGCACCATCAACAACGGCCTGCGCGTCTCCGGCGCGACGGCCTTCCTCAAGCCGGCGATGAAACGGCCCAACGTGCATGTGCACACCCATGCGCACGCGACCGAGATCATTTTTGAAGGCAAGCGCGCGGTGGGTGTGCGCTACATGAAGGGCGGCCGTGGCGGGACGCCGGTGGAAGTGCGGGCCAACAAGGAAGTCATCCTCTCCGGCGGTACCTATAATTCGCCGCAGCTGTTGCAGCTCTCCGGCATCGGCTCGCCCGAGCTGTTGCAGCAGCACGGCATCGCGGTGCGTCACGCGCTCCCGGTCGGCGAAGGCCTCCAGGACCACTACGCTCCGCGCACAGTGGCGCGCGTCAAGGACATCAAAACCATCAACGAGCTCCGCCGCGGCTGGCGACTCTGGGTCGAGGCGATGAAATGGGCCACCGCGCGCCGCGGCCTGCTCTCGTTGTCGCCGACCATGGTCTATTGCTTCTGGCATTCCGGCGAGAGCGCGGAGAGCTCCGACCTCCAGCTCACCTTCACGCCGGCCTCCTACAAGGAAGGCGTGCAGGGCCAGCTCGAGGACGAGCCCGGCATGACGGTCGCCTCCTGGCAGCAGCGCCCGGAGAGCCGCGGCTATGTCCGCATCCGCTCGGCCGATCCGTTCGCGCCGCCGATCATCCAGACCAACTATCTCGCCGCCGAGCTCGACCGCCGCGTCATCGTCGGCGGCATGAAGCTCGCGCGGCGCCTGCTGAAGTCGGCACCGCTGTCGCCCTATTACGCCTACGAGGATTTCCCCGGCCCGAACGTCAACACCGACGACGAATTCCTGCACGCCGCCACCGAGCGCGGCACCACCACCTTCCACCCCGGCTGCACCTGCCGCATGGGCCCGGCGGACTCGACCTGGGCCGTGGTCGACGACCAGCTCCGCGTCCACGGCCTCGAGGGCCTGCGCGTGATCGACGCCTCCGTGATGCCGCGCATGATCTCGGCGAACCTCAATGCCTCCACCATGATGATCGCGGATCGTGCATCGGACCTGATCCGCGGCAAGGCCCCGATGGAAGCCGCGCGGATTCCGGATACAGCGGTGGCGTGAGCAAGGGTGGGCAAAGGCGCGAAGCGCCGTGCCCACCGCCGCTCTGCGGTTGGGCAGAAATGGTGGGCACGCTTTCGCTTTGCCCGCCTTACAAGGCCGGATTCAGTCGCGATCGCGTCCCGTCGGGCAAAACACCGCACCATGCGTCAACCCCTTTCCGTAAAAATATTCCACTTTACCGAAATTCGGAATTGCGGCATACATCGAAACAGCCCGGCCTGACGAAGAGGGGCGGTTCGCGAGTCGTTCGAAACGCGGGCCGGGTTGCGGTGGACGCGGCAGCGTCGGCACGACCGGTAGCGGGCAGGGCGGGTAGTCCCTGTGAGCCCGTAGCCACGTGTGGACGGACGGCGCTGAGCGCGTACGGCAAAACCGTGTGGTCCTGGCCGTCGTTGCTACGGTCAAGCCTGTCGCGGAGGTGTGAGCGAGCCCAACCGGGCAGACTGCATCGTCAATTCGCGGGGTGAGGGAGGCCAAAACGAACTCGGCTCCCGGGAGAGCACGGTATAAGCCGTCCAACCACTGCGCAGGGAAGGCCGTGTGTTCGGCTTCACCTGTATGCCGCTGTGCAGTTTTCTGCGTGTGCTTTCGCACAGCGAACCGTGGGTGCCAGCCGGCACCCGGCCTTCCCTGCGCCCTCTTTCTTCTGAGGGCGATGGAGAGAGCAAAGCTCGGGCGAAATGCGCCGCGAGGATGCGATGGCGTGTCTGCGATTACACACTCACCGTCATCGCCCGGCCTTGACCGGGCGATCCAGGACCCCGAGGCAGTTGTGGTTCAGCCGAGCGGCCGCGGCGTATTGGATTCCCCGCTTTCGCGGGGAATGACGGCGGTGGTTGGGATCTCGGCGGAGCGCTATGACAAGCGAACCCGCGCCTACACTTCCCGTCGGCTCAAGAACGCCAGCCGCTCGAACAGGTGCACGTCCTGCTCGTTCTTGAGCAGCGCGCCGTGCAGCGGCGGGATCAGCTTGCGCGGGTCGCGCTCGCGCAGTTGCTCGACGCTCATGTCCTCGTTGAGCAGCAGCTTGAGCCAGTCCAGAAGCTCGGACGTGGATGGCTTCTTCTTCAGGCCGGGCACTTCGCGCACCTCGAAAAAGATCCGCAGCGCTTCCTCGACCAGGCGCTTCTTGATGCCGGGGAAGTGGACGTCGACGATGCGGCCCATCGTGTCGGCGTCGGGGAATTTGATGTAGTGGAAGAAGCAGCGGCGGAGAAACGCGTCCGGCAGCTCCTTCTCGTTGTTGGAGGTGATCATCATGATCGGGCGCTGCTTGGCCTTGATCGTCTCGCCGGTCTCGTAGACATGGAATTCCATGCGGTCGAGCTCGAGCAGGAGGTCGTTCGGAAATTCGATGTCGGCCTTGTCGATCTCGTCGATCAGGAGCACCGGGCGCTGGTCGCTCGTGAAGGCTTCCCACAGCTTGCCGCGCTTGATGTAGTTCCCGATGTCAGACACGCGCGCGTCGCCGAGCTGGCTGTCGCGCAGACGCGACACCGCATCGTACTCGTAGAGGCCCTGCTGCGCCTTGGTGGTGGACTTGATGTGCCAGGTCAGCAGCGGCGCGTTCAGCGCCTTCGCCACTTCCTCCGCCAGCACCGTCTTGCCGGTGCCGGGCTCGCCCTTGATGAGGAGCGGGCGCTCCAGCACGATCGAGGCATTGACCGCGACCTTGAGATCGTCGGTCGCAACATAGTCCTTGGTGCCGGTAAATTTCATCGTGCGTCCTTGTTGGCCGTCGGCCGAAGCGGTCCTCGGTCGCGACATGGGAACGGCCGCACATGGCGGCCGTTCCTGGTTCGGTCAGGCTTTCAGACCCGTTTTATCAGCGAAAGGATGACGAGCACAATCTCCGCGCCAATCCCGCCTCATGGACAATCGTGTCGCGGCGCCCAGGCATGCGCCCGTCCCCTTGACGCCAGCCACCCGAAAGGCAATCTGTCAGCCATGTTCCTGCAATTCTTCACTTCTCTGCGCGAGGCGCAGGTCCCCGTGACGCTGCGCGAATACCTCACGCTGATGGAGGCGCTCGACGCCGACCTGTCGGACTATTCGGTCGAGAATTTCTACTATCTGTCGCGCACCTCGCTGGTGAAGGACGAGCGCAACCTCGACAAGTTCGACCGCGTCTTCGGCACGGTGTTCAAGGGGCTGGAAAGCCTGCTCGACGCCATGGAGAAGGCGGAGATTCCCGAGGAGTGGCTGAAGAAGCTCGCCGAGAAATATCTCACGGAGGAAGAGAAAAAGCAGATCGAGGCCATGGGCTGGGACAAGCTCATGGAGACCCTCAAGAAGCGCCTCGAGGAACAGAAGGGCCGCCACCAGGGCGGCTCGAAGTGGATCGGCACGGCAGGCACCTCGCCATTCGGCGCCCATGGCTACAATCCCGAAGGCGTCCGCATCGGCCAGGAGAAGAACCGCAACAACCGCGCCGTGAAGGTGTGGGACAAGCGCGAATTCAAAGATCTCGACGGCAATGTCGAACTCGGCATCCGCAACATCAAGGTGGCGCTGCGCCGCCTGCGCAAGTTCGCGCGCACCGGTGCACCGGACGAGCTCGACCTCGACACCACCATCCGCGAGACCGCCAATCACGGCTATCTCGACGTGCACATGCGCCCCGAGCGGCGCAATGCGGTGAAGCTGCTGGTGTTCTTCGACATCGGCGGCTCGATGGATTCGCATATCGAGCAGGTCGAGGAGCTGTTCTCGGCGGCGAAGAGCGAGTTCAAGCACATGGAGTATTTCTACTTCCACAACTGCCTCTATGAGGGCGTGTGGAAGCAGAACAAGCGCCGCTTCACCGACCGCACGCCGACCTGGGACGTGCTGCACAAATATCCGCACGACTACAAGGTCGTGTTCGTCGGCGACGCCTCGATGTCGCCCTACGAGATCATGGTGCCGGGCGGCTCGGTCGAGCATGTCAACGAGGAGCCCGGCTCGGTCTGGCTCGACCGCATCATCCGCACTTATCCGCATACGGTGTGGCTCAATCCGGTCGCGCAGAAGCACTGGGACTATTCGGAATCGACCACCATCATCAAACGCATCTTTGCAAACCGCATGTACCCGATCACAATCGAGGGGCTGGAAGGTGCGATGAAGGAATTGACGCATTAGCTTCCCGTCATTCCGGGGCTCGCGAAGCGAGAACCCGGAATCCATCGGGCCGCAGCGCATGGAGATGAATGGATTCCGGGCCGGCGCTGCGCGCCCCGGAATGACAACGGGAAGAAGGGAGAACCACATGCCCCAGACCATCACCCGCGGCATCAAGGCGCTGATCGACGAGGCCAATGCCGAGATCGAGACGCTCAACGCCAAGGACGCCATTGAGATCTCGAAGAACGGCGACGTCGTCATCGTCGACATCCGCGATCCCCGCGAGATCGAGCGCGACGGCCGCATCCCCGGTGCGTTCGCCTGCACCCGCGGCATGCTGGAATTCTGGATCGATCCGCAGAGCCCCTACGCCAAGCCGGTGTTCCAGGAGGACAAGAAGTTCGTCTTCCACTGCGCCGGCGGCCTGCGCTCCGCGCTCGCGGCCAAGACCGCACAAGACATGGGCTTAAAACCCGTCGCCCACATCGCCGGCGGCTACGCCGCCTGGCGCGATGCCGGCGGCCCGACGGAAGCGTGGGAGCCGAAGAAGAAGGGGTGAGAAGTGCTGCGCTGTCGCGCCATTCTCCGCTGTCATTCCCCGCGAAAGCGGGGAATCCAGTACGCCGCGGCCGATCGGTCTAATCACAACTGCCTCGGCGTACTGGATCGCCCGGTCAAGCCGGGCGATGACAGCGGAGTGTGATGCGCAGCTTCAGCCTCGCTTGCACCGCGGGGCCTCCGGAATGACTGCAAGGAAAGCCAATGACCACCGCCACCGACCCCCTCGTCTCCACCGAATGGCTCGCCGCCCACATGGGCGATCCCAACGTCAAGATCCTCGACGCCAGCTTCAAGCTGCCGGGCGTGCTGCCGCTGCCGAAGGACGACTACCTCGTCGCGCATCTGCCGGGCGCCGTGTTCTTCGATGTCGATGCGGTGTCGGATCATTCCAATCCGCTGCCGCACATGTATCCGAGCGCCGAGCAGTTCGGCCGCGACATCGGCAATCTCGGCATCTCCAACGCCGACACCGTCGTGCTCTACGACGCCGGCGGCTGGGTCGCCGCGCCCCGCGCCTGGTGGATGTTCCTGGCCTTCGGCCATGGCAATGTGCGCATCCTCAATGGCGG
Source organism: Bradyrhizobium diazoefficiens (assembly GCF_016616235.1). NCBI lineage: Bacteria > Pseudomonadati > Pseudomonadota > Alphaproteobacteria > Hyphomicrobiales > Nitrobacteraceae > Bradyrhizobium > Bradyrhizobium diazoefficiens. The sequence continues at coordinate 2,144,106 of NZ_CP067100.1, forward strand.
CCTGAAGAAGTGGCGCGCTGAAGGACGCCCCGTCGAGAGCGGCGAGGTGAAGCCAAAGCCCGCGAGCTTCAAAGCGAGCTACGATCCGAAGCGCGTGCGCAGCATGCAGCAGCTGATCGCCAACATCGAAAGCCGCGCCGAGCAGGTGATCGACGCCCGCGCCGCCGACCGTTTCGAGGGCCGCGCGCCGGAGCCGCGTCCGGGCATCCGCTCCGGCCACATTCCCGGCGCGCGCAACGTGCCCTACAATCTCCTGTTCGATGCCGCGACCGGCGAGATGAAGCCGCTCGAGGAACTGCGCGCCGCCTTCACGAGCGCCGGCGTCAAGCTCGATGCGCCGATCGTGACAAGTTGCGGCTCCGGCGTCTCTGCCGGCGTGCTGACGCTCGCGCTCTATCGCCTCGGCGTCACCGATACCGCGCTCTACGACGGCTCGTGGTCGGAATGGGGCCAGGAAAAAGGCCCGCCAATCGCGACCGGGCCGGCGTGAAGGGTGCGACCGTCGCCACGGCGGCGGTTCACTCCCTCGCCCCGCTCTTGCGGGGAGAGGTGAAGTAAGATCACCGCGTGCGTGCAGTCGTTGTCGCGAAAGTCTGCTGCTGCCCGAACGGGTCGAGGCTCTGCTGCAGTTGCTGAGGCGGCTGACGTCGCACCACGCGATGTCGCTTTTTCGGCTTCGCCTTGCGCTTGGTCGCCTTGCTGTCCGGCGCGGCGCTGTCGGATTTGGCTTTGGCGGGCGGGGCCTTTGCGGCGGGGGCCGCCGGATCGTTCAGTGCGGCAAGCCTGGTCGTCGCAACGTCGAGCGCCGCGGCGGCCATGGCGACGCCGGGATCAGCGGCTGCGCCGGCATCATCCGGCGTCGGCGCGCTGGTGGTCGCGACAATTGCGGGTCCGGCCTCGGGGATCGAGGCCGTGGTGTCGGCGGGGGTGAGCGTGTCGGCTGGCGCTGCTGCGGGATCCGTCGGTGTCTCGATCTTGGTTTCGGCCGCGGTCTCCGCCCTGGCCGGTTCGGCCGACGCGGCGTCAGCCGGCGGAGCGATGACCTGTGGCTGCGCGTCGGTCCCGGTCGTGAGCGCGGCCATCTGCTCGGGGCCGGTTTCCGGCAATCCGATGGTCGGCACCTGGTCACGCAGCGACGGCGTGGGCTCGACCGCCGCCTCCGGTTCGGCGCGGAGCACCGCGAGCACCGGCTGGGCCGGCTCGGAGGCTTGCGCGAACACCTGCTCCTGCGGGCCATTCCGCCAGGACGGGTTGCTGACATACTGCTCATGGGTCGCGCGCAACAGCGCGGCGGCGCCCAGGCCGAACACCAGGATGGAGGTTGACAGCAGGATCGCGGCAAGCAGGAAGCGAAAGCCGGGAAGCATCGGACGGGTTGCGAATTTCCGCCCCGGTGGCGGTGCCGGGGCCCATGAGCCATCTGAACGCGGTGACGGTACTGAGTGCCGCGTTCGCCACGCAGGGATCGGAGCTCAAAGCGGTGGCGAATCAGGCTGATTCGACCATATCGCAACGTCTCCGCGCCGTTCCCTTAAATTCCGGGCCGCAGAGTCCGGCAATCTGCGGCGCAATGCGATTTCCGCCCCGTGATGCAACGGGGCAACGGTAGTCTTGCGGATCACAAATCGGCAAATCCGGCGCAATTGAGCCTCAGATGTCTTGAATGTGCCGCGATCTTCCGTCATCTGGCCGTAACGGTCCGGTCAGGGCTTGGGGACTATACAAGAGCGATGATGATCAAACATTTTCTGACGATATGCGCTGCCGCAACAGTCGCTGCGGCGGGAACCTCGCTCGTGCAGGCTCAGAGCTATCCGGTCCAGCAGGCGCCGAGCTACGGCGCTCCGGCCGAATATCGGCCCGGCGACCGCACCCCGAATTTCGACGCGCTGGACGATGACGACGACGCGATGCCGCAGGCCGCGCTGCCGCCGCCCGGCCCAGGCGGTCCGATCACCTCGCCGGATGATCCGCGCTATGGCCGCCCGGCTGGCTCCCCGCCGGTCTATTCGGCCGCCCCGCCGCAGGGCCCGGTGATGTCGCCGGATGATCCCCGTTACGGCCGTCCGGCTGGCGCGCCGGTCTATTCGGCTGCCCCGCCGCCACAGGGTCCGGTGATGTCGCCCGACGATCCCCGCTATGGCAGGCCCGCGGGCGCGCCGCCGGTGATCTATGCCGACCGTCCGGCCCAGGCGCCCGCCAATGACGGCCTGCGTCCGCCGGAGGCCGTCGATGGCCGGGCCGCGACCGGAACGGTCCAGGCTGGCCAGCCGCCCGTCGGCGCCGACGGCCGGCCAATGACGATCGCTTCGCTGCCGCCCGAGGAGCAACCCGATGCAGCTCCGGCGCAGCTGCCGCCGAACCTGCGCCGCCAGGAAGTCGCGTTCCAGACCAAGGAGCCCGCCGGCACGCTCGTGGTCGATACGCCCAACACCTACCTCTATTACGTGCTCGGCAATGGCCGCGCGATCCGCTACGGCGTCCGCGTCGGCCGCGACGGGTTCACCTGGACCGGCGTGCAGAAGATCACCCGCAAGGCCGAGTGGCCGGATTGGCATCCGCCGACCGAGATGATCGAGCGCCAGCCCTATCTGCCGCGCTTCATGGCCGGCGGTCCCGGCAATCCGCTCGGCGCCCGCGCGATGTATCTCGGCTCGACCGTCTACCGCATCCACGGCACCAACCAGCCTTCGACGATCGGCAAGTTCGTCTCCTCCGGCTGTATCGGCATGCTGAACGAGGACGTCTCCGACCTGTTCGACCGCGTCAAGGTCGGCACTCGCGTGGTGGTGCTGCCCGGTGGCCCGCCGCCGGGGACGGCGACCGCGTCCGCAGCGCCTGCGCCGGCTCCGATGTCTGCCCAGGCCGGCCCGGCCCCGGGCACGCAGCCGACGGTGGTGCCGCCGCTGCCCGCGCCGGTGACTGTGCGCTAACTGGCTTCGTCAGAGCTGATTAAACGAGCGGCGCGTGTGCCTCGGCCACGCGCCGCTTTCGTTTGATGCCTGCCCGTCCGCCTCGCCTGGCATTCGCCCGTTGAATCCTCACGCACGTCGCCTACCTGCCGAGGAGGTTGCAACGAATTCGAGGAGCACGTGATGCGAATCTTTGTTGCGGGCGCGACCGGTGCGGTCGGGCAATATCTTGTTCCGGCGCTGGTCGCGGCCGGGCATTCAGTGGTTGGCACGACGCGGAGTGCGGCCAAAGCAGACGTCCTGCGTCGATTGGGTGCGGAGCCGGCCATCGCCGACGGTCTCGACGCCGGCAGCATGGGCGCTGCGGTCTCTGCGGCAAAGCCGGACGTGGTCGTCCACCAGATGACGGATCTCGCGGCCGCTACCGATCTCCGCCATTTCGATCGCGCTTTCGCGCGAACCAACGAGCTTCGCACGCGAGGAACCGACATTCTGCTCGCCGCCGCACGCGAGGCCGGTGCCAGGCGCTTCATCGCGCAAAGCTTCTGCGGCTGGACCTTCAGCCGCACCGGAGGGACGGTGAAGACCGAGACCGATGAACTCGATCCACACCCGCCGCAGGAGCTGCGACGCACGCTCGAGGCAATCGGATATCTGGAGCGGAGCGTCACCGCATCGACCACGCCGGAAGGGATCGTGCTGCGCTATGGATTCTTCTACGGGCCCGACACCGGCACGCTGTCGCCGGCCATGATGGACCAGCTACGCCACCGCCGTGTGCCGGTGATCGGCGGGGGCGCCGGGACGTGGTCGTTCATCCACACCGAGGATGCTGCGGCTGCGACGCTTGCCGCGATCGAGCGCGGGCGCGCCGGCAATGTCTACAACATTGTCGACGATCATCCGGCACAGGTGAAGGATTGGTTGCCTGCGCTCGCCGAACTGATCGGTGCCAAGCCGCCACTCCACATTCCCACCTGGCTCGGGCGCCTGCTCGCGGGCGAGCACATGGTGGCGATGATGACTGAGGTGCGCGGGGCGTCGAATGCCAAGGCGAGACGCGAACTCGGCTGGAAACCGGCGAAGCCGTCGTGGCGCGAGGGATTTGCCGAACTCGCGCCGGCCTCGGCAGCGCAGCGCTCCGCGGCGTGAGGCGCCTGCCTTAGGCCAGCTTGCGCGGCAGTTCGCTTCCCCTGGTCCAGGCGTCGATCGCCTCGACCATCTGGCCGTAATGGATACGCAACCCGTCCTCGGTCGCGTAGCCGAGATGCGGCGTCAGCACGAGGTTGTCGAGCTTGCGGAACGGATGCTCGACCGGCAGCGGCTCGACCGAGAACACATCCAGGCCAGCGCCCGCGATCTTGCGCTGCTGCAAGGCCTCGAGCAGCGCCTGCTCGTCCACGATCGGTCCCCGCGCGGTGTTGACGAGGAAGGACGTCGGCTTCATCCGTGCGAGATCGTTGCGGCCGACGAGGCCGCGCGAGCGTTCGCTCAGCACCACATGGATGGTAACGATGTCGGCCTTGGCGAACAGCTCCTCCTTGGTGGCGTAGCCGACGCCGACCGCCGCGCACTTCTCCGCCGTGAGGTTCGGGCTCCAGGCGATCACGTTCATGCCGAACGCCTTCGCGATGCCCGCCATCTTGCTGCCGAGCTTGCCGAGCCCGACGATGCCGAGCGTCATCCCTTCGATCTCGACGCCGGCAAAGGTCTGCCAGGGCTCGCCCGCATGCATTCGTGCATTCTCGCGGCCGATGCCGCGGGTCAGCTCCAGGATCAGGCCCATGGCGAGGGGCGCGGTGGGATCGCGCGAATATTGCGTGCCGCCGATGGCAACCCCGCGCGCCTTCGCGGCCTCCAGGTCGATCGCCGCGTTGCGCATGCCTGATGTCAGCAGCAGCTTCAGCTTCGGCAGGCTATCGAACAGGCTTTTGGGGAACGCGGTGCGCTCGCGCATCGCGCAGATGATCTCGAAGTCGGCAAGCGCGCTCGCCGCCGCCTGCTCCGAGGCGAAGGGATGGCTGAACACGGTGACGTCGATGCGGTCGGACAGTTTCGGCCAGTCGGCAACGTCGAGAGCAAGGTTGAAATAGTCGTCGAGAATTGCACAGCGCAGCCGGCTCATCAGCGTTCATCCATGACGAGAGGGGACGGCGCTGGGCGATGGGCGCCGTCGTCGGAACGCGGCCATGGTTGCGCGCAATCAGCCTCGCGCGCAAGCGCCTCGGGTCCTCAAAAATCCGATAGCGGAGGCGGGTTCAGTGGTCGCGGGGCTTGAGCCGGAACGGCGCATCCATGCCGTGCTTGGCGCGCCAGGCCGGGCCGGGGCCGCGCATGTAGTGGAGCTCGGGCCGGTAGGGATTGAAGGCGGTGGCGAAGAAGCGCTTCCAGAAGCCCTTGACCTCGGACATGAGGCGGGAGGCGTTCCCGGCTTCGGCCGGAACAGGAAAGGAGTGGGTCTCGATCAGAGCCATGACGCTGTCTCGCTGTTCTCCCGCTCATTCTGAGCGGGTGGCGCTGTTTCCGCGCGAAACCGAGCTTTGGCCTGATTTATTAAAAGATGGTTTCAATTGTCCGGATCGGGGTCGGGATGGTGTCCGTCCCGTATTGATCCGTGGTGAACGGAGGGAAAACGTTGCCCTTTGGGGGCGGGATCGCTACATCGGCGGCAAGCAAATCTCCTCAAATCGAAGGTTTCACGGGACCGATGGCGCGCCAGTTCATCTATTTCATGCAGGGCCTGACCAAGAGCTACCCGACCCGGAAGGTGCTCGATAACATCCATCTGAGCTTCTACCCGGACGCCAAGATCGGCGTGCTCGGCGTCAACGGCTCGGGTAAGTCGACGCTGCTCAAGATCATGGCCGGCCTCGACAAGGAATATACCGGCGAGGCCTGGGTCGCCGAGGGCGCCCGCGTCGGCTATCTCGAGCAGGAGCCGCAGCTGGATCCGAAGCTTTCGGTGCGCGAGAACGTGATGCAGGGCGTCGCCAAGCAGAAGGCGATTCTCGACCGCTACAACGAGCTCGCGGTCAATTATTCCGACGAGACCGCCGACGAGATGACCAAGCTGCAGGATGAGATCGAGGCCCAAGGTCTCTGGGATCTCGACAGCAAGGTTGACCAGGCCATGGACGCGCTGCGCTGTCCGTCTGATGATGCCGACGTCACCAAGCTCTCGGGCGGCGAGCGCCGCCGCGTCGCGCTGTGCCGCCTTTTGCTCGACCAGCCCGAACTGCTGCTGCTGGACGAGCCGACCAACCATCTCGACGCCGAATCCGTGTCGTGGCTGGAGGGTCATCTTCGCAACTATCCCGGTGCGATCCTGATCGTCACCCACGACCGCTACTTCCTTGACAACGTCACAGGCTGGATCCTCGAGCTCGATCGCGGCCGCGGCATTCCCTACGAGGGCAATTACTCGTCCTGGCTGGTGCAGAAGCAGAAGCGGCTCGAGCAGGAAGGCCGCGAGGACGCTGCGCACCAGAAGACGCTCGCCCGCGAGCAGGAATGGGTCGCGTCCTCGCCGAAGGCCCGTCAGGCCAAATCCAAGGCGCGCTACCAGCGCTATGAGGAGTTGCTCAAGCAGGCGAGCGAGAAGCAGACCCAGACCGCGCAGATCATCATTCCCGTCGCCGAGCGGCTAGGCGCCAATGTCGTCGACTTCGAAGGCCTCAGCAAAGGCTTTGGCGATCGTCTGCTGATCGACGATCTCACCTTCAAGCTGCCGCCCGGCGGCATCGTGGGCGTGATCGGCCCCAATGGCGCCGGCAAGACCACGCTGTTCAAGATGATCACCAACCAGGAGCAGCCGGACAAGGGCACGATCACGGTCGGCGAGACCGTGCATCTCGGCTATGTCGATCAGTCGCGCGACGCGCTCGATGGCAAGAAGACCGTGTGGGAGGAAATCTCCGGCGGCAACGAGCTGATCCTGCTCGGCAAGAAGGAAGTGAACTCGCGCGGTTACTGTTCGTCGTTCAACTTCAAGGGCGCCGACCAGCAGAAGAAGGTCGGTGCACTCTCGGGCGGTGAACGCAACCGGGTGCATCTCGCCAAGATGCTGAAGTCCGGCGCCAACGTGCTGCTGCTCGACGAGCCGACCAACGATCTCGACGTCGACACGCTGCGCGCGCTCGAAGAGGCGCTGGAGGATTTCGCCGGCTGCGCCGTCATCATCAGCCACGATCGCTGGTTCCTCGACCGCATCGCGACCCACATCCTGGCCTTCGAGGGGGACAGCCACGTCGAATGGTTCGAAGGCAACTTCCAGGACTACGAGAAGGACAAGATGCGCCGGCTCGGCCAGGACAGCATCATTCCGCATCGCGTGAAGTACAAGAAGTTGACGCGGTGATCTCGGCATGATGCGGCGGGCGCTGATCGCTGCTGTGATCGCGGTCACTTGCGGCTGGTCGCCCGCCCGTGCGGCCGACGCGGCCTTCACGCAGTTCATCGCCTCGCTCTGGCCGGAGGCGCAGGCCGAAGGCGTGTCACGCGCGACGTTCGATGAGCAGACGCGCGGGCTTGAGCCTGACTACAAGCTGCCGGACCTGATCCTGCCCGGGCGGCCCGCGACCGGCGCGCCGTCGCAGGCGGAGTTCGTGCAGGTGCCGGCCGACTACGTCAAGGAAGCCTCGATCGCGCGGCTTGCGGGCGAGGGGCAGCGGCTGCTGCAAAAATATCGTCCGGCGCTGAGCGAGATCGAGAAGAAGTCAGGCGTGCCCGCGACCGTGATGCTCGCGATCTGGGGCCGCGAGACCGATTACGGCCGCTACACGCTGCCTTATGATCTGGTCCGCGTGCTGGCGACGCAGGCCTATGTCGGCCGCCGCAAGGACACCTATCGGGGCGAGTTCATCCTCGCGCTGAAGATCCTCGGCGAGGGCGTGGTGACACGCAAAGACATGCGCTCATCCTGGGCCGGCGCCACCGGCCTCACGCAGTTCCTGCTGTCGGAATATTACAAGCACGGCGTCGACTTCGACGGCGACGGCCGCATCGACATCTGGCACTCGGTGCCCGATGCGCTGGCTTCTGCTGCGCAGCAGCTCGTCAACAAGGGCTGGCAGAGCGGCGTGCGCTGGGCCTATGAGGTGCAGGCGCCGGCCAAGGTCGACTGCACCATGGGCGTGCCCGAGGTGACGAAGCCGATCGGCCAGTGGCTGCGCGAAGGCTTTGTGCCGGTACGCGGGCAGCGACTCAGCGCTGCCGAGCAGGCGCAGCCGGCCTCGCTGCTCCAGCCGGAGGGCATTTACGGCCCGTCATTTCTGACCACGAAGAACTACTTCGTCATCAAGGAATACAATTTCTCCGACCTCTACGTGCTGTTCGTCGGCCATCTGAGCGACCGCATGACGAGCCCGCAGCCGTTCGCGATACCATGGGCGGCCTCGAAGCAATTGCGGACCAAGGATGTCGAGACCATGCAGCGCGGGCTGACGCGTATCGGGCTTTACAAGGACAAGATCGACGGCAAGGCTGGCATGCAGACGCGTGCCGCACTCGGCGCCTATCAGAAGTCGGCAGGCCTCAAGGTCGATTGCTGGCCGAGCGAAGAGGTGCTGCGCTCGATCCAGACGGCGCGATAGCGCACGCATGCCCATGAAAAAAGCCCGGCCGATCATCTCGGCCGGGCTTCGATCCTGGCGCGGATGCGCCCAGCGATCAGATCAGTAGCAAACGCGAACCGGGCGGACGACCCAGCCGTAGCCGTCCCAATACCGCTCACGACGCCAGTAGCAGGGGGGCGGCGGCGGGCCGGGCTCGGCAACATAGACCGGGCCACCATAGGCAGGACGGCTCGACGCGATGGCGCCGCCAACGATGGCGCCGCCGATCAGGCCGGCTGCGATGCCGACGCCGACGCCGTCACCGGCTTTGGCGGGCGGGGTGGCGGTCACCAGCGAACCGGCGACTGTCGCAACCGTGAGGGCGGCAACTAAAGTCTTCTTCATGCTCAGGGCTCTCCTGGGAGATGGGCTCCCCTTGTTAGAGGCGCCCGGGTTTCAAAGGTTCACGCAGACTCTGTGGGAATTGGCCTTGCAGCTAGGAAGCGCGCAAATGGTCAATCCACGGTAAACGCAGACGGAGCAGTGACGAGAAAAAGCGGTCTTTTTCAGGCCCGCAGATGAACGGCGCATCCCGTAGTGAACCGGACCAAGCAAGCGGCGCTCGTCGCCTCAGCCGCAGACCCGCACGCGACGGACGCGCCAGGCATAGCCGTCCCAGAAGCGCTGTCTCTGCCAGACGCAGCCGCCGCCGTAATAGTCGTCGGCGACATAGCCCGGACCCGGCGCGTAGTAGCGGGGCGGATAGTAGCCCGGTTCATAATAGCCATAGCCGGGGCCGGGTCCGTAGTAATACGGAGATGCCAGAGCGCCACCGACAATGGCGCCACCGATGATTCCGGCGGCCACGCCGGCAGCGACGCCGCGCTGCGCATGGGCCGGCGTTCCGGCCGTCAGGGCGACGGTGGCAAGGGCAGCAACTGCCAGGAGTGACTTCTTCATCGGTTTGACCTTTTGCACGAACACACGAGAAACTCTTTGGGAGCAGAGTTCCATACTTCGTTTGAATGATCAATGAACGGCACCTTTGCCGGGGACGACCAATTAATAGGGATCGCAGGTCCGCCAGGGAGGCGACGATGGGTAACGCGATGATCAATGCCTTGATTGCTGTCGGGGTCATCTTCGCCATCGGCTACGGCTGGATCAGCCATCTCCAGAACCGCGGCGGGCGCTCGCGGGCGGCGGCCGGGACCGATGGGGGCAGTGGCGGCGGCGACAGCTATTCGGGATCGAGCGACGGCTTCCCGTTAGGCAGCTGGTTTTCCAGCGACAGCTCGTCTGGCTCGAGCGACGGCGGCAGCTGTCCGAGCAGTGATAGCGGCAGCAGTGGCGGGGATTGCGGCGGCGACGGTGGGGGAGGCGGTGGCGGCGACTGATCCTTGATCCGGCGCAACCCTATTTTAGAGCCGTTCTAGGCTGCTTCCACGGCAGTTTGGAATAGCTTCAAATACCGGTTTTTCCCTTTGCATCCGGACGGCCCGTTAAATATCGATGACGACGCATCACCGAAGGGCCTACCGCTTCCATGATCGTTTGTTCCTGTAACGTGCTGAGCGATGACGACATCCGCGCCGCCGTCGCCGAGTCCGACGATGCCGTGCGTCATGCCAAGCAGGTCTATGGATGTCTCGGTTGCAGTGCCGAATGCGGCCGCTGCGCCCGCACGATCAAGACCATCATCGAGGAAGCGCTCGGCCCCTGCGCCCAGTCCTGCTGCTCGGGGTGCCCGCACAGCCACACGGCGGCGGCCAATGACGAGGCGGCCGAGCCCGTCGAGTTCGCCCTCGCGGCCTGCTGAAATCTTCCGCAAGTTCGGCTGAGCTTTTCCCGGGCCGCGTCGCCGGAGTTGGTTGCCCTCATCCTTAAACTGACTTAGAAGCATTCTAAGTACGATTTAGGGCCGATTTGGACTGCAAGAGCTGGAGTGAACCATGCAGGGCGACGCAAAAGTCATCGACTATTTGAACAAGGCGCTGCGTCACGAACTGACTGCGATCAACCAGTACTGGCTGCACTACCGCTTTCTCGACAATTGGGGCCTCCTCGACATGGCCAAGGTCTGGCGCAAGGAGTCCATCGAGGAGATGGAGCACGCCGACAAGCTCACCGCGCGCATCCTGTTCTTCGACGGCTTCCCGAACATGCAGGTGCTCGATCCCCTGCGCATCGGCCAGAACGTCAAGGAGATCATCGAGTGCGACCTCGCCGCCGAGATGAGCGCGCGGGCGCTCTACCAGGAAGCGGCGACCTACTGCCACGGCGTCAAGGACTACGTCACGCGCGATTTGTTCGAGAAGCTGATGAGCGACGAGGAGCACCACATCGACTTCCTCGAAACCCAGCTCGACCTGATCGGCCGCATCGGCCTCGAGCTCTACACGCAGAAGCACGTCGGCGGGCTCGAGGGCGAGGGACATTAAGCTCACGCGTCAGCCGCGTACTCTCATGTCGTTCCGGCGCAGGCCGGAACGACATTTTTGTTCGGGCGCCAGCTACAGCTGCGTCTTGTAGCGCGCTTCCACGATCTCCTGGCTCTCCGGCTCGCCCAGCCCCGTCTGGTCGTGAATGACCTCGCCGATGCTCGGCATCACCGAGCGCTGCACCTTCTCGGATGACCACAGCTTTGACCGCATCAGTGCCTTGCCGCAGTGGAAATAGACTTCGCTGACGGCGACGTTGAGCACCGCGCGCGGCGGCTTGCCGAATTCCACCATGGATGCCAGCAGGTCCGGATCGGCCGACAGCGTGCCGCGTCCGCTGATGCGCAGCGTCTCGTCGATGCCGGGGACGAAGAACAACATGTGCACGAAGCCGGAGCCTTCGACGACGTTGCGAAAACTGTCGATCCGGTTGTTGCCGGAGCGATCGGGCATCAGCAATCGGTTGGGGGCGGCGACGTGGACGAAGCCGATCTCGCCACCGCGCGGCGAGGCGTCGACGCTGCCGTCAGCGCCAGACGTCGCGAGCACGCAGAACGGCGACATCTCAATGAACTTCTTCGCATGCGCATCGATCGCGGGACGCGCCTTCGCGATCACACGCGGGCTCGGCTTGGCATAGATGGTGGCGAGGTCTTCGGCGCAAAGCTCGGTCAACGGCATGCCTCCACATCAACTGGGCGTCAAACTACCCGATCAGGCCGCCTCCAGCCAACGAAATCCGCTGCAATGCAGCGGCCGCATCGGCCGGCATGATGCAGCCGAATGCGGACGACAATCGAGGCCTTGCAGATCGGCCGCACCGTCTCACATCGTCCGCTGCGGCGCGGTTTGCAGCAATTGCCTGATCTGCTCGCGATAGAATTTTGCGTTGCCGGTCGTGCCGTGGCCGCGCGTCTCGGTGCTCGCGGGGATGAGATACAGCCTGCCGTTCTTGACCCGCTTCATCGCGGCGTCGGTGACGCCGGTCTCCGGCGGATTGCGTTCGTCGTCGGCGGAGTTGATCAGCAGCAGCGTCGCCTCGATCTGCTCCAGCTTCTCACCGGCATTGTAGTCGTGCGAGGCCTCCCACTGGTAGACGAAGTCGTTGGCATCCGCCGTGATCAGCGTCGCAAGGCGGTCCTCGACGATCTTGTCGGCCTTGGCCGCTGTCGGCGCCTGCGATTGATAGGCGAGCGTGCCGCCGGTGCTGGCGATCCCGTAGGCGGTGATGGCGTATTTCATCATGCGCGGCTGGCTGGTGTAGTTGCCGCCGTCGTAGTCGGGATCGTTGCGGATGGTCTCGAGCATGATCCGCCGCATCATCCAGTTGCGCGAGGCCATCTCGGTCGGCTGCGAGGCCATCGGGATCAGCGCGTCCATCGCCTTCGGGTATTTCTCGCCCCACAACCAGGTATGCATGCCGCCCATCGAATTGCCGATGACGAGCCGCAGATGCTTGACGCCGAGGCCTTCCGTCACCAGGCGATATTGCGCCTCGACCATGTCGTCGTAATCGTACTTCGGGAAGCTCATCTTCATGCCGTCGGACGGCTTTGACGACTTGCCGTGGCCGATGCCGTCGGGGATGATGATGTAATATTTGGCGGCGTCGAGCGGCTGGCCTGCGCCGAACAGCTCGCCGGCGAACGAAGGCGAGAGCATGCTTGCGGCCGAGCCGCCCGATCCGTGCAGCACAAGCACCGGCTGGCCGGGGGGCTCACCAACGGTGGTGTAGTGCAGCTTCAGCTCCGGCATGGTCTCGCCGGTGTGGAACTTGAAGTCTTTGACGATCCAGTCGCCCTGCTTCGGCGCCGGAGAATCGGCAGCCATGACCGATGTTGAAATCGACAGCAGAATGGCCGACAGCGCGACGCAAGAGGCCTTCATGTTTCGCTCCCCGTTTCTCTCCCGTTGCGGCTCGTCATCGGCGGCCGCGATGCGGCGGAACTTAGCAGAACTGCGCTGGAGGATGTAGGATTCCGGCTCCGCCGACCGTCTTTATGGGAACTCCAGGAGAGACTGCATGTGCCGCAACATCAAGACGCTGTTCAACTTCGAGCCGCCGGCGACGGAGGACGAGATCCACGCCAGCGCGCTCCAGTTCGTGCGCAAATTGTCGGGCTTCAACAAGCCGTCACAGGCCAATGAGGCGGCGTTCGAGCGCGCAGTGGCGGAGGTCTCGGAGGCCGCGCGGCGGCTGCTGAACTCGCTGCATACCCATGCGCCGGCGCGCGACCGCGAGCTCGAAGCGGAAAAGGCGAAGGAGCGCTCGCGGCTGCGGTTCGGCTGAAAGCCGTTCCGTGATCTGACTCACGGTGGAAATCGTCTCAACGCGCGATGGTGTCTGCCGGGGTTTTGACAGCCCGGAGCACGATCATGAGCCGCCCCCTTCTTCCGCTGAAAGCAGGTGCCATCGTCTTCACGCTGCTGTGGACCGCGTGGATGATGTGGTGGAGCGGCTCGTTCTCGAGCGCTAACTTGGTCATCCTCGCGCTGTGCGGCGCGGCGGTCGGCTATCTCTGGTACCGGGCCATGCGCTGGCAGTTCGAGCGCATGGGCATGCTGTCGCGGCGCGAGGACCGGACGGAATAGACCTCTACTGGTCCTTGTTGCCGTGCTTCTTCTTTTTCTTCTTTTTCCTCTGATCGCCGCCGTCGCCGCCGCCGCCGCCGTCATCGACGAGGGCCTCGTCGGACTCATGCACCGCGGCTTCGAGCGCTGCGCGTTCGGCGGCTTCCTGCTCGCGCTGGCGGCGGCGCTCGTCCCAAGCGTCGAACAGCTGCTCAAGCCACGGCAGCACCTGGTCGATCGACGGCAATTGGCCGGGCGGCCCGGCCTCGCCGCGCGGGCCCTGCGGCCCGGCAGGTCCCTGCGGTCCGGCTGCGCCGCGCGGACCGGCCTCGCCGGGCTTGCCCTGCGGACCGGGCTTGCCCTGAGGTCCCGCCTTTCCGGCCGGGCCGGGCTTGCCTTGAGGCCCCGGCTTGCCGCGCGCGCCGTCCGGTCCGCGCTTGCCGGGATGACCCTGCGGTCCCGGCTCGCCCTGCCGCCCACGCGGCCCCTGAGGTCCCTGCCGTCGTTGATCGTCAGCCACGCCACTGCTCCCTCTGCGGAAGCCAGCTACTTAGCGGCGTTTGGCGACAGCAGCAATTCCGCAGGCGCATTGCGCGGCGATGATCAACATCAATCAGCGCCACGGGACGCGGTCACGCGCTAGTCGTGATACGCGGGCACCTCGATGCCGGACGCCGCATAGGTCCTGATCTTGTTGCGCAGCGTGCGCACCGACAGGCCGAGCACGCGTGCGGCGCGCGTGCGGTTGCCGTCGCAGCGCGCGAGCGTCTGGAGCACGAGCTCGCGCTCGACCTCGTCGACGGTCGCGCCGATCAGCAGCGGAACGATCTGGTTGGGTGCGAGGAATTGTGCGTCCTGCGGCGCCGCGACATGAACAGTGGTCATCAACACACCCCGATCAACGCCCGCTTCCTTCGCTGGAAGCGGATCGAGAACAAACGACCCCCAAGCCGTAGATCTACGGTGGGCGGGTTTGGTTAATGGAAGGTTAATTGCGAGCCATCGCACCAATTGACCTCAGGAATGCCGCGATGCGGCCGCGATTGGCGCGAGATGCATAGTGTTGCGGACGATCTCGCTCACACCGTCCGATAGCCGCCATCCACCATCACGATCGTGCCGGTGACGTAGGCCGACAGGTCGGAGGCGAGGAAGATCGCGGGCCCCACGATGTCCTCCGGCTTGCCGGTACGCGCCAGCGGGGTGTGATCGACGAAGGCCTGCACCAGCGCCGGATTGGTCGCGCGCACGTTGGCGTTGATGTTGGTCTCGATGAAGCCGGGCCCGATCGCGTTGACGCGCACGCCCTCCTTGCCGAGCTCGACCGCAAGCGCCTTGGTGAAGCCGAGCACGCCGTGTTTCGATGTGGTGTAGGCCACAGAGCTCGGCGTGCGCAGGTGCACGAAGGACTGGATCGAGCCGATATTGACGATGCGGCCCTTGCTCGCGCGCAGAGGGGCGAGGAAGGCCTGCGTCATGTTGAAGACGCCGTTGAGGTTGAGCGAGATGATGTCGTTCCAGTCCTTCGCCACCGTCTCCGTCTTGGCGGTGAAGGCGTTGCGGCGGGTGATGCCGGCATTGTTGACGAGGATCGAGACCTGTCCGACCTTGTCGGCGACCTGCTTTGCCAGCGCGAAGCAATCCTCGCGCTTGGTCACGTCGAGCGCAAAGCTCTCGGCCTTGCCGCTCGCTTTTCGGATCTCCTGCGCGGCCTCCGCGACCGTGTCGGCGTTGACGTCGAGCAGCACCACTTGCGCGCCCTCGCGGGCGTAGCCGGCGGCGATCGCCCGGCCGATCCCGGAACCGGCGCCCGTGACGACGGCGATGTGGTTTGCGAGCAATGCCATGACAATTTCCTCCCGATTTATTTTCGAAGTTTCATGAAAGGCTAACTCGAAATTAAGGGGTCGGAAACGGCGGCCTTGGCATACTGATCTTCATTGCTAAACGTTGCGCGCATGATGGAACGGCTGGACTCCTGGAAACTCGCTCTCGAACGCCTGCGCGCGGCGCAATCGGCCGACTTCGCCGAGGCGGGCCGCCTCATCGCCGAGATCGCGCGCATGAGCAGCGATGCCACGCTGCGGCAGGCGGCCGAGCAGGCGCTTCCGGTGCTGCGCCAGGCCGTCGACAATGACGATCAAAGCGTCACGTTGGCGGCCCAGCGCCGGCTCGGTGTGGTCCTTGATGTCGTCCACGACCTGACCGCGCCGCGCTTCGGCCGCCGCAACGCCGCGCCGAAGAAACTTTCAAGCGAGGACCGGGCGCGCAAGATGCTCGGCCTGCCGCTCGCGGTGCAGCTCACCTGCGAGGACATCAACCAGGCCTATCGCCGCGCCGCCAAGGGCCTGCATCCCGACCAGGGCGGCAGCACGGAAGCGTTCATCGACCTCGCCGCCGCGCGCGATATCCTGATCCATCCCGGCGCGCACAAGGACGCCTGAGAGTATCAGCTCTTGTTCACGCAGCTCGGATAGGGCGCGGCTTCGCCTGGCACGATCGCGCAGAGGGCGATCGGGCCGAGATCGCTGAGGCGCTGCTGCCAGCGTGCGTCCCTGACCGGCGGCTCGTCGCTCTCGGGGCCGCGCTCGGCCCATTGGATGGTGTAATAGTCGCTCGTGCCCTTCAGCACGATCAGCAGCGCAGTCTCGCTGTGGCGGGTCGGGCCGGTGTCGACGCGCCCGCAGCCGATCACGGCGACAAAGCCTTCGAAGCGGCCGAACGTCATGTTGCCGAGCGGCTGCGCCGCGAAGCTGTCGGGGCAGGCCGATTTGAAGCCGCCGGCAATCGAGCCGGCGAAGCCTTCAGGCGATGCGCCCGGCGTCAGCGTCATGCCCTTCTCGCCGGTGACCGTGATCATCTCGGTCCAGCGCTCGGGCGTCTCGCCCTTGAGCACGGCCTCGCGGATGTAATGGCCGCCCTTGGTGTTCTCGAACACCACGTTGAAACCCGAGGGCATCGCGAAGCTGACGAGCTGGCCGAAGATCGGCGAGATCACGCGGAAGGATTGCGGGGCCTGCGCCTGCGCGGTGACCGCGAGCAAAAGCGAAGCGGCGAGAACCGTGGCTGTCGTGGTCGGGCGCATCGTTCTGCTCCGAGCCCAAGGATAGAAACGCGAGCGGGCAAGGATGCTGGCATCGCATCCTTGCCCGGGGCTTGTCGTCCGCGATCGGATCTTACCAGCTGCAGTGGCCGGCCTTCAGCGCATGATCCTTCAGCATCAGCGCGTCGACGAAGGTCAGCACGGTCGCGCTGACACGGTGGTAATCGGAAGGCCACGGCGTGGTCGGGATGCTGTCGTCCCAGATCTGGCAGAAGCCCGTGTCCTGCCAGCGGATCAGGTGATAGCTGGCTTGGGCAGGGCTCGCGGCAACGAACGCCGTGACGGCAAGGCCGGCGGCAGCGCACAGCACGGAAATACGACGCATGATCAGCTCCTCAAATCCAAGATGTGATGCGCCTCCCGGAAATGACGGGAGGGGTGGTGCGGGACGCTTGGGGGATGCGCCCCGAACAAGTTGTGAGTAGTTCTGTCCGTCCGTCAGGTTCAAAGCGCGTGCGCGGGAAGCGGGCTGAATTCGCCTGAAAACGCGGAAGACGCCGGCAAAGAAAAAGGGCGGATCGCTACGTGCGACCCGCCCTCTGAACGCGATCCGTCACGTGAGGCTTACAGCGTGCAGCGGCGCTCCGCGCGCAGCTTGATCTGGAGGTCGGACGCTGCCTGGAAGGTCGGGAGCGGCTTGCTGACGACCTTGTAGGTCGACACGCCCCATTGGAACGGCTTGTACTTGAGGTCCTCGTTCCAGACCTGGCAGATGCCGGTGTTGTCCCAGCGGATCACGTAATAGCCGACCTTGGCCGACGCGGGCACGGCGAACACGGACGAGGCGATGCCGGCAACGGCACAGAGGGCGAGAACGCGACGCATGAAATATCTCCTTGTGGGAAAGTGTGACCCGAAAATTCGTGCGGTAAAAACAGACCCTTTGCAAGCCGCGGAGCGGCCGTTCACGGATATGTCAGGCGCAGCCGGGCACTTGGTTTGGCCGCGTGCCCTGTAGGTCACACGCAGACGGCGCGGCTCACTTCGAAAGCGAGGCCACCGCCTCGATCTCGATCAGCATCTTCGGATGGGGCAGGGTGTCGGCGCAAGCGGAGCGGCATTGGGGGCGGCGAATACAAAATGCGAAAACAACCCCATGCACAGTAGAAAAGGCCGCGCCTGTCAATGAATTCGGAAATATAGAAGCAGAACTTGACGCGTCGGGCAAAACACTGGCAGAATGGTGTGATGGGATAGCGCGCCTTGGAGCTCCAAACCCCGCCGTCATGCCCCGGCTTGACCGCGGCAATCCAGTACGCCGCGGTTTCTCGGCTCATCACCAACGTTTCTGGAATGCTGGGCGGATCGCCCGGTCAAGCCGGGCGATGACGGTTGGGGTGTTGCTGGATTTGGCAATCCACGTCCGCCCCATCATGTTGCCGCCGCGATCGATCGGATAGATTCGCTGCGTCTGATTCGCTTTCCCCCTTGAAAAATAGCCCCCGGAGATTCTTCATGAAGATCGCATCCACCTTCCGCGTCGCGTTGGTCGCCATCGCCGCGCTCGCCGGCCTCTCGACCGCCGCACGGGCCGACGGCGGCTTCGTGACGCTGACGATCTACAAGGCGGGCTGGATCATCGGCGGCTCGGGCGGCTCGGGCGTCCTGAACTTCCGCGGCCGCGCCTATCCGCTCTCCACCGGCGGGCTCGACTACGGCCTCGTCTTCGGCGGCTCCAAGACCGTGCTGCGCGGCCGGGTCTCCAACATCAACCGCCCCTCCGACGTCGCCGGCGTCTATGGCGCGGCCGGTGCCGGCCTCGCTTTGGGCCGCGGCGCCCGCGCCATCGTGCTGACCAACCAGAAAGGCGCGGTGCTCGAATTGACCGGCACGCAGGTCGGCCTGATGGCGAATGCGGATCTCAGCGGCCTTGCGATCACGATGCGGTAGCGGCGCTTCTCGCCTCGATCCGTTAGCCCCGCATCCCGGATATCGCTTGCGCTCATCCTGGGCTACGAACGCGACGCCGCGGCAAATACCGCCAGTTGCGCATCGAACGCACGCTTGAATGCCGGCCGCGCTTCGCCGCGGGCGACATAGGCGGCGATCTCAGGGTATTCGTCCAGCAGGCCAGAGGTGTTCAGCCGGCGCAGCACGGTCACCATCATGAGATCGCCGGCGCTGAACGCGCCGTCGAGCCATTCGGCATCGCCGAGGTGGCGGGACAATTCGCCGAGCCGGACGCGCACGCGATCCCTGAGCATCGGCAGGCGCTGCTCGTACCAGCTCTTGTCGCGCTCAGTCAGCATCGCCATTCCGAGCTCGACGATCGGCGGCTCCAGCGTGTTCAGCGCGGCAAACGTCCATGCGATCGCGCGGCTCCTCGCATTCGCGTCCGCCGGCAGCAGGCCGGCATGGCGCTCGGCGAGATGCAGCACGATCGCGCCGGACTCGAACAGCGCGAGATCGCCGTCCTCATAGGTCGGAAGCTGCCCGAACGGATGCAGCGCCAGGTGCGCGGCCTGCTTCATCGCCGCGAACGACACCAGCCGAACGTCGTAAGGCTGGCCCACTTCCTCGAGCGCCCAGCGAACCCGCATGTCGCGCGCCTGCCCCCGGCCGCGATCGGGGGAATTCTCAAAGGCGGTGATGGTCGGGGGCATGTGGGGGCTCCGGGGTGGTTTGCGCTTTGCGTTCGGAGGACGAACAAGCGAGGCGGATTCCGACAACAAATTCTGGCCAACTTTGTCGGAACACCCGTTCCGGCCGCGTCCTTGGAGTACCGGCGCGCGGCCGGCTTGAGACAAAAGGATTCCCCGCCCATGACCTCCATCACGCCGTTCCTCTGGTTCGACAACAACGTCCCGGAAGCCGTCGCGTTCTACAAATCGGTGTTTCCCAACGCCAAAATCGAGACCGTCAGCGACTTCATGGCGGTGTTCGAGCTCGAAGGCCAGCGCTTCCACGCGCTCAACGGCGGCCCGCAATACCGCTTCAACGAGGCGGTGTCGTTCTTCATCAGCGTCGAGACGCAAGGCGAGGTCGATTATTTCTGGAGCCGGTTGACTGCGGATGGCGGCGAAGAGTCCCGCTGCGGCTGGCTCAAGGACAAATTCGGGCTGTCCTGGCAGGTGGTGCCGAAGGCGCTCGGCCACTATCTCGGCGACCCCGACCGCGCCAAGGCGAACCGCGTCATGCAGGCGATGATGGGGATGCGGAAGATCGTGATTGCGGATCTCGACAAGGCGTATGCGGGGTGAGGGGATGATGATGGCGTGCCCCGGACGCAGTGCAGCGCGCCGCTTGCGGCGTGATGCGCTGCAGAGCCGGGGCCCATGCCGCATCCGTGCCGGAGCTTCTGGGTCCCGGGTCTGCGCTGCGCTTGCCCGGGACACGAGAGCAGCGCCAATCCGAGGCTGAGCCGCCTAGCTCGTGCGAGCAATCCACTCCGCCAACTCCCGCCATGGCTCGATCGTCCAATGCCCGGACGCAGCACCAGACGGCGACGGCAGCACGAATATCTCCGGCCAGCTTTCCTCGCGCACCTGCCGCCCCAGCGCAATCGCTCTCGACGCCCTTCCATAAAACAAGCTCGCCGCCTTCTTGCTCGTGAACGCAATCGTCCGCGGCCGATACTTTTCCATCTTCGCCCTGAACCCCGGCACGTCAATCGACGCGGCCGCGATCTGATGATCCATCCCGGCGCCGACTTGGAGAGATCGGTGAAGCCGATCCCGAGCTCGATCAGCGATGCGAACTCGCCCGGTTGATAGCGGCGCGGCGTGATCCCGGCCTCATGGATCGCGCGCCAGAAGCGGTTGCCGGGATGGGCGTAGTAGTGCCCGAGCTCGGCCGAACGCGCAGAGGCGGCGGTGCCGACGAGGACGAGGCGGAGGTTGGGGCGGAGCTGGTCGGGGAGGCGGTGGAAAGTCTGGGTAGGCAAATCCTGAGTCTGTGGCATGCGTCCGCTGTTTAGGTAATTTGCACCGCCTTTGATGTTGCTTAACAAGCCACAACCAGAAATTGACACTTGGCATATTCATGTGCATCCTATTGGCTTTATACATTTTGCGAATTAGGAAAGCGAATGGCTTTAGTGCATTTGGTGGGCTCGCGCGGGGCAGCGGACGTCTTAGTGTGCGAAGTGCCCTCTCGCGCGGCGGCCGATTTGTTGGTTTGCAAAGTCGATTCTCGAAATCCTGCTCGTGGCAACGATGGACTGTGGTGCTTCGTTGATTCCCGCGCCGCAGCGAGTTCTCTTGTTCATATTATAACCTCTCGAGGAGCGGCCGATTTGCTCGTCTGTTACGTCGACTCGCGAGCCGCAAGCGGTTGGCGAAGGGACCATCCGTTAAAGGGAAGATTGTAAGGCTTTATTTCATCGGTTGCTCCCGATTGTTAGTGATGCCGCCCTCTCTCGATTTAAGGTCTCGAACAGCACCTGGTCGGGAGAAACTGAATAGAGGGGTTGATACTGTTATTGTTGGTCGAACGTGCAGCCAAGATCTTGGTTTAGGTATGCTTCGATCGTCCAACGCTGCCGGGCGCGAGTGCGTGCAGCCATAAATTGGTCCATTTAGAACTGATACGCAGGCAAAACATGGTCAAGCTTTCTCTTGCTCAATTCGAAACGTTCGGCGATGTCGCCGCAGAGGACGATGCTGTTTTGGACTACTTCGTCTCAACGAACGCTGTTCAAAGAATCGAAAATCGCGAAGCGTTCCTTGTGCTTGGTCGGAAGGGAACAGGAAAGACAGCAATCGTGCGATACCTTACGGAAGGGAAAGTTCGCACTCTCTCCAAGGCGTTAAATCTTCGCGGGTATCGTTGGCTCTCGTGAAGATTATTCGTCTTACCTAAAGCAGGAGCTTGACGACGAAATCCGGCCCCATTGGGCGTTTTGGGACGAGGCGCTCCAGGCGTGTTCCGCACTAAGTACGATTACATTCGAGCGCGCCGATTTTGAGCGCGAGTACGCTCAGCGCAAATCGTCGAAGAACGACTTCGCTGCATCTGAAGCTCTTGCGCTGCTCTATCGGTTTTCTGTAATTGGCTATGAACGCAGAAGTGGCTACGGCGGTTCGTCCTGGGCATTTCAGTATAGTGACCCTGAAGCAGGCTGGGACAATGTCGCCAACCGCTTCAAGGTTCATCTCGGCTTGAAAGAGTACGCAAAGCTGCGAGAAGCGCGAGAATAGCTTCTGCTGGTCATCCCGCTCACAGCACCCGATTGCTCTCCTTCACCTTCTCCGCATCCAGGTACAAGCTCTCGCCCATTTCCTTGAACTTCGCGCTCATCTGCTTCATGCCGTCCTCCGCCGTGCCGGCCATCGACATGCCCACCGAGTTCGGATCATTGAGCGTCGCCGCATAATCCCGCACGTCCTGCGTGATCTTCATCGAGCAGAATTTTGGACCGCACATCGAGCAGAAATGGGCGACCTTGTGGGCTTCCTTCGGCAGGGTCTCGTCGTGGAAGTTCTTCGCGGTGTCGGGGTCGAGGCCGAGGTTGAACTGGTCGCTCCAGCGGAAGTCGAACCGCGCGCGCGAGAGGGCGTCGTCGCGCAGCTGCGCGGCGGGGTGGCCCTTGGCGAGATCGGAGGCGTGCGCGGCGATCTTGTAGGTAATGACGCCGGTCTTGACGTCGTTGCGATCAGGGAGGCCGAGATGCTCCTTCGGCGTGACGTAGCAGAGCATGGCGCAGCCGAACCAGCCGATCATGGCGGCGCCAATCCCTGAGGTGATGTGGTCGTAGCCCGGCGCGATGTCGGTGGTCAGCGGCCCAAGCGTGTAGAACGGCGCCTCGCCGCACTCCTTGAGCTGCTTGTCCATGTTGATCTTGATCTTGTGCATCGGCACGTGGCCGGGGCCTTCGATCATGACCTGGCAGCCCTTGTCCCACGCGATCTTCGTGAGTTCGCCGAGCGTCTCCAGCTCGGCAAACTGCGCGCGGTCGTTCGCGTCCGCGATCGAGCCGGGACGCAGGCCGTCGCCGAGCGAGAACGAGACGTCGTACTTGCGCATGAGGTCGCAGATCTCGTCGAAATGGGTGTAGAGGAAGCTTTCCTTGTGATGCGCCAGGCACCACTTCGCCATGATCGAGCCGCCGCGGCTGACGATGCCGGTGACGCGATTGGCGGTGAGGTGGATGTAGGGCAGGCGCACGCCGGCGTGGATGGTGAAATAGTCGACGCCCTGCTCGCACTGCTCGATCAAGGTGTCCTTGTAGAGCTCCCAGGTCAGCTTGACCGGATCCCCGTTGCACTTCTCCAGCGCCTGATAAATCGGCACGGTGCCGATCGGCACCGGCGCGTTGCGCAAAATCCATTCGCGCGTGGTGTGGATGTTGCGCCCCGTGGAGAGGTCCATCACGGTGTCGGCGCCCCAGCGGATCGCCCACACCATCTTCTCGACCTCTTCCTCCACTGAAGACGTTACCGCGGAGTTGCCGATATTGGCGTTGATCTTGGTGAGGAAGTTGCGGCCGAT
Organism: Bradyrhizobium diazoefficiens; assembly: GCF_016616235.1. Lineage (NCBI taxonomy): Bacteria > Pseudomonadati > Pseudomonadota > Alphaproteobacteria > Hyphomicrobiales > Nitrobacteraceae > Bradyrhizobium > Bradyrhizobium diazoefficiens. The sequence continues at coordinate 2,167,114 of NZ_CP067100.1, forward strand.
GATCATCGGCTCGAGCTCGGAGTGGTTGATGTTGCACGGGATGATGGCGCGGCCGCGCGCGATCTCGCTGCGCACGAACTCCGGGGTGATGAAGGCGGGGACCGAGGCGCCGAAGCTTTCACCGTCGGCGAGCGCGGCTTCCGCGCGCTCGAGCTGCTGCTTGCGGCCGAGATTTTCGCGCGCGGCGACGTAGATCATCTCCTTGGTGATGATGCCGGCGCGGGCAAATTCAAGCTGGGTGATCTTGTGGCCGTCGAGGCCGCGCAGCGGCTTGTGATAGGCGCTGAACGCGCGCGCGGCCTTGTCGGTGGAGACGCTGCCATTGTCCTCCGGCTTGATCTGGCGGCCCTCATATTCCTCGACGCCGCCGCGCTCCAGCACCCAGGCCTTGCGGTTGCGCGCAAGGCCCGCGTTGACGTCGATGGTCACGGACGGATCGGTGTAGGGGCCCGAGGTGTCGTAGACCGGCAGGTTCGGCTCGCCGGCGCCTTCGGACAGGATGATCTCGCGCAAGGGCACGCGCAGGTCGGGCGCGGCGTCGGGTGAGGCGAAGATCTTTCGCGAGGAGGGCAGCGGGCCGGTGGTGACGGCAGGGACGGTCTTTTCGGGATTGGAGCGGATGTTCATGGGATTCTCCTTCAATTCGTTAGCTTCGCTGCGCGCGCGTCGATTACAGCTGTCATCCCCGCGAAAGCGGGGATCCAGTATTCCAGAGACTTTTGTGAGGTACGGCGAGGCCGCGGCGTACTGGATCGCCCGGTCCCGGCTTCGCCGAGGCTTCGCCGAGGCCACGCTGTACTGGCGCGCCGAAGCTTTAGCGTAGGCGGCAAGCCGGGCGATGACAGTTGAGGGTGTGGAGAGAGCGTGCGCATCACGCCGCCTCCTTCGACTGGCCGAGCCATTGCCGCACCCGGGCATCGGGGTCGGCGTTCTGGGTGACGTCGGAAACCACCGCGATGGAGTCCGCACCGGCGGCAAAGATCTCCGCGGCGTGCTCGAACTTGATGCCGCCGATCGCGACCAGCGGGATGCTGCCGATGCGCTGCTTCCACTCCGTGATCTTCGGAATGCCCTGCGGTTCGAAGCGCATCGATTTGAGCGTGGTGAAGAAGATCGGGCCGAGCGCGACGTAGTCGGGCTTGGCTTCGAGCGCGGTCGCAAGCTCGTCGTCGTCATGGGTGGAGATTCCGAGCGACATGCCGGCCTCGCGGATGGCCTTGAGGTCGGCATCCGCCAGATCCTCCTGGCCAAGATGCAGGTATTTTGCGCCGGCGACGATCGCCGCGCGCCAATAATCGTTCACGACCAGCTTGGCCTGCGTGCCCTCAGTGATCGCCACCGCGTCGGTGACGATCTGGAGAGCCTGCGAGTCGTCGAGGTTTTTCGCGCGCAGCTGGATGGTGCCGACGCCGAGCCTGGTCAGGCGCTCGACCCATTTGAGGCTGTCGACAACGGGATAGAAGCGATCAGGATACGGCATGCCAGAACGGGGTCCCAACGACAGGGGTGGAGGGGGAAGCGAAATCGCGGGCGTTCATCAGCCCCGCTTCATATGCGGTGCGGCCGGCCTCGATGCCGAGGCGGAAGGCGCCCGCCATCGCGATCGGGTCCGCGGCTTTTGCGATGGCGGTGTTGAGCAGCACGGCGTCGTAGCCGAGCTCGAGCGCTTCGGCCGCGTGCGAGGGCGCCCCCAAGCCGGCGTCGACCACCAGCGTGATGTCGGGCAGCCGCTCGCGCAGCAGTTTCAACGCATCGCGGTTGATGATGCCCTTCGCGCTGCCGATCGGGGCCGCCCACGGCATCACCACCTTGCAGCCGGCATCGACCAGGCGATTGGCGACCGAGAGATCCTCGGTGCAGTAGGGGAACACTTCAAAACCGTCCTTGATCAGGATGGTCGCGGCTTCGACGAGGCCAACGACGTCAGGCTGCAGCGTGTCGTTGTCGGCGATCACTTCCAGCTTGATCCAGGAGGTGCCGAACAATTCGCGCGCAAGCTTGGCCGTGGTCACGGCCTCGCGCACACTGCGGCAGCCGGCGGTGTTCGGCAGCACGGCGACGTCGAGCTCGCGGATCAGCTTCCAGAACGCATCCCCAGTCTTGCCGCCGGCGGCTTCGCGGCGCAGCGACACCGTGACGATGTTCGCACCGGAGGCGCGGATCGCGCCCTGCATGATCGCCGGCGATGGGTAGAGCGCGCTGCCGATGAGCAGGCGCGAGGCGAAGGTTTTGCCGTAGAAGGTCACCATGTTGAAGGTGTCTCCGTAGATGACGGTGTCAGCCCAAATGTAGCTGTCATCCCCGCGAAAGCGGGGATCCAGTACGCCGCGGCGGCGCGGCTAGAGCCGAGAAGCTGCGGCGTACTGGATCGCCCGATCAAGTCGGGCGATGACAGTGGAATATGTGGCGGGCGCATCAAATCCATCACCCTCCCTGCCGCGGCGTGATGATCTCGATCTCGTCGCCGGCCTTGAGACTGGTCTCGGCCCAGCGGCTTTTCGGCACGACATCGTAGTTCAGCGCGATCGCGAAATGGGTGCCCTCGTAGTCGAGCTCAGCGAGCAGCGCGTCGACGCTGGCGGAATTCACCTCGCGCTGCTCGCCATTGATGATCACGCGCATTGCATCACCTCATTGTCGATCTGGCCGCGCTCGACGAAAGCGAGCGTCAGCTCGGCGAGTGCCGGCGCGAGCAGGAAGCCGTGGCGGTAAAGCCCGTTGACGCTGATCTTTTCGCCACGGATGCCGATGCGCGGCAGATTGTCCGGGAAGGCGGGACGGAGGCCCGAGCCGAATTCGACAATGCGGGCTTCGCCAAAGGCCGGATGCACGGCATAGGCGGCGCCCAGCAGCTCCAGCGCGGAGCGGACGCTGACGCCGGTGTCCTCGGCCTCGATCGAGGTCGCGCCCAGCATGAACAGATTGTCCTCGCGGGGGATGACGTAGAGCGGCCAGCGCGGATGGATCAGCCGCACCGGGCGCGACAGCTGCACTTCACAGGTCTCGATCAGGATCATCTCGCCCTTGACGCCGCGCAAGCCAGGCTGCTCCTCGCGCGCGGCAAGGCCGCGGCAGTCGATCACGATGCCTTTAGGATCAAGGTTTGCGAGATCTTTCGCGGAGACGCCGCTGTCGAACTTGATGGTGCCACCGGCAGCTTTGATGCGCTCATGCAGCTTCGGCAGCACGCGGCGCGGCTCGACATGGCCCTCGGCCGGGAAGAACAGCGCCTCGCGAAAACGGCTCTCCAGCGACGGTTCGAGTTCGGCGAGGCCGGCGGCATCCAGGCGGCGATGGCCCTCGGTCATCCGGGCAAAGCGCTCGAAATCGTTGCGCTCGCGCGGATGGGCGACGACGAGCGAGCCGTTGAAGGGCGTATCCGGCAGCTCGCGCCGCCAGATGTCGAGGGAGCGCTGGCCGAGCCTGGAGATGATGGGTTCGGCAACCTCGGCCTCGCACCAGGGCGCCAGCATGCCGCCGGCCCAATGGCTGGTGGCATCGGTCATGCCTGCGTCACCGCGCTCGTGTAGGGTCACGGCATGACCGGCCTGCGCGAACAACAGCGCCTGCCAGGCCCCTGCAATGCCTGCGCCGATAATGGATACCGGGGAAATGGATACCGGTGAATCCGGTCGCTTGGTCGTCTGCAACATCCCTGTCCCTTCGCCGGCATGACCCGGATCAGGTTCAAAGGGTCACCGCGGTCTTGGGCAGCCGGTGTTGGCCGTATTGCCCATTTAGCGGTATCTCAGCTCCTCCTCGGAGCACCCCTCGGAACGGCTCTAATGTATGCCAGTGACGGGCTGTGTCAACGCGTTTGGCCCGGAACCTCACCGCGCGTGCCCCGGACGCGATGCGTCGCAGAGCCGGGGCCCATTTGCGTGGTCGGATTTTGCTGGGTCCCGGCTCTGCGCAGCAGCGTTGCACGCTGCAGCGCGTCCGGGACACGAGAGCTACTTCGGCGCCTGGGCCTGCGCCTTGCGGACGCGCTGGACCAGCTTCCTGTACGGCGCGGTGCCGAACATCGGCTGCGGATTGCCGTTCGGCTCGAGCCAGGGGGCGCCCATATTGGTCTCGCCCATATTGGCGACCTGCACGGCCGCCTGCCGCTGCCGCTTTGCAGCGTAGTAATAGCCGCCCGCGAAATAACGCACGGCTCTGGCGTGGTCGCCACCCGCGGCGTGATAGGCGCCGGCGAGGTACTTCACCGCATAAGTGAGGTTGGTGTTCGGATCGCGCAGGCCGGCGGCGTCGCCGGTGTAGCCGAGCCCGCGGGCGGTCGCGAGCTTGATCTGCATCAGGCCGATGGTGCCGCCGTGGCCGACGAGGCCGGGCTGATAGCGGCTCTCGCGCATGATGACGCGGTGCACCAGCGCCTCAGGCACGCCGTTGGCGCGCGCATGCATCGCGACCATCTCGGCATAGTCGGCTTCGCCCGCCGATGCGGCCTGCGGCACAATCAGTCCGGCCGCGAGCAGCGCGGCAACGCCTAAAATTTTCATCAGATTATTCCCGAGTGACCTGCGCCGGCGGCTCTTAGGCCTGCTAAACGCGGCGATGATGTGACCAAACGCCGCCTGCGATTGTGCAGCGCAGAGCCGCCGTTCGGACTCAAAGCTGACGTGAGGGCTCGCCTCCGGCGGACGAACCCCGCTCGCGACAGCACGCCTGCCCATTCGCGCCGGGCTGCGAAAGCGAGTATGAAGCGGTTTGCAAATGGGAGGGTGCATGACGAAATCAAACATGGCGACAGCACACACCGGCGACATCCCCACGCAGAACCCCTGCGCCCAATGCGGCACCCCGATTCCGAAGCCCGACTGGATCGAGCCGGGCGAGGGGCGCGTCTCCTATCTCTGGCGATGCCAGGCCTGCGGCTACCGGTTCGAGGCGGTGGCGATCTACCACGAGATGCCCATCGCGCACCCGCCGCTCGCGGCCTGAGCTTTACGCCGCCAGCCGCGGCTGCTGCCACACCGGCAATTGCATCCGCACGATCAAGCCGTGCGGCGCGCGGTCGTGCAGCGACAGCTCGCCGCCATGGGCGAGCGCGATCGCGCGCGCGATCGACAGGCCGAGCCCGAAGCCGGTGGACTCGTCCATGGTGCGGGCGTCGTCGCCGCGCACGAACGGCTCCAGCATTTCCTGCTTGCGCGCGTCCGAAATGCCGGGGCCGTCGTCCTCGACGTCGATGACGAGCGTGGTGGACGATGCGTCGAGGCGGATCGTCACCTCGGCGCCGAAGCGCACTGCGTTCTCGACGAGGTTGGTGACGCCGCGATGCAGATCGTCGGGCCGCGCGGCGGCGGTCGCGGAGGTCGGGCCGTCATAATGCACGACATGACCCATGTCGCCGAACTGGTCGGCGATGAGCTGCAGCGTGCTGGCGATGTCGACCAGCGTCACCGCCTCGATCTTGCGGTCGTTGCGCAGCAGCGACAGCACGGACTCCAGCATCGAGCGCATCTGGTCGAGATCGATCAGCATGCGCTTGCGATTGCCCTCGTCCTCGATGAACTCGGCGCGCAGGCGCAGCCGCGTGATCGGCGTGCGCAGATCATGGCTGATCGCGGCCAGCATCCGGGTGCGATCCGACATCAGCCGCGCGATCCGTTCATGCATGCGGTTGAGCGCGCGCGCCACCGAGCGGATCTCCTCCGGCCCGCGCTCGGGCAGCGGCTCGGAAGCGCCGTCAAGGCTGAAATTCTCCGCGGCCCTGGCAAAGGACGACAGCGGCGCGGCCAGCGCGCGCGCCGCCCATAGGCCGAGCACGGTGATACAGATGAATGCGGTCATCAGCGTCACCAGCCACGGCGCGCCCCAGAACCACGGCCGCGGACCGTTCTCGACCCAGCCCGCGATCACGGTGCCGTCAGGCAATTGCACGCCGACCCGGTGCGTGCCGCCGTCGGGGGCGAGCTGCACCAGCTCATAGCCGCGGCCGAGATGACGACGCATGCCGCGCAGGTGCGGGCTTTCGTTCTCTTTGACCACCGTCGCCGCGCCCGGCGCGAGCGCCTCGATGTTGAGCTTGGGGAAGGCGCGGCTGAGATCGGCGAGGAGACGCGGCCGATCGACCTCGCTCACCGCATTGAGCACCAGCGCGGCATCGATCAGCTGATGCGCGCCGTCCGGCGCTGCATCGGGGCGATCGGGCCGGCTGATCAGGAAGGCGGTGGTCACGACGAGATGCAGCGCGACGGTCGAAGCCAGCACCAGCGCGGCGATCTGCCCGCCGATACCCCTGAGGTGGAAGAACCCGAACGGCTTCATCGTCGGCGCGCCCCTCAGCTGCTCAGGGGCGCGGCAACCGCTTCACTGCCTGCCGGTTCAGTCCTTGCCGGTTCTGTCCGGGGCGTGAACAGATAGCCGCCGGAGCGCACCGTCTTGATGATGGTGGGATCGGCCGGGTTCGGCTCGATCTTGCGGCGGATGCGGCTGACCAGCACGTCGATGGAGCGCTCGAACGAGCCGGTATTGCGGCCCTGCGTGAGGTCGAGCAGGCTGTCGCGCGACAGCACGCGGCCGGGCCGCTCGCAGAAGGTGCGGAGCAGATCGAACTCGGCGCTGGTCACGGCGACGCGCGCGCCTTCGGGGTTGCGCAGCTCGCGCAGGCGCAGATCGATGCACCAGCCCTCGAATGCGAGCTTGCTTGTGCCCTCGATCGAGCTCGCCGCTTGAGCCGCGGCCTGGCGGCGCAGCACCGCATTGATGCGGGCGAGCAGCTCACGCGGGTTGAACGGTTTTGGCAGATAATCGTCCGCGCCCATCTCGAGGCCGACGATGCGATCGACGTCCTCGCCGCGCGCGGTCAGCATGATGATCGGCGTCTGCGTCTCCGCGCGTACCTTGCGGCACAGGCTGAGGCCGTCCTCGCCGGGCAGCATGACGTCGAGGATGATGAGGTCAACGCGGTGATCGGCCATGGCGCGCGACATCTCGCGGCCATCGCTCACGGCGGTGACGTTGCAGGCGTTGTTGCGCAGGTACTTCGCAATCAACGTCCGCGTTTCGCGGTCGTCCTCGACGACCAGGATGTTGGGATTGGGAATGGCCATGCGCTTTGTTTGTCCAAGATTCGGGCTAAATGGCGAAGATTTTTGTTTCGGATCATTTCTGGAGTTGATGCCGCAACACCAGGACACGACCGGGCAGCGCTGCGGCAAGGTCTCGTTAAGAGCGTTAACCATACCGTGGCGTGGTCCGCGAAGAAACCCCGCAAGATCCACGGAGCCATCATGACCTCGATTTCGGCGGCCTCCGCCGGTAGCTACCAGTCGCCGTTGCAGCGGCTGCAGCAGGAATTGCAGTCGGAGGTGTCCGCCGGCACCATCTCGGCGTCGGACCAGTCGGCGCTCTCGACGGCGCTGACCGACATTGACACCGCCCTGCAGCAGAGCCGGTCGAGCGGCCAGTCGAGCGGTACGCCTCCCTCCAAGGACGACATGCAGTCGAAGATCGACGACCTCATCTCCAGCGAGGTCTCGAATGGCACGCTGAGCTCGGACCAGGCCGAGGAATTGAAAGGCGTGTTTCAGTCCGCCTTCGCCAACGGTCCGGGCGGTGCCGGCGGTGCAGGCGGACCGCCGCCCGGTCCGCCGCCGCCGGACGACAGCTCGTCGGATTCATCGTCGTCGACGGATGCGACCAGCAGCACCTCGACCAACTCGACCACCGCGGAGATTCTCCAGCAATTCCTCCAGGCGCTCCAGCAGTCGCAATCATCGAGCTCGTCCTATGGCGCCAATGGCAGCTCGTCCGGCCGCTCGGATTTCTCGGCACTTCTGATCGACTACAAGAGCTGACTTCCAGAGCTGACCTGAGCGACGCAGGTCGGCGCGTTCCTCGCCGCGGTCACGCTTCACCCAGGGCGTGTGACCGTCGGCGGGGAACCGTGCGCCGCAACATGTTCCCGGGTGACGCAGGAACATTCGGCTCCACGACTCCTCTCGGGCATCGCGCTCACGAAATTGCCGCGCGCACGGAACTGCAGATGATCGACGCTGTTTTCTCCACACAAGGTTTCTGTCGAAGGAGAGGACAACATGCTGATGAAATCGATTGCCGCCGGTGTTGCCGGCACGGCTCTGCTTGCGACCGTTGCGTTCGCTCAAACGCCGCCAACCACCAGCACCGACAAGGCGGCACCTGCGGCCACCGCGACAACCACCACCACCAGTGCGTCGGGTGAATGGCGTGCCTCGAAGATGTCGGGCCTCAAGGTCTACAACGACTCCAACGAGAACATCGGTTCGATCAACGATCTGCTGATGGACAAGTCCGGCAACGTCAAGATCGCCGTGATCGGCGTCGGCGGATTCCTCGGCATGGGCGAGCATCTGGTCGCCGTTCCCTACGAGAAGCTGAAGTTCGTCAATGAGGCCGTGGCCTATACCGGCACCGGCGGCGCGGGCGGCACGATGAACAAGTCCACCACGACCACGGGCGCTGCGACCGGCACCGACAAGACCGCGACGACCACGTCGTCAGGATCGAAGTGGTATCCGGACCACGCCGTGTTCAATGCCAGCAAGGACGAGCTGAAGAACATGCCCGAGTTCAAGTACTCGGAGTAACGCGGCTCGCGTGACGGCCTAAACGAAGCGCGCCTGGTCTTCACCGGGCGCGCTGTCGTGTCTTTTCTTACCTCTCCCCGCAAGCGGGGCGAGGGAGAAGAGGCTCACTTCACCAGCGGGCAGCCGCCCTTATCGAGCGGGCGGAAGGCCTCGTCGCCGGGCACGGTAGCGATCAGCTTATAGAGGTCCCACTCGCCCTTGGACTCCTCGGGCTTCTTGACCTCGAACAGATACATGTCGTGGACCATGCGGCCGTCGATGCGGATCTTGCCGTTCTTGGCGAAGAAATCGTTGATCGGCGTCTTGCGCATCTGCTCCATCACCTTCGGCGCCTCGTCGGTCTTGATGGCATCGATCGCCTTCAGATAGTGCATGGTCGCCGAATAGAGTCCTGCCTGGATCATGGTCGGCATGTGCCCGACCTTCTCGTTGAAGCGCTTGGAGAAGGCACGCGTTTCGTCATTCATGTCCCAGTAGAAGGCGTCGGTGACGATCAGGCCCTGCGTCGCCTTGATGCCGAGCGAATGCGTGTCGGTGATTTCCTGGAGCAGCGCGATCATCTTCTGGCCGCCTTGCGTCAGGCCGAACTCGGCCGCCTGCTTCAGCGCGTTGGTGGTGTCGCCGCCGGCATTGGCGAGTGCGACCACCTTGGCCTTGGAGGCCTGGGCCTGGAGCAGGAAGGAGGAGAAGTCCGAGGAGTTGAGCGGATGGCGCACGTCGCCGAGCACCTTGCCGCCGCTTTCCTTGACGACGTTGGCGGCGTCGCGCTCGAGCGCCATGCCGAAGGCATAGTCGGCAGTGACGAAGAACCAGGTGTCCTCGCCGCGCTTGACCATCGCCTTGCCCGCGACGTTCGACAGCGCATAGGTGTCGTAGGTCCAATGCACCGTGTTGGGCGAGCAGGCAACCCCGGTGATGTCGGAGGAGCCGCCGCCGGAATTGATGTTGACCTTGTTCTTCTCGCGGGTGAGAGCGGAGATCGGCAGCGCCACCGAGGAGGTCGGCACGTCGAAGATCGCGTCGACCTTGTCGTTGTCGTACCAGTTGCGGGCGATATTGACGCCGACATCGGGCTTGTTCTGGTGATCGGCGGCGACGACCTGGACCGGCTTGCCCGCGACCTTGGCCCCGTAATCGGCCACCGCCATCTCGACGGCGGCGAGCGAGCCCTTGCCGGTCGCGTCCGCATAGAGGCTCGACATGTCGGTGAGCACGCCGATCTTGACGACGTCGTCTGAAATCTGCGCCTGCGCGGCGCCCGATGTGGCGGCGACGGCGAGGCCGGCCGCGACCGCGGCGATGAATTTATGCATGTTTTCTCCCTCAGCGTTGTTGTTTGGGTTTTGTTGCGAGGACTGTTGTAGCGACAATCGGGTGTGGCAGGTAAGCATCCACGCCATAGTGGAATGCAAAAAGGGAAGGGGAGGGCGGTGTTCCCTTCGCCTCTCCCCGCTTGCGGCAGGGCAATCGCATATGGCGTGTACGATGCGGCGGCATCGGCAGTGCGCTCCCTCTCCCGCAAGCGAGAGCTTTGCTTAATTGGATGTGCGGGGGTAGTTCCTGCTGCCGGGCTTTTTTTGCGCAGCATCTGACGGCGCACGGCATGGAACGGTTGCGTTTTGGTGGCCGACGGATGGCTTCGGGCGACGACGGTCATGCTGCAGCTCCCACAGCAGACAGCACCGCCCATCGTTTGAGATTCATGGCGAGGCAGATCAGGCGCAGATGCGTCTGGTTGCGCGCCAGGCCCAGATAGCGGGCGCGCGCCCAGCGGTAGCCGCCCTTGAGGCGGGCGAAGACCTGCTCGACCGGCGCGCGCCGCTTTCCCACAGCGTCGTTGAAGCGCTTCTGCCGCTCGGTCAGCGGATGATGCTTGTTGGGGCGGAACATCAGCCGCGGCTTGATGCCTCGCGCACGAAGGCCGCTGCGGCGCTCGTGCTTGTCATAGGCCTGGTCGGCATACACCGCCTTCTCATCACCGCAGATCAACTCGTCGGCGGGCACCGTGTCGTTGACCGCAGCATCGGTCAGCTTGCTGCGGCGGATGATCGCCGAGCCCTGGTCGATGCCCACATGTGCCTTGTAGCCGAAGTATCGTTTGCCGCCCTTCTTGGTCCAGCGCGCGTCAGGATCGCGCTTGCTGTTGACCAGTTTGCTCGGCGCCAGGCCGTCCGGGCCGGGCGGTTGCGGATCCTCTGGCGGCTTCGGCGGCTTCACCGCCGCCGGAATCAGACTCGCGTCGATCAGCGTGCCCCGCCGCACCACCAGCCCATGCGCCTCAATCTGGCGCAAGATCTCACTGAACAGCGTCTCGTCCAGGCCGGCCCGCTGCAAAGCCTCCCGGAAGCGCCAGATCGTTGCATGGTCGGGGGTCTCGTCGCCCAGCACAAAGCCGCAGAAATCGCGGAACGAGGCCCGATCATCAAGCGCCTCTTCAAGCTCCGGATCGGACAGCCCGTACCATTGCTGCAGCAGCAGCGCCTTGAACATCACCAGCCGTGGATAGGCCGGCGCGCCCCGCTCCGGTTCCGGCAGGCCGCCCAGCACGCGCTCCACTGCCTCCCAATCCACCAGTTCGCCAATCCGCCTCAGCACCGGGCTCCCTTTTCCTCGCCGCGACACCAGCGCGTCCGCGAAGCTCGGTTGTCCAACCTGACGATATGCCATCCCAGCCCCTTTCCCCTCAAGCCAGAGAGAATCCCAGACTCGTGCTTTATGCAAAGCTCTCGCAAGCGGGAGAGGCGGAGCAAGCCCGCGGACAATCGTCGTGAGATCCATCTGTGATTGCCCTGCCGCAGGTAGGGAGAGGGAGAAGTTATCAGGCGCTGCCCTTGAGCCGTTCGTTGCGTCGGCGCAAGGCTTCCAGGGTGACGAGGAGGATGACCGAGACCGTCGTCAGGATCACCGCGGCTGCCGTGATGGTCGGGCTGATGTTCTCGCGGATGCCGCTGAACATCTCGCGCGGCAGGGTGCGCTGCTCGGGACCTGCCATGAACAGCACGATCACCACTTCATCGAAGCTGGTCGCAAAGGCGAACAGAGCGCCCGACGCGAGGCCCGGCAGGATCAGCGGCAGGATCACGCGGCGGAACGCTTGAAGCGGCGAGGCGCCGAGCGAGGCGGCGGCGCGCACCAGATTGGTCTCGAAGCTTTGCAGCGTCGCGCCGACCGTGATCACCACGAAAGGCGTCGCGAGCGCAGTGTGGGCCAGGATCAAGCCGAGATAAGTGCCGGTCAGTCCGATCGGCGCGAAGAAGAAATAAAGGCCGACTGCGGTGATGACACCGGGCACGACCACGGGCGACAGCACGAAAGCCAGCACCAGCGGCTTGAACCGGCTCTTCCACTGCGCGAGCCCCAGCGCGGCCAGCGTGCCGAGCACCATGGACAGCAGCGTCGATGCGACGCCGATGATCATGCTGTTCTTCAACGAATTCATCCAGCGCGGCGAATTGATGAAGTCGCCGTACCAGCGCAAGGAGAGGCCCGGCAGCGGATAGGTGAGGTACGAGCCTGAGCTGAAGGACAGCGGCATGATCGCAAGGATCGGCGCGACCAGGAAGATGAAGACCAGCGTGGAGATGACGATTGTCGCGGTCCACGCGATGCGCTGGCTGGGGGTGCGAAGGGTCAGATTATCGCTCAATTCTTCATCCCTCCCGTGACCTGCTGGCCCTGCACCAGCTTGCCGTACACGAGAGCGAGCAGAACGGTGGCGAGCAGCAGCACCGCACCTAACGCCGAAGCCAGGCCCCAATTGGCCGTCTCGGTCGTGTAGAGCGCGATGAAGTAGCTGATCATCTGATCGGCGGCGCCCCCGACGAGCGCCGGTGTGATGTAGTAGCCGAGCGCCAGGATGAAGACGAGCAGGCTCCCCGCGCCGATGCCGGGCAGGGTTTGCGGCAGGTAAATCCGCAGGAAGGCGGTGAGCGGTGGTGCACCGAGCGAGGCGGCGGCACGCATGTAGGCCGGCGAGATCGCCTTCATGGTGCTGTACAGTGGCAGGATCATGAACGGCAGGAGGACGTGGGTCATGGCCACGCAGACGCCGAAGCGGTTGTAGATCAGGCGGAGCGGCTGGTCGATGATGCCAAGCCAGTGCAGGCTGTCGTTGACGACGCCCTTGCTCTGCAACAGCACGATCCAGGCGCAGGTGCGGACCAGAAGCGAGGTCCAGAACGGCAGCAGGACGAAGATCATCAGCAGGTTCGAGCGGGCGGGCGGCAGCGTCGCCAGCAAATAGGCGACGGGGAAGCCGAGGATCAGGCAGAAGACCGTGACGCTGAGGCTGATGAGGAAGGTGCGGGCGAAAACGGCGCGGTAGATAGCCTGATCTGGCGCGGCTGCGACGATCGCGCCGTCCGCGTTCCGTGTCAGGTCGAGCGCCGCCAGAAGGTAGAAGCCGGTCATCGGACCGCTGGCGTTCTTGATCGTCATCCAGGTGGCGCGCTCGCGCCAGGCCGGGTTGATCTTGGCCAGCGTCTCCTTGGCCGTGCCGGGCTCCGGCGCCGCCTTCAGACTGCGCGCGGTGTTGGTGAGGATGGTGCGAAAACCGTTCAGAGCGTAGTTGAGCCGCTTGGCCGCGATCGCGATGGTGCCGGAGGCGCGCGCCGCCAGGATGTCGCCTGCCAGCGCCGCGTAGGCCTTTTCGTCCGGCAGGTCCTTGCCGTTCCAGTCGGCGAGAGCAGAGACCGCTTGCGGCAGAACCTCACGCACCTCCCGGTCATCGACCGCGCGCCACAGCATGCCGGCGATGGGCCCGGCGAAGGTGAAGAGCAGAAACAGCAGCAGCGGCGCAACCAGTGCTAGCGCCTTGATCTGACGCGCCCGCTCCGCCCGCTTCAGGCGGCGCTTGAGCGGAACGCTGGTCTTCACATCGGTGCCGATCAGCGCGGCTGTCATGGGCGCAGCCTCTTTGACCGCACTTCCTGCGCCATTTCAGGGCGGGCAATAGCATGGGACATTGCAGTGACGTGGGCAGCGGCGCTGGGCTCCCTCCCCCGCTTGCGGGGGAGGGTGGGGTGGGGGTGTCTCCGCATTGGGAATCCCACTGCGGAGCTACCCCCAGCCGCCGCGCATCTCACGATGCGCAGCGGTCTCCCCCGCAAGCGGGAGAGGCGAAGCGACCCAGCGGATTGATCCCCGCGCCGCACGCCGGTTCGGTCCTGCGTTACTTCGCGGCCCATTTGTTGAAGCGCTCGGTCAGGCGGTCGATGTTCTCGAGCCAGAAGGCAACGTTAATCTCGACCGCGTTCTTGATGTTGTCGGGCGCCGTCGGCAGATCCTTCAGAACGGCAGGCTGCAACCGGCCGGCTGCGTCCTTGTTCGAGGTGCCATAGGCAATGTTCTCCGACAGCTTGGACTGGTTCTCCGCCTTGCCGACGAAGTCCAGGAACTTGTAGGCCGCCTCCTTGTTCGGGCTGCCCTTCAGGATGACCCAACTGTCGAGGGTGAAGAGCGCTCCATCCCACACGATGCCGAAATTCTTCTTCTCGTTCTTGTTCGCGGTGTCGATGCGACCATTGTAGACCGAGGTCATCGCCACCTCGCCCGAGGCGAGCAATTGCGGCGGCTGGGCGCCGGCCTTCCACCAGACGATGTCGGCCTTGATGGTATCCAGCTTCTTGAACGCGCGCTCGACGCCTTCGTCGGTCGCCAGCACCTTGTAGACATCCTTCGGTGCGACGCCGTCGGCCATCAGCGCAATCTCCAGCGTAGTCTTCGGGCCCTGACGCAAGGCCCGCTTGCCCGGAATCTTCCTGGTGTCGAAGAAGTCGGCCCAGCCGTTTGGCGCGTCCTTCAGCTTGTCCTTGTCGTAGCCGAGAACGAAATCATAAAGGATGGCGCCGACGCCGCATTGATTGACCGACGGCGGGATATAGGCGGCCTCACCGCCGATCTTGGAATAATCCAGCTTCTCGAACAGGCCTTCCTCGCAGCCGACTGCCAGTTCGTCGCTCTCGACCTGGACGACGTCCCAGGTGGCGGCTCCGCCCTGCACCTTGGCGCGCAGCACGCCGACGCCGCCGTCCCAGGATTCGTCGTTCATCGCAATGCCGGCTGCCTTCTTGAACGGCTCGAAATAGACCTTCTTCTGGGCATCCTGATACGCGCCGCCCCATGACACGACGGTGAGGTCGCGCGCCTGCGCGACTGTTGCCAGCGCGGCGCTGGCGCCCAACACCGTGGCGAAACCCAGGACAATCTTGCCAATCTTGCCAAGCTTGCCGATGTTGCGCTTCAGCATGGTCATTGTTCCTTCTTCATATGCGTTGCGTTGATCTTGATCGCTGGATCAGGCGGGATCGAGGGCCAGGCAGTCCTCGGGGCGGAAGGTGATGAAGATGTTTTCGCCAGGTCGAAGGTCGTCATGCGCCCGCGGCGGAAGCTTGACCATGAACTCGGCGTTGCCGGCGACGTCGAGTACGGCCAGCGCGTGGTCGCCGAGATAGATGGTGTTCTGCACCCTGGCCGGCAGCCGGTTTGGTCCCTCGCTGGAGGTGCCATCCAGGACAATGGCGATCCGCTCCGGCCGCACCGACAGCGAGGTCGGCGCGCCCGCGCCTGATACATTGACGGCCCGTGCGGTCACGGCGCCGCCACCAGCCAGCGCGACGCGGCAATAGTCCTTGTCGACCGTCTCGACGGTACCGGCCAGTACGTTGTTTTCGCCGATGAAGTGGGCGACGAAGCTGTTTACCGGATGCTCATACAGCGCGTCGGGCCTATCGATCTGCTGAACGATGCCGTCGTTGAACACGGCGATGCGGTCCGACATGGTGAGCGCTTCGCTCTGATCGTGGGTGACGTAGACGATTGTGATGCCCATCGTCTCGTGCAGTTGCTTGATCTCCAGTTGCATCTGCTCCCGCAGGCGCTTGTCCAAAGCGCCCAGGGGCTCGTCCATCAGCACGAGTTGCGGATTGAAAACCAGCGCGCGGGCCAACGCCACGCGCTGCTGCTGGCCGCCGGACAGCTGCCCGGGCCGCCGGTGCGCCAGGGTTTCCATCTTGATCATGCGCAGCGCCGCCTTGACGCGCTCCTGCGCTTCCGCCTTGTTCGTGTTTCGAACGGATAGTGGGAAGGCGATATTCTCCGCGATCGTCAGGTGCGGAAACAAGGCATAGTTCTGGAACACCATGCCGATGTCGCGCTTATGGGGCGGCACGTTCTTGATCGGGTGGTCGGCGAGATAGATCTCGCCATGGGTTGGAACCTCGAAGCCAGCCAGCATCATCAGCGTGGTCGTCTTGCCCGAGCCCGACGGGCCGAGCAGCGTGATGAACTCGCCCTTCCTGATTTCGAGATCGAGGTTCTTCACCACGAGTTGCTCGCCATCGTAGGTCTTCTGAATGCCGGAAAAGCGCACCAGTGCCGGCGCAGGCGTGACCATGCCGGCTTCCATGTCGTCCTCGCGTTATCCACTACTGTGCTGTCAGCACCTCGTTCGAGGTTGCGAAGAACAGCTTAGCATCCTCCGACGAGAATGCCAGCGGCGCAAGCCCGTCACGTGAGGGCGGGCTACATCCCGGACAGTTTCGTCACGGACACATTCACCGAGCCGCCAGCTTCGGCGACGACGCGCAGTGTCCTTGAATCGAAAGCGATGTCGGTGAGCGTCAGGCTGTCGATTTTCGCGTCGACCTTGAGGCCGTCCTCGCTCTTCTGGTAGTCGGCGATCACCGCTCCGATCTTCTCGCGGGCGTTGGCGGCGATCGGCTTCAGGTCGAGCGTCGCCTTCTGCACCAGCGCCTGCTGCATCTGCGGCACGACCGCGCGGGCTGCCGCGCCGAGCAGGCCGAAGGCCGCTTCGGATTCCACCGCAAGCTGGATGTCGGCGAGCCGCAGCGTCTGTTGCGCCTGGTCGAGCATCGGCCGGCCCCAGATGTGCACGGTGGCCTCGGCGTCGAGACCGAACCAGCTCTTCTTTTCCTTGGCGCGGACCAAGAGCGAGATCAGCAGCCGCTCGCCGGACGGGACCACGTTGACGCTCTTCACGGTGACGTCGACCGGACCGGAGCCGTCCTCGGGATAGGTGTGGCCGACCATCTGGGCTGCGATCAGCTTGTTGATCTCGGTGAAGGGCACGTCGATCGGCACGGCGATATTCACGCCGGTGCCGGTCGGCGGCACGATCGAGATCTTTTCGGGGAACGGACAGTCCGGCTTGGTCTGGGTCGAGGTCACGCGCGTCTCCGCTTCCAGGCCCATCAGCAGGGTGACGGCTTGCGCGTCGACGCGCGGCTGCGCCGCGATGGCGCGGATCGGCTTCATCTCGAGCCAGAGCGGCGGCAGCGCGGCGGAGGTGCCCGCGCCTTGCAGCGGAATCGAACGGCAGGCCTTGGCCCATTGCATTTTCGCGTTCTCCCGCAGCGAAGGATCGTTGCGGATGCGCTCGGAGACGGCGTTGATCTGCTCGCCGACATTCTTGTCGATCAGCGGCTTGACCTGCGCCGGTACGTTGAGCTTGGCGCCGGCGACGTTGACGTTGGTGTCGCCGAGATTGACCTGCGCGCCGAGATTGGGCTCGAGATGCCAGGCGGCGGCAAGCTTCGGGCGCGAGGTGACGACCACATTGCCCTTGATCTCGGCGCTGGCATTCAAGTTCTTGATGTTGACCGCGCCGATCCGTTTCGCCGCGTCGCCGCCGAGCACGCTGCCGAGCGCTTCGCCGAGCGCGCCGGTCGCCTTCGAGGACAGCGAGCCCGTCACGTTCAGCTTGCCGGTGAGCGGCGTCGAGATCGTCAGCACGTCCTTGTCGCCGGCAGTTGCCATTGGCCCGCGCACCGCAGTCCAGCCGATGTCGGCGTTCTCCAGGATCTGCGAGATCGGGTTGTCGGCCTTGCCGGCGAAATTGCGCGGGGCGGCTCGCTCAGCCTGGTCGCGGATCGCCGAGAGCGCGATCGCGACCGGCGCGACCACGATCGAGCTCTTCGCGACCGGAGGCAGCGGCGGCAGCTGCGCGACCGGTGGCGCCGAATTCGTCGCGCGCGGCGACAACCAGTCCATCGCCTTCAGGCTGATAAAGAATGACGCCGCGAGCACCGCGACAGCGATCAGAATAGTCTTCAGGTTCAACGTCAGACGCATCAATCCCCCAAGCCGCCCCGGTTGAAGTCTACAGGGCGGGCGAGGGGGGCGCTAGAGCGCAACCGTGAGGTGGAATTGGGGCGAATGGGTTAACCAGCGCGGCAACGCCACGGCTGCGTCGCCAGACAGTCATCGCGGTCAGGCGCGCCTGGGACGGCGAACCGCTCGCATATTGCCGCGTTCACCACCGCCGCAGAAGAAGCGATCTGCGCCGTCGGACTCCAGTCCCGTGACCATCGTCCCCGCCGGCAGGTCGATCTGCTCGAGCACCTTTCCGTTATCAGGGTCGATCCGCCTGATGTCGCTTTCCTCGCCTTCCCAGGTGCCGTGCCAGAGCTCGCCATCGACCCAGGTCACGCCGGTGACGAAGCGCTTGCATTCGATGCTGCGGAGAACCTTTCCGGTCGCGGGATCGACCTGATGGATCTTGCGCTCGCGATATTGGCCGACCCAGAGCGAGCCCTCGGCCCAGGCGAGGCCGGAATCGCCACCGCCGCCCGGCGCCGGGATCGTGCCGAGCACCTTGCCGGTGGCGGCGTCGATCTTCTGGATGCGGTCCTCGGCGATCTGGAACAGGTGACGGCCGTCGAATGCCGTTCCCGCATGTGCGGCAACGTCGATCGAGCGCGCGACCTTGCCGCTGGCGGGATCGACTGCACTCAATCTGTCGCCGGATGCGAACCAGACATGGGTGCCGTCGTAGGTGACGCCATGCACGGCGTCGACGCCTGGATAAGGCCCGTATTCCCTGACGATCTCGGCGGCTGAACGTTTCATGTGCTCATCCCTGTGATGTGCTGCCACCCTACGTCTTCAGGAGCGGGCCGTGGAGTAACAAGCCTGTCGGGAAACCCGGGACAGGCGGGATCATCCAGCGCCGCGCCCGCCCGTTCCCGAACGACTGCACCTTGTTCGACCGCGCCAGCTCGTCGAGCGCGCGCTGCACGGTGCGCGCGCTGGTTCCAAGCGCGACCGCGAGCGCCGAGCTCGACCACGGCTCGCCATCGGCGAGCAAGGCAAGGACGGTGGCGTGCTTCTCTTCGACGGGCCGCGCCAGCACAAGGACGTCGCGCGTTTTCCGCGGCGCCAGTACAAAACCCTGCTTCGTCGCGCTGACGTCAGCCAGCGGCTTCAGCTTGGTGCGGAGCCGCCCGATCTCGACGCGCAATCGCGCACGGTGCGATTCATCGGCTTGCTTCGCGCGGAACGCGCCCGATATCAACGCCTCCCGCGAGACCTCCGCGGGCCATGCCTCCGCCAGCAGACGGGCGAGCGCGAACAGCACGGGCCGCGTTCCGAACGATGCGACAACACCCTGCCTGCGCACGACATGATGAAAGGTATCCACGACCAGCGCCGCCGAGATCGCGAGTCTTTCGATTTCGCCGAGCAACAGCGGGTGTTCGCTGCCGCGCGCGATCAGGCGCGCTGCCGGCGTGTCGAGGATGAGCTTCGCGCTGTCGACCTCGGCCACGAGTGCCGGGATTTGTGCCTGCCGCGCGGCTCTTGTCGCGAGGTCGAGTGCCGCGCGCGCATCTCCTGCCTTCAGCCGCCTGATGGCGATGCCGGCGACCACGAGCCCGCGGACGGCTTGCGATGCCGGTGGAAGCGGCGAGGCGTCAAGCTCGGCCAGCGTGCGCTCGGCCTCGTCGGGGCGTCCGACGAGGAGCAGACGGCGCGCCTCAATATGGCCCGCATGCGCCGCATTGGCGAGATCGCCGTGCTGCTGGAGCGTCGCACGCGCCGCCGCGAGCGTTTTCACCGGCCATTTCAGGTCGCGCAAGACCAGCGCGATCTCGGCTTCGGCCACCACGCATCTCGCGCGCGCCACCGCTTCGCGCGGACCGAAGGCGCGTGCGGCGCTGCGCAGCAACCTCTTCGCCTTCGCGAAATCGCCGAGCTGCGCCATCGCGATGCCGCGCAGCGCCAGCGATGGTGCATCGTTGCGCAGAGCAACACGGTTCAGCGCGCCGAGCGGATCACCGGCTTCCAACGCGCGCGCCGCCGCCGTGATCAGCGACTCCATGCCAATCCCGCCACACTTGTTACTCCCACCGCGCAACCGCTTGGTGGCAGAAATCGTTGACGGCCGACAATGTGCGGCGAGGGGCGAGCGGTTCCGCGCGATGCGGAATGGCTGTTCAGGCAAGACGTTTGGAGAACCATGATGACATCAGTTGAAAACGCAGCGACGAACGGACAGGCCATGCAAACACCACCGGTGGTATCGCCGCAGGACTGGGAGGCAGCCCGCCAGCAACTGCTCGTGAAAGAGAAGGCGCACACCCGTGCTCGCGACGCGCTGGCCGCCGAGCGCCGGCGCATGCCGTGGATGGAAGTGACCAAAACGTATGCGTTCGAGGGGCCTGGCGGCAAGCTCAGTCTGGCCGATCTGTTCCAGGGCCGGCGGCAGCTGATCGTCTACCGCGCTTTCTTCGAGCGCGGCGTGTTCGGCTGGCCCGATCATGCCTGCCGCGGCTGCTCGATGGTCGCCGACCAGGTCGCTCATGTCGCGCATCTCAATGCCCGCGATACCACGCTGGTGTTCGCCTCGCGCGCGCCGCAGGCCGACATCGCCAGGCTGAAGCAGCGGATGGGCTGGACCATGCCCTGGGTCACCATCACCGACAGTTTCGATGCCGATTTCGGCGTCGGCGAATGGCACGGCACCAACGTGTTCTATCGCGACGGCAATCGCATCTTCCGCACCTACTTCGTCAAGAGCCGCGGCGACGAGCAGATGGGCGGCACCTGGAATTATCTCGACATCACGCCGCTCGGCCGCCAGGAGGTCTGGGAGGATTCGCCGAAGGGCTACCCGCAGACACCGACCTACAAATGGTGGAACTGGCACGACAGCTACGCCGAAGGTGCCGCGCCCGACAAGAAATGGGTGGAGATCTCGGACGCCGGCGAGAAGGCGTTTCGCGAGGAGGCCGCGAAAGGCCGTGACTAGTCCCGTCAGCGCAACTGCCGGCGCCAGAAGCGACGGTGTCACGGCCGCGCGCCACCTCGCCAGATGGCTGGCTTTGGCAGCGACGCCGACCTTCGCGATCATGGCAGTGCTGACGGCCCTGATCAGCGGCGGCTCCGCGGACATGCTGTGTGCCGCCGGGCACGGATCTTTGCTCGGCGGAATGGTGCCGATGTATCTCTTGATGAGCGCGTTTCATTCGGCGGCGTGGCTGAGGCTGATCGCGGAGCGGCGGGGCAAGAGCAGCCTGAGGACTCCATCCGCGTGAACGCCTCGTCCTTCGAGACGACCGCTTCGCGCGCTCCTCAGGATGAGGCTAACTAGCATTCGAACGTTGCTGCAAGTACGTAGCCGCGCACTCCATCCTCATCCTGAGGAGCCCGCCGCAGGCGGGCGTCTCGAAGGATGCGCTGCGGGCACCGGCGCCAAACAAAAACGGCCCCGGTCTCGCCGGGGCCGCTCACATCTCAATCCTGCTGTCGCTTACCGCGCCGCGCCGAGATCCGCTCGCCGCTCGGTCATCGGCAGCACGATCACCTTGGTGCCGACGTTGACGCGGGAATAGAGGTCGGTGACGTCCTCGTTGGTCAGGCGGATGCAGCCGGAGGAGACGTGCTTGCCGATGGTCTCGGGCGCGTTGGTGCCGTGGATGCGGTAGATGGTGCCGCCGAGATACATGGCGCGGGCGCCGAGCGGGTTGCCGGGGCCGCCGGCCATGTGGCGCGGCAGGTAGGGCTGGCGGGCGATCATCTCCGGCGGCGGGGTCCAATCCGGCCACTCGGCCTTCTTGGTCACCGACTGGATGCCGGACCAGGTGAAGCCGTCGCGGCCGACGCCGATGCCGTAGCGCAGCGCGTGGCCGCCTCCGAGCACGTAGTAAAGATAGGTGTTCGGCGTATCGATGATGATGGTGCCCGGCGCTTCGCGCGTGGCGTAGGACACGATCTGGCGGCGGAAGCGCGCCGGCATCTCGACCCGGTCCTGATCCTCAGACGGCGCGGCCTGGTAAGGCGTTGCCTGGTAGGGCTGGAGCGGCTGCGCCATCGGCGGCAGCGGTTGGAAGAACGGGAAGAGCTGCACGGGCGCAGCCTTGGCCGGGCCAGCGAATGCGATGGCCGAGATCGCGATTGCGCCGAAAGCAACGGCGCGCGAATACGTCCTGAACTTGTCCAGCTTGAACATTTGATCGCCCCTGTTTGCTCGGTGTTTCCACGCCACCGCGGCACCGTTCCGGTGCTCCGTTGCGTAAAATCAGTAACGGGAAGAAGTTTCGGGACGTTTGCGCGGAAAACCGAAAACGGTTTCATCGCGGCAAGGATTGTTTCATGACAGTTTCGTGGCGCGGCCGGCCTGTTAACCAACAAAACAGCGGGCCGACATTTGTGTGACGTCACACGCCTGAAATATCCGTGGTTGATGGTCGTAAGCCGAGAATCATCAACCTCTCGGGATTTTCCCATGCGGGTATTAATCGCGACTGACGCCTGGCACCCGCAGGTCAACGGTGTGGTCCGCACCCTGACCTCGCTGGCGAACGCGGCCAGGGCGCTCGATGTCGAGATCGACTTCCTGACGCCGGAAGGCTTCCGCTCCTGGCCGCTGCCGACCTATCCGGGGCTGCGCTTCGCGCTGCCGGGCGGAAAGGAGATCGCGCGGCGGATCGAGAAGGCGGCGCCCGACGCGCTGCACATCGCGACCGAAGGCCCGATCGGCTGGGCCGCGCGGGCCTATTGCCGCCGCAACGGCCTTGCGTTCACCACCTCTTATACGACGCGTTTTCCCGAATATGTCTCGGTGCGGACCGGCATCCCCGATGCCGTCGGCTACGCCGTGCTGCGCCACTTCCACGACGCCGCGGCCATGACCATGGTGGCGACGCCCTCGCTGCGGCAGGAGCTCTCCGCGCGCGGCTTCAAGCGGCTCGGCTTCTGGGGGCGCGGCGTCAACACCGAGCTGTTCCATCCCGATGCTCCGGCAGAGCTCGATCTGCCCCGGCCGATCTTCATGACCATGGGCCGCGTCGCGGTGGAGAAGAATCTCGAAGCGTTCCTCTCGCTCGATCTGCCCGGCACCAAGGTCGTCGTCGGCGACGGCCCGCAGAAGGCGGCGCTGGAAAAGAAGTATCGCGATGCCGTCTTCCTCGGCGAGAAGAAGGGCGCGGATCTCACCGCGCATCTCGCCGCCGCCGACGTCTTCGTCTTCCCGAGCCTGACCGACACTTTTGGCGTGGTGCAGCTCGAGGCGCTCGCCTGCGGCACGCCGGTGGCGGCGTTTCCGGTGACGGGTCCGAAGGACGTCATCGCCGATCATCCGATCGGTGCGATCGACCATGATCTGCGTACCGCGTGCCTGCGCGCGCTCACCATGTCGCGCGAGACTTGCCGCAATTTCGCGCTGGAGCGCTCCTGGGAGAACAGCGCGCGCCAGTTCGTCGGAAACCTGACGTCACTTCAGCCCAGCCGCGTCCTGCGCGCCTCGCCTCGGATGGCGCGGCGACCAGTGCGCGGTTGACTTATACTTTTGACCCACAGCGAGAACCTCATCGATGGCTAAGATCATGAACCTTGACGGCACCCAGCAGCTCGACCTTACCCGCGGTACCGTCGAGCAGGCCTATGATCGCTGGGCGCCCGTCTACGATCTCGTGTTCGGAGGCGTGTTCGCCAAGGGCCGCCAGGCCGCGATCGCGGCCACCAACAAGATCGGCGGCCGCGTGCTCGAGGTCGGCGTCGGCACCGGCATCTCCCTGCCGCTCTATGCGCCGCATCTGCGCATCTTCGGCACCGACATTTCGGAGGCCATGCTCGATAAGGCGCGCCGCCGCGTCAGCGAGGGCAAGCTGAAGAACGTCGAGGGCCTCGCGGTGATGGACGCCGAGAAGCTCGAATTCCCGGACAATTCCTTCGACGTCGTGATGGCGCAGTACGTCGTCACCGCCGTGCCGAATCCGGAGAAGGCGCTCGACGAATTCGCCCGCGTGCTGCGTCCGGGCGGCGAGCTGATCATCCTGACCCGCGTCAGCGCCGACACCGGCATGCGCCGCTTCATCGAGCAGAAGCTCCAGCCGGTGGTGCGTCCGCTTGGCTTCCGTACCGCCGAATTCGCCTGGTCGCGTTACGTCAAGTGGCTGGCCGGTGCCAACGGCATCGAGCTCGCCGAGCGCCGTCTGATTCCGCCGCTCGGTCATTTCTCGCTGGTGCGCTTCCGCAAGGTCGACGTCGCCAAGGCAGCCTGAGCAGGCTGCCTTGGAGCGGCGGTGTGATCCGCCGCTCACGCGTTCGCGTGCGTCATCGCGTCGCTGCACATTGTCATATGACAAAATGATGATGTCACACGGCGTACATCGAATCCCTGTAAATCCTGAACCCGAAAGCATTTTGGGGGAGAGCATGATCAAGAATTACCTCGAGCAGCTGCGGATCCAGCGCTGGGACGACCATCGCTACTATCACCACAGCCGCATCAATCAGAGCCTGCACTTCGTCAGCGCGCTGAGCTTTCTCTTCGCCTACCTCTGGCTGTTCGTCGATCCCATGATCTCCGCCCTGGTCGGCTGGCTGGTCTCGATGACCTCGCGCCAGGCCGGTCACTTCTTCTTCGAGCCGCATGATTACGACCACATCAACCAGGCGACGCACGAGTACAAGGAAGACATCAAGGTCGGCTACAACCTGCAGCGCAAAGTGGTGCTGATGGCGATCTGGGCACTCTCGCCGCTGGTGCTGGTCGTCGATCCGACGCTGTTCGGCCTGTTCACCCCCTGGGCGACCGCCGCCGACTTCATGCGTCAGGTGGCCAAGATCTGGCTCGTGATCGGCGGCGGCGGCCTGCTGTTCCGCACCGTGCACCTGTTCTTCATCCGCGACGTCGAGACCGGCCTCGTCTGGATGACCAAGATCCTGACCGACCCCTTCCACGATCTGATGCTGTATCGCAGCGCACCGCTCGCTCTGATGCGCGGCGAGCTGATGGATCCCGGCCTGCACCTCAACCCCGAGCACACGCTGGGCCTCATCTCCGAGCCCGCGCTCGAAGAGCAGCACGCCTGAGCAGGCTGCGCACACCCAACACTCCGATGTCTGATGGTTGCGTCATGCCCGGCCTCGTGCCGGGCATCCACGTCTGGGGGGCTGCGTACGCCGAGCTTCCTTCACCTCTCCCCGGGTGCGGGGAGAGGTCGAATTTGCGCGCAGCGCAAATTCGGGTGAGGGGGGCTCTCCGCGAGTCCAACTTTCACCATGAATGCGGAAGCGGCCCCTCACCCCAACCCTCTCCCCGCGAAGGGCGGGAAGAGGGGGAGGAAGGAGCGATGTTCGGGGTATTCACTCTGCAGCGAGAGTGTAATGGCGCCTCAGCGCCCGAAGCGCTTGGCCAGCATCTCTTTCAAGATCTGCCGCTTGATCTGCTTGTTGGTGAGCGCGCCGTCGTGCCACCAGAAGCCATCGGCTTTCATCTTCTGCGCCGCGCGGACGAAGCGGTCGGCGACTTCGGCGAAGTCGGCGTCGGTGTAGTTCAGGCTGAAGATCAGCCGTCCGGTGCCGACCCAACTCAGGGCCAGGCCCTCGGCGCGCAAATAATATTGCAGCATCCAGTTGTAGCGGGACGGGGTGGTGTATTTCACCGTCCAGATCGACGAGAAGTTGGCGAACCGCACCGGCAGGTCGGCATCAGACATCATCTGGTTGAGCTTTTGCGCGCGGCCGTTCCAGGTCGCATCCAGCCCGTCATAGATGGCGCGGAAGTTCGGGCTGGCGAGCCGGCTCAAAAACTCGTCCATCGCCGTCATGACGTAGGGGTGCGAATTGAAGGTGCCGCGCGCAAAGCAGATGTCGGCAGGACGATCGTCGCGGAAGCGGCGCATCAGCTCGCGTCTGCCGCAAACGACGCCGACCGGCAGGCCGCCGGCGAGGCTCTTGCCGTAGGTCACCATGTCGGCCTTGACGCCGAAATATTCCTGAGCGCCGCCGGCGGCGAGACGGAAGCCGACGAACACCTCGTCGAAGATCAGCACGATGCCGCGCTCGTCGCAGACCTCGCGCAGCTTCTTCAGCCATTCGGTGTAGGCGGCGCGATCGAAATTGCCGCCGCGGGAGCTGTCGACCAGCGAGGAATCGCCGGGCGCGTTGCTGTTCGGATGCAGCCCCTGGAGCGGATTGACCAGCACGCAGGCGATGTCCTTGCGCGTGCGCAACACGTGCAGCGTCTTCTCCGACATCTCGGCGACCGTGTAGGTTTCGTGCGCGGGAATCGGGTTGCCGACGCCGGGCTGCACGTCGCCCCACCAGCCGTGATAGGCGCCGGCGAAACGAACCAGATGCGTGCGCTTGGTGTGATAGCGCGCGAGCCGCACGGCCTGCATCACGGCTTCGGTGCCGGACATATGGAACGAGACCTCGTCGAGGCCCGAGATCTGGCAAAGCCGTTGCACGTTATCGAGAATGACGGGGTGATAGGGACCGAGCACGGGACCCAGCGCATGCGCCCGCTTCTCGGAACCTTCGATGCACTCCTTGTAGAAGTCGTTGCCGAAGATGTTGACGCCGTAGGAACCCGTGAGATCGTACGACGTGTTGCCGTCGACGTCGGTCACGGTGACGCCGTTCGAGGATTCCATGAAGGTCGAGGTGCCCAGATGCTCGCGCACGAGGCGCGAGAACTGGAACGGCACGCGGTAGCTCTCGGTGAAGTTCAGGTCGGAGATCGTCTCCGCCGCTTCC
This sequence comes from Bradyrhizobium diazoefficiens, assembly GCF_016616235.1. Taxonomy (NCBI): domain Bacteria; kingdom Pseudomonadati; phylum Pseudomonadota; class Alphaproteobacteria; order Hyphomicrobiales; family Nitrobacteraceae; genus Bradyrhizobium; species Bradyrhizobium diazoefficiens. The sequence goes on from NZ_CP067100.1 coordinate 2,193,471, forward strand.
CTGGTCATCGCGCGGCCCTTGGGGTAGCGATCGGCGTAGATGCGCGCGAGGCGGAAGAAGGCGTCTCTGCGCTGCATCACCACGTTGGCGGGCGCGCCGTCGCAGCCGAAATATTTGTCGCCCTCGAACTCGTAGAACGGGAGCAGCTTTGCCACCCGGCGCGACATTTTGGAGTGTCCGGCGAGCGAGCGGTGCTTGGCGCGGGAGAGCTCGATGCGCGCCTTGAGCTTCGGGAAGGCGGCCGCAGCGGACGCTGCGGCTGCCACGGACAAAGAGAGAATCGGGAGTGTCGTTTCCATGACAACAAGCGCTAATACTGCGAGCTGACAGATTCATGACAGTCAAAGCCCTCATCGCCTCTTTCACCCAGCAGGAAGACCTCAACTTCCTGTTGACCAACCGCATCCCCCGCGCGGCCCTGACCCGGTTCATGGGCTGGTTCTCCAAGATCGAGAACCCGCTGGTGCGAGATGTCTCGATCGCGCTGTGGAAGCTGTTCTCCGACCTCGATCTGTCGGAGGCGCGCAAGACCCATTTCAAAAGCCTGCACGACTGCTTCACCCGGGAACTGAAGCCGGGACTGCGCCCGTTTGATCCGGATCCTTCCATTGTCGCGAGCCCCTCGGACGGCATCGTCGGGGCCCATGGCCGGATCGCAGACACCGAGCTGTTCCAGGTCAAGGGCGCGCCCTATTCGCTGCTCGACCTGCTCGGCGATTCCGCGCTGGTCGACCAGCACCGCAACGGAAGCTTCGTCACGCTGCGGCTGACCTCGAGCATGTACCACCGCTTCCATGCGCCCTATGACGCGCATATCGAGCGCGTGACGCTGATCCATGGCGACGTCTGGAACGTCAACCCGATCGCCTTGCAGCGGGTCGAGCGCCTGTTCTGCAAGAACGAGCGCGCCGTGATCCGCACGCATCTGTCGACCGGCGAGGCGGTGACGCTCGTGCCGGTTGCTGCGATCCTGGTCGCGAGCATCCGGTTGCACTTCCTCGACATGGTGCTGAACGCGCAGACACGCGGCCCGGTCAATTTCCCCTGCGACGTCAACGTGACCAAGGGCCAGGAGCTCGGCTGGTTCGAGCACGGCTCGACCATCATCATCCTGGCGCCCGGCGATTTTACCTTCTGCGACGGCATCGCCGAGGGCACGCGCATTCGCGCCGGTCAAGCGCTGTTGAAAAGAAAGTAGCCTTCAATCCGCCGTGCCCATCGCCTATATCGGCGCAGGGACGATCCTTGAGACGACGGATTTGAGCGATGGCGCGGGCGCCGGTGATGGCGGCGGGTGGTATTGTGCTGCGGCGTGGTGTGACGCCGCTGATCGCGATCGTGCGCCAGCGCAAGCGCAACGAATGGGTGTTGCCCAAGGGCAAGCTCGACGATGGCGAGACGCCGAAAGAAGCCGCGCATCGCGAGGTGCTGGAAGAGACCGGCCACAATGTGGCGATGCACGAATTCCTGGGCACGCTGGTGTATCAGTCGGGCGGCCGCTCCAAGGTCGTGCATTTCTGGCGGATGGAGGCCGACGGCGGTCCCGTCCGCAAGCTGATGAACGACATCAAGGCGGTGGACTGGGTGACACTCGACGACGCGCTCGGACGCCTGTCGCGCGAATATGAGCGAGCGTTCTTGACGCAGGTTGGCCCGATCGCGCTCGCGGCGGCGGGGCTGGTGCCTGCACCCGCTCCGGAGCCGGCGCCCGTGTCAGAGCCGGCGTTGCCATTGGCGGCCGACGACATCGATGCAGCTTTGCAGACGCTGACACCAGCCGAAGCGGCTTCGGTCGAGGAGCTGCAGCATGGTCTGTTGCAGAAGGTGAAGGCCTGGCTGCGCGGCGAGGCGTGAGGTCTCTTCACCTCTCCCCGCTCTTCAGCGGGGAGAGGTCGGATCGCGCAAGCGATCCGGGTGAGGGGCCGGGCACATCGTTGCAACAATGGAAGTCCATCCGACTCGTGCGATAATTATCGAGGTGGGTCCACCATTGAAGTCGAACTCGCGGAAGCAGCCCCTCACCCCAACCCTCTCCCCGTAAGAACGGGGCGAGGGAGCGCACCGGCGATGTGGCGCGCAATGCTCTACCGCCGCTCCTTCTTGTCTTTCGGAGCCGGAGCCGGTTTGCGTGGCGCTGCGGGGCGTTGTGCGCCGGGGAGGCGCTGCTGCAAGCCGCCCGGTCGCTGCAGGCCCGGCGGTTGCACTATCGGCGGCTGCCCAGGCTGCAGCACGGTGCGCGGTGTTTGCGGGCCCGGCGCTTGCGGAGCAGTGCCGCCCGGTTGAGTCGGTGTCACGGCTCCGGGTTGCACCGGAGTGTGTCCGCCGCGCTGCGGCCGGGTTTGCGGCGTGCCCATGGGTGGCGTGGCTTGCCCACCCCCTTGCCGACCGCCTTCTCCAGCGCGCGGCGCGCCTGCCGGACGCGCTTGCTGCTGACCCGGCTGTTGCTCACGCTGACCTGCGCGCTGGCCGCCTGGCTGCACGGTGCCGCCTTGTCCCTGTTGTCCCTGGCCCTGCCGCTGCGGCGGCCGTGTGCCTTGCTGTGTTCCTTGCCGGCCCGGCGTTCCCGGCTGCTGCTGACCCGGACGGTTGTTCTGACCGGGTTGGCCGTTCGGCCGCTGTTGCCCCGGCGCATTGTTCGGCCGCAATTGTTGCTGCTGCGGCGGCTGGGTGGGCCGCGGAATGCGGCTGATCGCGGTTGGATTGGCGCGGCGGAAGTCGCGCTGCTCGGTGACGATCTGCCGGCCAGTGGTCTGCGCCAGATGCACCTGGCTGACGAAACCGCGGTCGCGCGCGATCTGCTGGGCGGGAATCGTGATCGGCACCGCGGCAAAGCGCATGATTCCGGCGGTAGCGGCGCCCGGTCGGATCGCAAAGCCGCTCGCGGGCCGCGTCAGCGCGCCGAGCCGCGTGCCGCTGCTGCGGTCGTCGACGTCGATGTGACCGACGCGGCCATCGGCGTCGGGATAGAGCTTGATGTTGACGTTGCTCGCGCGGTTCGCCGCTGCGCCTTCCGGCACGTCGACGACGCCGGTGGTGCCGCGGATGCCGAGTGTTGCCGTCGGCGTCGTGATCTTCATGTCGCCGGTCTTCGCCACCGCGGCCGCGACGAAGGCGACCGTGCCCTTGCCGATGTCGAAGATCGCCGAATTCTGTTTGCCGCCGTCCTCATAGACGTAATTGTCGATGGTGATCCTGGCGCTGGCGGAGAGATTGAACGTGGTCGCGTCGTCAAAGGTGATGCCGAGCGAGGAATTCGACGAGGTCTGCACGACGTCGTTGAGATAGATATCGTCGCGCACGCGCAGCGGATAGGAATTCTTGTCGCGGATCACGGTCGCGATCCCCGTCACGGTCGCGACGTTGCCGATCGGCTCGACAGGGGTGGTCTGCGCGTCTGTCGCCGGTGTCGGCGAGGCTGACGGTGTCGGCGAGTCCGAGGGCGTCGGGGAAGGGGCAGGCGCCGGTTGCGCCTGCGTGAGCTCGATTGCATCAGATGCACAAGCCACGCTCGCGCCGGCCAGCGGCAAGGCCGGCAGCACGAGCGCAAACACGAAGCGGCGCCAAGCCACCAATGAAGTCACGAGGAGGTCCCGGTGAGAACGCGAGGCGAGATCGGCCGATATCAGCCGCATCAGGCTGAATGGCGGATGAACATATCGCATGGGAGGGGCGAACGTCCAAACGCCACTCCCTCCTTTCATGGTGAGGAGCGCGCTCTCTTGCGCGCGTCTCGAACCATCCAGGCCCGCATCGCAAGGCGGGCCCCCCTTCGAGACGCCTGCTGCGCAGACTCCTCAGAGTGAGGAGATAGAATGTGCTTGTTGCGCGAGATCCCGGGTTCGATGCTGTGCATCGCCCCGGGATGACACCTGCGGTGTCAGCTCACGCGCTTCCAGGTCTGGCCGCCGCAGAACATGCCGCCGAAGGCGCAGCCCTGCACGCGCATCGCATTCGGGCCTTTCATCGCGATCGTCGAGTCGTAGTTGCGGCCGGAGTCGGGATCGTGGATGCGGCCGCTCCACTTTGCGCCGTCAGGTCTCATGTTGATCAGGATGCGTTCGTTGGTCTTCTGCGCGTAGCCGCACAGATTGGCGCCGCACTGCTCGACACGGACATTGCCCTTGTTCTCTTCGGTCGCCCACACGCCGATCGGCGAGTTCGGTGCGGCCACGGGCGCGGCGGCAACCGGGGCGGGCGCGGGAGCAACAGCGACCGGCGCGGGTGCGGCAACGGGAGCGGGCGGCGCAACAGGTGCGGGCTGCGTATTGTCGAAACCGACGGACGGGGCGGCGGCAACCGTCGCGGCCGGAGCAGGAGCCGCGGGCGCGGCCGGCACGGCGGCCTGGACCGGCGCTTGTTGCACGGGCTGCTGCTGCACCGGAGCCGGCGCGGGCTGTGCGGTCGTGGCCGGAGCCGGGGTGGTGTCGACGTCGTCGTCCTTGGAGCCGAGGCCCTTGAGGTTGATGTTGTTCAGCTTGATCGGCTTGTCCGACAGGCCCGGCGCGACGATGGTGACGCAGTTGAGCGAAGCGCAGTTGCGCGGCGTCTCGATACGGATGTGCTGGCCTTCGATCTGGAACGAGATCGAGTTGCCGGCATGCGCGGCCGCGGTCGACGCGAGGAAGAGCGCGGTGGCGGCGATGGTGAGCTTGTTCATGACAACCTCTGAAAAATGTGCGGTCCCGATATGGATGAAGTCGCTGGTGGATGAAGCGTGGTTCGACCCTACGCCGGGCTGCTCGCGCCTTCCGTGATGGACATCACAAGGGGCCAGCGCCGCTGGGTGAGGCACTCCGCTGCGCTTCATGTGAGCCGGCCCTACCCTCCAGGGGAGGGTAAGCGGCTGCGCTGTGATTGATTGATCGACGGATCTAGATCATGCCGAGCACGATGGCGCCGACAAAGGCCATGGCGAGGTACGCGGTGACTACGCTCAGTCTCCCGGCGAACGTCATGAGGTCGCTCCCTCCATGCGCGCCGCTTTGCGCGCCGATGTCATGGTTAACAGAAAGTCTCCATTCGAAAAAGTCAGCCACACTGCCGCTGATTCCGCACGGCGCCGATGCGCGGCGCAGCCGGCGTGGTTAAAGAACGCTGAAGCCGACACGTTGAAGAGTCTTTAAGTAAATTCACCGAACGTGCGTGCATGACGCGCGGAGTTCGTTTGTATCTCGTCGGCTCCATCGTCCTTGTTTCGCTTGCGGGTTGCGGACGCGGCTTTTTCCAGGCCGAACGTGAACCGTGGCGGGCCGAGGCCGAAGCGGCGTGCCTGAAATCGGGCGCGGTCAAGGAAAGCGCGGATATCGTCCGCATCGAGCCGATCTCCGGCCCCGGCATGTGCGGCGCCGAGTTTCCGCTCAAGGTCGCCGCGATCGGCGAGGCCTCCGGCAGCTACGGCTTTGCCGACGAGGAGCTGCGCCCGCCCGGCAGCATCGGCAACCAGCCGCGCTGGCCGGTGACGCAGCCGCGCTCGAACTATCCGCAGAGCCAGAACTATCCGCCATCGTCCTATCCGCAACAGTCGAACTATCCCGAGAGCGCGGTGCGTCAGCCGTCCGGCTATGGCACCTCGAGCGGGCCGATGTCGCTGAACGCGCCCGGCGTGGCAGCGCAGGAAGACGAGATCGACCTGCCGCCCGAGGGCACCGATGCCGCGGGCGCGGCGCGCTACATGAATGCGCCGAGCTATCCGGCGCGGCAGGGCGCACCTTATTCGCAGGCGCCGGCGCAGCAGCCGCTGCCGCGCCTGGGGCCTGCGCAGGGCAATCCGGTCACCGCCGTCGGTCCCGTCGCGATCAAGCCGACCGCGACGCTCGCCTGTCCGATCGTGTCCGAGCTCGACCGCTGGCTCGCCGACACGGTGCAGCCGTCGGCGATGCGCTGGTTCGGCGCCCGCGTCGTTGAGATCAAGCAGATCTCGGCCTATTCCTGCCGCGGCATGAACGGCAATCCGCACGCCCACATTTCCGAGCACGCCTTCGGCAACGCGCTCGACATCGCCGCCTTCGTGCTCGCCGACGGTCGCCGCGTCACCGTGAAGGACGGCTGGCGCGGCATGCCGGAAGAGCAGGGATTCCTGCGCGACGTGCAGTCGGGCGCGTGCGCGCATTTCACCACGGTGCTGGCGCCGGGCTCCAACGTCTATCACTACGATCACATCCATGTGGATCTGATGCGTCGCGCCAGCCGCCGCCTGATCTGTCAGCCCGCCGCGGTTTCAGGCGACGAGGTCGCCTCGCGCGCGCAGCAGCGTAACCCTTACGCCGGCAGGCGCGATCCCTACGTCACCGGCTCGCTCGGCACACGCAAGAGCGCGACGCGCAAGCAGGAAGAAGACGACTCCGCCGACGATTAGGTGCGCTCGCCGGCAGCGCGGAGAGACCGGGCATAGCTCGACGGAGCTGGAAGGTCATTTCGCAGGCGGCTTCGACGGTGCCGGGACCAGCCCCATGCACCGCTGCACCTCGGCGGGGACGTTGTAGGTGCGCATGATGTGGCGGCTGTCGCGCAGGCCCGACGCCTCGCGTTGCACCACGAACATCCACAGCGCCTGGCCGGCTTCCAGTACCAGCTTGCGCCTCGCCGGTTGCGAGGCCGGGGTTTCCGCGAGCGCGTGGGCCGCGTCGAATTCGCGCAAGCGCGTCAGCGCCTGTTCGAGCGTGCGACCCATCCGTCCAAGCGCCGAGGCTTGTTCCTGGACGATTTCATAATGGAGGATATCGACCGGCGGGCGAAGATCACGGGACATGGGCTCGAATATAATGTGGCGCGACCGGCCTGCGCAACGCGTTGCCGGCGGCTGCTACTTCGCCCGGTACGCCGCCAGAAACATCCGCACCGCGCTGTCGACGACCTCGGTCATGCGCTGTTCCGACGGCGCGGGCGCGGCCTGGAAGACGAACGGAAGAAACAGCGAGGCCTTGCACAGTTCCATGAACTGCGAGGCGGCAAGGTCGCAATCGCCGATATCGAGATCGCCGGAGGCGACGTGCGCTTTGAGATAGTCGGAGAGGCGGTTGATGGTCTTGTCCAGCACCCGCGCATAATAACGGCGTCCGACGTCGGGCATGCGCTCGGCGATCGCCATCACGGTGCGGATCGCCGATCCGCCGCCAGGGCGGCAGAGCAGGTGGATGTAGGCTTGGCCGAAATCCTTCAGCGTGGTCGCGGCATCGCGCGCGGGATCGAAATTGAACACGACCTGGCCGTGCTGGAGCGCCTCCTGCTCGAGGATGGCTTCGAACAGCGCGCATTTGTCGGCGAAGTAGACGTAGAGCGTGCCCTTGGAGACCTGCGCCGCGCGCGCGATCTCGCCCATGCTGGCGCCGTCGAAACCGAGATCCATGAACACCTTGCGGGCGCCGTCCAGAATCTGGCGCCGCTTGGAGCTGTCCTCTCCCTGGAGGACATGCAGATGTTCGCGGTCGGCTACAACCATTGGTTCAGGGTCTCGGAAGGTTTTGGATCGGGTCCAGAGCCATGAAACCCGAATAAAGGATTCGGGCCGGTAGGGTCGACCCGGGAACAACATGTATATTGACCGAACCGTTCGGTCAATGATATTTGGAATGGACGAGAGGGAACCGTCGCAGGACGGCTGCCCCTGGTCGTGCTGTTTTTATGAGGAGGCCTTTATGGCCGGATCGAGAGACCAGGCCGCGCGCGTTCTTCGCCCGGAAACGGTGGAGACGATGCCGGAGCAGGCGGGCGGTGAAGCTGGGACCGAAAAGTCTGCCGCCGTCCTTGCCGAGCAGTTGCGCTCTCACGTGGCCGAGGAAACCAAGCGCCGCGAGGCGCCGGAGAAGCCCGTGACCGACAAGCCGGCCGCACCTGCGCCAGGCGCGCCTGCCGCCGGCGGCGCGCCGAAATCCGGCAAGCGCAAATTCGTGCTGATGGGCGTCGGTCTCGTGCTGGCGCTCGCGGCCGCGAGCTATGCCGGCTACTACACGCTGGTCGGCCGCTTCTACGTCGCAACCGACGACGCCTATGTCCGCGCCAACAACACCATGCTGGGCGCGCGCGTTGCCGGCCACATCTCCTCGATCCTCGCTCGCGACAACACGCCGGTGCGCGCCGGCGACATCGTCTTCCGCATCGACGACGGCGACTACAAGATCGCCGTCGATGCCGCCGCGACCCGGATCGCGACCCAGCAGGCCACCATCGACCGCATCGGCCGCCAGATCGCGGCACTCGAGAGCCAGGTCGCGCAGGCCAAGGCGCAGCTCGTCTCGGCCGAAGCCGGCCTCAAACGCGCCGAATTCGACTATGAGCGCCAGCAGGCGCTGAGCAGCAAGGGCTTTGCCTCGCGCGCCACCTTCGAAAGCTCGGAGGCCGGACGCGACCAGGGCGCTGCCGCGGTCAAGGCCGCGCAGGCCGCCTACGACGTCGCCGTCAGCAATGTCGACGTCACCAAGGCGCAGCAGGTCGAAGCGCAGGCGCAACTCGCCGAGCTCAAGACCACACTCGCCAAGGCCGAGCGCGATCTCGCCTTCACCGCGGTGCGCGCGCCGGTCGACGGCACGTTCTCGAACCGTCTCGTCAACACCGGCGACTTCGTCGCGGTCGGCCAGCGCCTCGGCAATATCGTGCCGCTCGACGACGTCTATATCGACGCCAATTTCAAGGAGACTCAACTCAAGCGCATCCGCCCTGGCCAGCCGGTGACGATCAAGGTCGATGCCTATGGCATGCGCAAGTTCTCCGGAATGGTCGACAGCATCGCAGCCGGCGCAGGCTCGGTCTTCACGCTGCTGCCGCCGGACAACGCCACCGGTAACTTCACCAAGATCGTGCAGCGCGTGCCGGTCCGCATCCGCGTGCCGAAGTCGGTCGCAAAGCAGAACCTGCTCCGCGCCGGCATGTCGGTCTATGCGACCGTCGACACCAACAAGGGCGCGGCCGACGCCGACAGCGAGGTCGATCTCGACGATCCCACCGCGATTCATCCGCAGTAGGATTGGTGATATGAGCCGCGCCGCAGCCTCCAGTGCAGGTGCGCTCCCTCCCCCGCCTGCGGGGGAGGGTTGGGGAGAGGGTGTCTCCTCCAGGAAGACTCTCCAAGAGGAGAAAGCCCTCACCCGGATCGCATCGTCGATGCGATCCGACCTCTCCCGCAAGCGGGAGAGGTGTAGCCAACTCGCAGCTTGCTTGGGTCAGAGCTGACACCATGGCCAACGCTACTACCGCTTCACCCGCCATGATGGCGAGCCCCGATTCGGAGCGCATCGCGCCGAAGCGGCTGTTCGCCTTCATCATCATGGTGTTCGGGATGTTCATGTCGATCCTGGACATCCAGATCGTCTCGGCATCGCTCAGTGAGATCCAGGCTGGCCTATCGGCAAGCTCCAGCGAAGTCTCCTGGGTCCAGACCGCCTATCTGATCGCCGAAGTCATTGCGATTCCGCTGTCCGGATTCCTGTCGCGCGCCTTCGGCACGCGGCTCCTGTTCGCGATCTCGGCGGCCGGCTTCACCGCATCGAGCCTGCTCTGCGGCTTTGCCACGACGATCGAAGAGATGATCCTCTGGCGCGCGCTGCAAGGTTTTCTCGGCGCCGGCATGATCCCGACCGTGTTCGCCTCGGCCTACACCGTGTTTCCGCGTTCCAAATTCCACATCGTCGGTCCCATCATCGGGCTTGTTGCGACGTTGGCCCCCACAATCGGACCGACCGTCGGCGGCTACATCACCGACCTGATGTCGTGGAACTGGCTGTTCTTCATCAACGTCGTGCCCGGCATCGCCATCACACTCGGCGTTTTGGCGCTGGTCGATTTCGACGAGCCGCATTTCGAATTGCTCGACCGCTTCGACTGGTGGGGCCTCTTGTTCATGGCCGGCTTCCTCGGCACGTTGGAATATGTGCTGGAGGAGGGCCCGCAATATGAATGGATGCAGGACACCTCCGTGGCGATCTGCGCCTGGATCTGCGCGATCTCGGCAGTCGCCTTCTTCTGGCGCGTCTTCACCGCGGCCGAGCCGATCGTCAATTTGCGCACCTTCTCGGACCGCAATTTCGCCGTCGGCTGCACGCTGCAGTTCTGCATCGGCATCGGGCTCTACGGCCTGACCTACATCTATCCGCGCTATCTCGCCGAGGTGCGCGGTTACAGCGCGCTGATGATCGGCGAGACCATGTTCGTCTCGGGCATCACCATGTTCCTGGTCGCGCCGCTGGTTGGACGTCTGATGGCCAAGGTCGACATGCGCTACATGGTCGCCTTCGGCCTCATCGTGTTCGCGATCGGCTCCTATCAGATGACCTGGATCACGCGCGACTACGATTTCTACGAGCTGCTGGTGCCGCAGATCCTGCGCGGCATCGGCATGATGTTTGCGATGGTGCCGACCAACAATATCGCGCTCGGCACGCTGGCGCCGGACCGGGTGAAGAACGCCTCCGGCCTGTTCAACCTGATGCGCAATCTCGGCGGCGCGGTTGGCCTTGCCGTCATCAACACCGTGCTCAACAATCGCACCGACCTGCACATCACCCGCCTTCAGGAGCGCGTGACCTGGGGCAACGCGACCGCGACCGAAACCTTGACCATGTTCATGCAGAAGTTCCAGGGGCTCGGCGATTCCACGCTGATGGCGATGAAGCAGCTCAGCCAGATCGTGCACCGCCAGGCCGTGGTGATGAGCTTTGGCGACGCCTTCTTCATTCTGACGCTGTTCTATCTCGGCCTCAGCCTGCTGGTCACGCTGCTGAAAAAGCCGGCCGCGCTGGCCGGCGGTGGCGACGCGCATTGACGGCCGCACACTCGGTGTCGTCGCCCGCGCAGGCGGGCGATCCAGTACTCCGCGGCGGAAATTGTGTAAACTAACTACCGCCGCGGAGTACTGGATGCCCCGCCTTCGCAAGGGCATGACAGCGGAGAGTGGAGCGGCGGTGAGGCCGCTCAAGGCGAAGCACACCACGCCCTCCGCACCAAATTGCAACACTCGTCCGTGATCTCGGGCGGGCCCCGTTGCAAATCACCCGCGATGCATCTATAAAGCGCGCCTCATTCACTCGAACCGGGAGAGATTTGCATGATTTTGTCGCATTCGCAGATCGCACGCCCGCGCTCGCTGATGTTCTGGCTCGGTATGTGCTCGGCCTCCTAGAGGCCTCTTCCGCCAGATTCGATTGGGCCAAGATTTCGACCAAGCGTCCCGATCGCTCAACTTCCCAAGTCAAAGCCAACTTTAAGTGACGCCGTCCCGGTCCTCGCGGCCGGCTTGCGTCCATCGATGGAGCCGGCCCGCGCGCAAAGCGGCCGGATGATGCCATGACTGCTCTGTCAAAGAAGCCCGCGGCGATACGTGTGGTGCTGCCTTTCGTGTTCCGGCACTGGCTGAAGCAGCCGGGATCTACGCTGGTCGTTGTCGGCAGCCTGCTGAGCGCGACCGCGGCCGACCTGTTCATGCCGGTCTTTTCCGGGCATCTGATCGATGCGCTGACGCGCGGGCCCTCCGATGCCGATGCGCGCCACGCCGCGCTGGTCGCATTCGGCGCCATCGTGGCGCTGGGCGCGGCCTCGATGGTGCTGCGGCTCGCAGGCCTGCAGGCGATCGTGCCGTTCACGCTGAAGATCATGTCCGAGGTCGCGCAGGACGCGTTCATGCGCGTGCAGCGCTTCTCGACCGACTGGCACGCCAACTCCTTCGCCGGCTCCACCGTGCGGAAGATCACGCGCGGCATGTGGGCGCTCGACCTGCTCAACGACACCATTTTGCTGGCGCTGCTGCCGTCGCTGGTCGTGCTGATCGGCTCGATGATCCTGCTCGGCGTGCACTGGACATCGTTAGGTGCGGTGATTGCGCTCGGGGCACTTGTCTATGTCACGATGACCGTGCTGTTCTCGACGCGCTACATCGCGCCGGCGGCGCGCGTCTCCAATGCCTGGGACACCAAGGTCGGCGGCACGCTGGCGGATGCGCTGACCTGCAACGCCGTGGTGAAATCCTTCGGCGCGGAGCTGCGCGAGGATACGCGGCTCGCCCGCGTCATCAACCGCTGGCGCGTGCGGGTGCGGCGGACCTGGTTGCGCTACAACTACACCGCCATGGCGCAGCTCTCGCTGCTGCTGTGCCTGCGGGGATCCGTGATCGGCGGATCGGTGCTGCTATGGATGTACGGGCATGCCTCGCCCGGCGACGTCACCTATGTGCTGACGAGCTACTATGTCATCCACGCCTATTTGCGCGATGTCGGCATGCACATCAACAACCTCCAGCGCTCGGTCAACGACATGGAGGAGCTGGTGGCGATCCATGACGAGCCGATCGGAATCGCGGACGCTGCCGACGCGCGGCCGATTGCCATCGAGGGCGGCGAGATCGTGTTCGACGACGTCACGTTCCATTATGGCGGCCATCGTGCACCGCTGTACGACGGATTGTCGCTGACGATCCGCGCCGGCGAGCGCGTGGGCTTGGTCGGCCGTTCCGGCTCCGGCAAGACCACCTTCGTCAAGCTGGTGCAGCGGCTCTACGACGTCTCTGATGGACGCGTGCTGATCGACGGCCAGGACATCGCGAAGGCGACGCAGCAATCGCTGCGCAGCCAGATCGCGATCGTGCAGCAGGACCCGATCCTGTTCCATCGCTCGCTCGCCGAGAACATCGCCTATGGCCGGCCCGGCGCCAGCCTCGAGGCGATCGAGCAGGCGGCGCGGCTGGCGAATGCGCACGATTTCATCCTGCGCTTGCCGAAGGACTACGGCACGCTGGTCGGCGAGCGCGGCGTCAAGCTCTCGGGCGGCGAGCGGCAGCGCGTGGCGCTGGCGCGCGCCTTCCTGGCCGATGCGCCGGTGCTGATCCTGGACGAGGCGACCTCGAGCCTCGATTCGGAATCGGAGGCGCTGATCCAGCAGGCGATGGAGCGGCTGATGAAGGGCCGCACCGCGATCGTGATCGCGCACCGCCTGTCGACCGTGAGGAGCCTCGACCGCATCCTGGTCTTCGACCGCGGCGAGATCGTCGAGCAGGGCACCCACGCCATGCTCGCGGGCAAGCCGGGCGGCGTCTATCGCGGCCTGTTCGAGCGCCAGGTGGTGGAGCTCGGACACGTCGCAGCAGCCGAGTGACGGGCGGCAGCGGGGCGAAAGCCCCGCGGTCACGCCGCCAGAGGATGGAATGAGATGAAAGACCTGACACACGGCTCCATCGTGAGACACATCCTGGCCATGGCGCCGCCGATCATGGCCGGCATGGTCACGATCATGATCTGCCAGCTGGTCGATCTCTACTTCGTGTCGGGATTGGGCGATGCGGCCGTGGCGGGCGTCGCCGCGGCCGGCAATGCCGGCTTTCTCATCAACGCGCTGATCCAGGTGCTGGGCGTCGGCACGGTGGCGCTGATCGCGCATGCCGTCGGACGCAAGGATCGGCCGGACGCCAACCTGATCTTCAACCAGGCGATCGCGCTCTCGGCGCTGTTCGGCCTGCTGACCCTGGCCATGGGCGCAGCGCTCTCGCGCCTCTACATGTGCTCGGTTGCCGCGGACCAGGCCACGATCGAGGCGGGGACGACTTATCTGTTGTGGTTCATGCCGGCGCTGGCGCTGGAATTCGCCATGCAAGTGCTGGCATCGGCGCTGCGTGCGACCGGCATCGTGCGCCCCGCGATGTCGGTGCGGGTGCTCGCGGTCGCGATCAACATCGCGCTGGCGCCGGTGCTGATCTCGGGCTGGGGCACCGGCTACGCGCTCGGCGTTGCCGGCGCAGGGCTGGCGAGCTCGATCGCAGTATTCATCGGCGTTCTGATGCTGCTGGCGCATTTCCGCGCAACCGAGCGCTATGTCGCATTCAATCCGGCGCAGTGGCGCCCGCAGCCGCGCCATCTGAAGCGTATTCTCAATGTCGGTCTGCCGGCGGGCGGCGAGTTCGCGATGATGTTCATCTTCATGGCAGTGGTCTATTACGTGCTCAGCGACTTCGGCGCGGCGGCGCAGGCGGGATTCGGCATCGGGCAGCGTGTGCTCGGCCTGATCCAGATGCCGGCGCTCGCGGTCGCGCTCGCGGCCGGGCCGATCGCCGGCCAGAATGTCGGCGCTGCCAACGGCGCGCGGGTGCGGGAAACCTTCGTCAAGTCGGCGCTGATCACCACTGTCGTGATGATCGGATTCATGACCATTGCGCAGCTGAAGCCGGAGCTGCTGCTCGCCGGATTCTCCAACGACCGGGAGACGATGGCGGTCGCCTATCTGTTCCTGCGGATCATCTCGCTCAATATGGTGGCGCAAGGACTGATCTTCACCTGCTCGAGCATGTTCCAGGGCCTCGGCAACACCAAGCCGGTGCTGCTGAGCTCGGCGACGCGCGTGTTCACCTATTCGCTGCCGGCGATCTGGCTCTCGACGCGTCCCGGCTTCCGCATGGAGTATGTCTGGTACGTGTCGATCGCGGCGACCACGCTCCAGGCGGCTTTGAGCCTGTGGCTGCTGCGCCGCGAGCTCAGGAAGCGCTTCGCGCGGTTGCCGCATGACGAGGTCGCAAAGCCAGTGGAAGACCTGGTCGCGCCTCCTGTGCGCGCGCCCGCGTAGCGTCGGTTAACCTCCTCGCGCGGCGCCGTGGGGCTAATGCGCGCCAAGACTGTTCCAGACGAGCGTTAGGCCCGACAGGAACAACAGGCCAAGCACGACATCGCCAAAATGCTTGTCGTTCAGCGCGTGATAGACGCGCGCGCCGGCCCATGCGCCGACCAACGTGCCCGGAAAGGCGACCAGCGCGAGCCAGACGAGCTTGAGCTCGACGATGCCTGACGCGGTCTGCAACACCAGCGCAGTGGCGAGCACAGTGAAATTGAAGAGCTGGAAGATTCCGCGCCGCTCATGCTTGTTCCAGCCGCGGATGTTGGCCCACAGGATCGGCAGCGGCCCTGACAAACCGGCGAGGCCGCCAAGAACGCCGCCGGCAAAGCCGATCGCGCCGTCGGCGATCCGGCCGCCGAACTTGATGGCGAGCGGCCTCTTGTTCAGATAGAGCGCGCTCGAAAAGATCAGGATCAGCACGCCGACGCTCAGCTTGAACACCTTTGGATCGGCGGAGGCGATCATCATGGTGCCCAGCGGCACGCCGAGCAGTCCTCCGATCAGGAACGGCCACACCAGTGACAGATCAAAGCTCTTCCACATCGATGGCAGCGTCGAGGTCTGCGCGATCACCGAGCAGATCAGCACCAGCGGCACCGCGAGCGAGGGCGGCAGCACGTAGAGCCAGATGCCGAGCGCCATCAGCGCCGTGCCGAATCCGGCCAGCCCCGAGACGAAGCCGCCGGCCAGTGCGCCGAACAGCAGCAGCACGTAGGTGAGCGTTTCCAACGGATTGTCCTTGTCGCAATGGGCGATGCCGGAGTGTTGATCGGCATTGTCCGCATAGCACAGCCGCGGCGGTGGCGGTCAATTTCAAAACCGCACGCAAGCGTGATCCTTCATAGCGGGCTTTCGCGGAAAACAGGCCTACATGACGGGCGTACTTCAATCGGGGGGGCGCCGCCGTGTGCGCTGCGATCGGCATGTCCCCGCTTAGATGATGGAGCACGATCATGAGACGTACGAAGATGGCCGTTTCGGTCGCGCTGCTGTCGGCGATGGCCTTGATGCCGACCGTGGCGCAGGCACAGTTTTCCGAGCCCGCGGCCTATCAGGCCGCGCATCCCGACCGCGATGTGCTCAACGGCGGCCAGCTCACGCCTGCCGCGCGAGCAGCGCTCGGCCAGCAGGGAACGCCGAGCGATGCCTACGCCTCGCAAGCTTATCCGTCAGGCCTCGCGCCGATCGTTCGCCCACGCCATCGCCGTCAGTGATGTTCGCCTAGACGATCTGCCTGGTCTCCGCGGGCTTGTGCAGCGCGCCGACCAGAATGCGCACTGCCTCCGTCAGTTCAGCTCTGTTGCGCGCTGCGCCCAGCGAAACGCGTGCGGCATGTGGCGGCGTTCCATCTACGGTGAAGGCATCGCCGGCGACGACCGCGAGGCCGTTGCGCAAGAGATGAGCCGCGATGTCGGGGCGGCCCTCCGGCAGCCGCAGCCAGAGATGATGCGCAGCCGGCTTGGCCAGGAACTGGAAACCCTTCAATGCGCGCTGCGCGAGCTGCTGGCGGCCGACCGCCTCGTTGCGGATCGCGGTGATAATCCGATCGGCGATGCCGGCTTCGATCCAGTGCGTCACCAGCGCGACCATCAGCGGCGTCGGCATCTGCACGGTCGCCTGCAAATAGCCGCGCATCTGAAGCTGCGCATCGTCATCGGGCGTCATGAGATAAGCGACGCGCAGCGCCGGCGCGATGCATTTTGACAGCGTGGTTGCGAGATATGTCCGCTCGGGAATGAGATTGGCGATCGGCGATGCCGAGCGGTCGAGCAGGCCGTAGGCATCGTCCTCGATCAGAATCGTATCGGCATCGCGGATGATCTTGGCGATGGCCTCACGGCGTTCGGGAGAGAGCGTTGCGGTAGTCGGATTGTGCAGCGTCGGAATGAGATAGACGGCTTTGGGCTTGTGCGTGCGGCAAGCCTTCGCCAGCGCATCGGGCAATATGCCGCCGTCGTCCATGGCGACGCTGACGAGCTTGACCCCAAGCCGTGCCGCGGCCGCCTTGATGCCGGGAAAAGTGAGGCCTTCGGTCAGCACGACGTCGCCGGGCCGCGCCAGATGGGCGAGCAGGTTGAACAGGATGGTCTGCGCGCCGGGAAATATCACCAGCCTGTCGGCATGGGCGTGTGCTACGCGTGCGCGCATCCAGCGCGCCGCAACCTCGCGCTCATGCGCGCTGCCGCCGGGCGGCTGATAGTTCAGGAATGCAGTCAGGCCCGATTGCGCGCGAAGGGCCTCCATCCCCGCGATGATGCGCTCGTCGAGCTGCGCCTCCAGCGGATGCGGCGGCACGTTCATCGAGAGGTCGATCGCGACGGGATGCGGCAGGTCGACCCCGCGGCGTGCGCTGGTCTCCGACACGAACGAGCCCTGTCCGACGCGCGCCTCCATGATGCCGCGGCGCCGCGCCTCGGTGTAGGCGCGCGTCACCGTGGTGAGGTCGATGCCGAGCGCTTTTGCCAGTGCGCGTTGCGTCGGGAGCTGCTGGCCGCGTACCAAGCGGCCGGCGGCGATGTCGGCCTCCATGGCCTCGACGATGCGCTGGTAGCGCGGCCCGCTCAGCTCGGCGATTGTAGGAGTCCAATCCATGCAATATAAGTCTAAATCCTTTGAATGTATGGATGCAAGATATTATTGTATGGACCAGCAAAACGGAAGAGGTGTCGTTATGACGACCGGTTCGGTTTCTCTGGCAAAGGCGATGTGGTGTGGTTTTCGCGGCAAGTGCCCGAACTGCGGCGAGGGACATATGTTCGGGCGCTTCCTGAAAGTCGCGGGCAGTTGCGATCACTGCGGCGAGGAGTTGTTCCACCAGCGCGCCGACGATTTCCCGGCCTATCTGGTGATGGTCGTGGTCGGCCATCTCGTGGTGCCGGCGATCCTCGCGGTCGAGACGGCCTACGCGCCGCCGGTCTGGCTGCAGCTGGCGGCGTGGCTGCCGGTGACGCTGTTCGCCTCGCTCGCGCTGCTGCAGCCGACCAAGGGAGCCATCGTCGGCCTGCAATGGCAGATCGGCATGCACGGCTTCGAGGCGGGCAAGCTGCGGCGCGAGGCCCGCGAACTCGCTCCGGTGCTGGTGAAGGCGGATTCGCGCGCCGCCTGAGGCGCCGGCGTTTACATCGCGCGTCCGGCCGCTACACTCCATCATAAAAGCAAGGACGATGGAAACGCCGATGGCCGCACGCGCGAAAACCTTCCTGCTCTGTCATGGCGCCTGGTCCGGCGGATGGGCCTGGAAGAAGATGCATCCGCTGATGATGCAGGCCGGCCATCGCCTGGTCGCGCCGACCTACACCGGTCTTGGCGAGCGTGCGCATCTCGCCAGCCCGGCGATCGATCTCGACACGCATATCAACGACATCCTCAACGTCATCGCCTTCGAGGACCTCTCCGACATCGTGCTGCTCGGCCACAGCTATGGCGGCATGGTCGCGACCGGCGTTGCCGATCGCGCGCGCGAACGTGTGTCGCAGCTGATCTATCTCGATGCCTTCGTGCCGTGCGATGGCCAGTCGCTGTTCGACCTCAACGAGAGCGGTCGCGAGCCGATGCGCAAGGCGGCCGCTGCGGGCGATGGCTATCGCATCCCACCGAACCCGCCGCCGCCGGACACGCCGCTGGCCGATCTCGACTGGCTCAATGCGCGCCGCATCAACATGCCGATCAAATGTTTCGAGACCAGGCTGAAGCTCCAACACGGCAAACTCGCGATGCCGCGCAGCTACATCTACTGCAAGCGCATTCCGCCCGGCGATGTGTTCGGGCAATTCGCCAAACGGACGAAGAGCGAGGAGGGCTGGCGCTATTTCGAGCTCGACGCGAGCCACGCGCCGAATGTCACGGCACCGGAAGCGTTGATGGGTGTGTTGGAGGAGATTGTTGGCTGACCCACAGCGGTCATTCGGGGGCGTGCGCAGCACGAACCCGGAATCCATTCCTCCAATTCTCTGCCGCGCGATGGATTCCGGGCTCTCGCTTCGCGAGCCCCGGAATGACACCATTTGAATGGCCGCGCGCTCGGCCCAATTGGTGAGGGGTCCGATGCGGTCAGCATCGAACCCCTCGTTGCAAGATATCAGCCGGCCTGTAAGCCGGGTTCTGTAGGGCACCATCCGCTTGCGCGAACGATACGTGACGGCCATTCCTCTGGGACCATGTTTGCACATGGCCTCGAGCAACCTACCCGGACGGCGGGCCTGACATCGCCCCGCGGCGTTATCGCTTTCGCGAACAGCCCGCTACGCCGTCCCTATTCGGTTTTGCTCCCGGTGGGGTTTACCATGCCGGCTTCGTTGCCGACGCCGCGGTGCGCTCTTACCGCACCTTTTCACCCTTACCCTGCGAAGCCCGAAGGCGAAGCAGGGCGGTTCGTTCTCTGTGGCACTTTCCCTGGGGTTGCCCCCGCCGGACGTTATCCGGCACCGTATGTCAAGGGAGCCCGGACTTTCCTCCCCGGCGGCCTTTCGGCCCCTGCCGGAGCGGCCGTCCGGCCGACTGACGGCCTAGGCATGGGCATTTGTGACGGTTTCGTCAAGCCGATATCGCCGCGCGGGCGGCCTGCAAATAATTTATCCTGAAGATGTCGTTTGGAGCGTGCCCGGTTCGACTGGATGTCGGCGACACAGCCGAACAACAGGAGTTAAACCATGCAGTATCTGCTGATGATCTACCAGAACGAGGTCGAGTACGCGAAGAATGACGCGGCGACCAGCCAGAAGATGCTGGCCGAGTACCAGGCCTTCACGCAATCCATCATCCAGAGCGGCAATTTCAAGGCCGGCGACCGGCTGCGGCCGACCACGACCGCGACGACCGTGCGCGTGCGCGACGGCAAGACGCTGACGACCGACGGTCCGTTTGCGGAGACGCGCGAGCAACTCGGCGGCTACTATTTGATCGAGGCCAAGGACCTGAACGCAGCGATCGAGATTGCCGCGCGCATTCCGAGCGCGCGCATCGGCTCAATCGAGGTGCGGCCGATCTGGGTGTACGACAAGTGACGGCGCAGCCGCGCATTGACGCATGACCCCTAGTGAGATCGACAAGATCTTCCGCGACGAGGCGGGGCGGGCGCTGGCCACGCTGATCCGCCTCGTCGGCGATTTCGATCTGGCCGAGGACGCGCTCCAAGAAGCCTTTGCCGTCGCGCTGGAGCGCTGGCCGGCGTGCGGGGCACCCGACAATCCGCGCGCCTGGCTGGTCAATGTCGCCAAGCACAAGGCGATCGACCGGGTCCGCCGCCAGACCGTCTTCCGCGGCAAGGAGCAACAGCTCGTGCACGAGCTCGAGCTCAATGCGCAGGCCGTCGACGAGCCGCCGGCGATGCTCGACGACGACATGCTGCGGCTGATCTTCACCTGCTGCCATCCTTCCTTTGCGCCCGAGGTGCAGGTCGCGCTCACGCTGCGCACCGTCTGCGGGCTCTCGACCGTGCAGGTCGCGCGCGCCTTTCTCGTCAGTGAGGAGGCGATGGCGCAGCGCCTCGTTCGCGCCAAGCAGAAGATCAGGCTGGCAGGCATCCCGTATGAAGTGCCCGAACGTGACACTCTGGTGCCGCGTCTCGACGGCGTGCTCACCGTGATCTATCTCGTCTTCACCGAAGGTTATGTCGCGACCTCAGGTGCGGATTTGATGCGGCCCGATCTCGCGGTCGAGGCCATCCGGCTCGGCCGCCTGCTCGACCGCTTGATGCCGGAGCGCGCGGGCATCAAGGGCCTGCTCTCCCTGATGCTGCTGCACGACGCGCGCCGCGCCGGGCGCGAGACGGCGGCCGGCGACGTCGTGCTGCTCGAGGAGCAGGACCGCATGCTGTGGGATCGCAAGCAGATCGAGGAAGGCCTGCGTCTGGTGGACGATGCGCTGCGCCTGCCCGGCCGGCCGCAGGCTTATGCCGTGCAGGCCGCGATCGCCGCGCTGCATGCGCGCGCGGCGAGTTTTGAGGAGACCGACTGGGCGCAGATCGCCGGGCTCTACGAGGTGCTGCTGCGCATCAGCCCGTCGCCGGTGATCGAGCTCAATCACGCCGCGGCGGTGTCGATGGTCGACGGGCCCGCACGCGCGCTCGATCTCGTCGACGCGATCACCGCGCGCGGCGGGCTCAATGGCTACGAACTGTTGCCTGCCGTGCGCGCGGATCTGCTGCGTCGACTGGGACGGAAGGACGAAGCGCGCGCCGCCTATCTTGCCGCGACCGAGGCGACGCAGCTCGAGCCGTTGCGGCGGCTCTATGCGCGGCGGATGCGGGAGATGGATTAGGCCTCTCGTGCGCCGGACGCAGCGCCTCTTGGGCGGTGCGCTGCAGAGCCGGGCCCATCTCACCGTAGCGGATCGCATCGCCGACTGGGTCCCGGCTCGCGCTTCGCGCGTCCGGGACACGAGAGTGGTGCAGGCCTCGCCGTCACTTCGTTGTGATGGTGGTCGCTTCCTGAGGCAAGCTCGCCAGCAGCGCCTGCAAGGTCGACAGCGTCGAATGATCCGCGACGCCATCGAGCCGCGCCGGGCGGAAATGGCGCTGGAAGGCGGTGATCACTTCCATCGTCGCGGCGTCGTATTTGCCGGTCAGCGGCACGCCGTAGCCGTACTTCGCGAGCGCCTGCTGCATGCTCAGCACCGCGTCGCTGATCGTGCCGAGCATCAGGCTCTCGCCGCGTACGATCGGCGCGGGCGTCACCCAGTGACCGACGCCGGAATTGGCCAGCGAATGCCACGGAAATTTCTCGCCGGGATCCTTCTTGCGCGCGGGGGCGACGTCGGAATGGCCGAGCACGCGGTGCGCCGGCACTTTTCGCCGCAGCATGATGCCGCGGCACAGCGCGATCACGGCCGCGATCTGGCGCAGCGGAAATTCCGGATAGCCCCAGTCATGGCCACGATTGATGATCTCGATGCCGATCGAGCAGGAATTGATATCGTCCTCGCCGGCCCAGGACGAGACGCCGGCGTGCCAGGCGCGCTTAGCCTCGGGCACGCATTGCACGATGCGGCCGTCCTCCAGCACGACGTAATGCGCCGACACTTCGGTGCCCGCCGTGCAGAGCCGCGCCAGCGCGCCC
Source organism: Bradyrhizobium diazoefficiens (assembly GCF_016616235.1). Taxonomy (NCBI): domain Bacteria; kingdom Pseudomonadati; phylum Pseudomonadota; class Alphaproteobacteria; order Hyphomicrobiales; family Nitrobacteraceae; genus Bradyrhizobium; species Bradyrhizobium diazoefficiens. Next base: position 2,215,106 of record NZ_CP067100.1, read on the forward strand.
TCGACATCGGGCATGCCGGTGTAGTGCAGCAAGATCATGTCCGGCTGCCGTCCCTTGTTGCGCTCGCCATAGTTCGGCGACGGGATGATGTCGGAGACGATCGAGGAATCCGGCTCGAACGTCCGGATGTTCGCCGCGGCCTTGGGAACCGGGAGAACGCGTTGACGCTTCGAATCAGACGGTGTGGACGAACCGGACGGCATCGACAGCTCATCGGACGGAGAGTGGGCCAAGCCCTTCTCTTTACTATTCCTTTACCTTCCGCCGTACGCAATCGCGCGACGCGGTTAACGGATGCATTTTGCGCCTTGTGTGTGGATGCAGCATCACCACCGAGCCGCCCTATCTTACGCCAAGCACCTTTTCGAGTTGTAACGGGTCGATCAACGCTTTCTTAACGCTAAGGGCCGTTACTGAGGGATGAAGAGCCGACCCGTGTCCGGAGGCGGCCAAAGCGTATTTTGGCTCGAAATCCCATGGCTGCCCGACAAATTCCACTGGGAACTCTGGGTTTGCAGCCTGGGATGGCCGGGCTCGGTCACCATGCTGGACGAGGGCTTTGTCGTGGAACCGCCGCGACGCGGAATTATTCGAGGCGTTATGGGCTTGCTCGTCCCCGATCTCTTATGGACGCGCGGCGGGCGCTGCGCATGAGCTCGGTTCCGCATATCCCCGTTCTCGGCCGCGAGGCGGTCGAGCATCTCGCGCCGCGCGCGGGCGGCGTTTATGTCGACGCCACCTTCGGCGCCGGCGGCTATAGCCGCGCCATTCTCGACGTGCCGGGAACCCGCCTGATCGCGATCGACCGCGACCGCACCGCGATCGCTGGCGGTGCCGAACTGGTCGAACGCTCCGCGGGCCGCCTGACGCTGGTTGAAAATCGCTTCTCCAATCTCGCCGAAGTCTGCGCGGCACAAGGCGTCGAAGCCGTCGACGGCGTCGTGATGGATGTCGGCGTGTCCTCGATGCAGCTCGACCAGGCCGGCCGCGGCTTCTCCTTCCGCCTCGACGGTCCGCTCGACATGCGGATGGGGCAGGCGGGCCCCACCGCGGCCGACGTCGTCGCGCACGCCTCGGAAGGCGATCTCGCCGACATCATTTATCTGTTCGGCGAGGAGCGGCAGTCGCGCCGCATCGCCCGCGCCATCGTGGCGGACCGGGAGGAGACGCCGTTCACGACCACGCGCGGGCTGGCCGATCTCGTCGGCAGGGTGGTGCGCTCAAAACCCGGCGACATTCACCCGGCGACGCGGACGTTCCAGGCGCTGCGCATCTTCGTCAACGAGGAACTCGACGAGCTCCACACCGCGCTCGCTGCTGCCGAGCGCGTGCTCAAGCCCGGCGGCCGCCTCGTGGTGGTCTCGTTCCATTCGCTGGAAGACCGCATCGTCAAGAACTTCCTCGCCGAGCGTTCCAAGACCGGCGGCGGCTCGCGCCATCTGCCGGAAGTGGCACAAACCGCGCCGAGCTTCCAGCTGCTGACGCGTCGTCCTGTCGTCGCCGGCGAAGCGGAAGTCGCGCATAATCCGCGCGCACGTTCGGCAAAGCTGCGCGCCGCCGAGCGCACCTCGGCGCCCGTGCACGACGACAGCGAGCCATCGTCCTGGCCAAAGCTCTCCGACGTGATGAGGGGCGGCTAGCGCATGCGCATCATCCACCTCCTCGTCATCGGCGCGCTGATCTTCGCTGCGGCCTATGTCTACCGGATCAAGATGGATTCCACGGCACGCACCGAGAAGGTGCTGCGGCTGCATGCGGAGATCCGCGAGCAGCGCGACGCGATCGCAGCGCTCCGTTCCGAATGGGCCAAGCTCGATGCGCCGCTGCGCCTGCAGGGCCTCGCCGAGCGGCATCTGCCGCTCAAGCCCGTCAACGGCACGCAATATGACTCCCTAAAGAACCTGCCGGAGCGTCCGCCGCGGATGTTCAGGCCGGGCGAGCCGGATCCGATCGGGGCCATGCTCAATACCATCGAAGCTGCGAGCGACGCCGATAACGTGACCGGCTCCGTGCCTCACCCCGAGGACCAGCAATGAGCCCGGCGACGCCTGCAAAACCCACTGAACCCTGGCGGCAGCGGCTGATCCGCAGCCTGCTCTATGGGCGCAACGTAGACCGCGCCGCGAAGGCGCGCGCGCGCGTCGGCCTCGGTATGCTCGCTTTTGCCTCGGTCTATCTTCTGATCGGCGGCCGTCTCGTGATGTTCGCGATCGGCGCCGATGCCCATGGCGCGCGCCGGGCCGCGGCGCAGGAGGTGGTCGCGACCGCGCGGCCCGATATCGTCGACCGAAACGGTGCGATCCTCGCCACCGACGTCAAGGCTTCGAGCCTGTTCGGCGAGCCGCGCCGCATCATCGACAAGGACGAGGCGATCGAGCTTTTGACTGCCACCGTGCCGGACCTCGACGAGGCCGAAGTGCGCGAGCGCCTTAGAACGCGCAAGGGCTTCGTCTGGCTCAAGCGCGAGGTCACGGCGAAGCAGCAGCAGGACATCCACAAGCTCGGCATTCCCGGGATCGGCTTCCTGCGCGAGAACAAGCGCGTCTATCCGACCGGCAACGAGGTCGCCCACCTCATCGGTCTCGTCAACATCGATAACCAGGGCATCGCCGGCATGGAGAAGTGGCTCGACAATCAGGGCCTCGCCGATCTGCATCGCGCCGGCTTCGCCACCGACCGGCTGCAAAAACCGATCGAGCTCTCGATCGATCTGCGCGTCGAGCACGCGCTGCGCGACGAGCTTCTGAAGGCCAAGGACAAGTTCCACGCCAAGGCGGCGTCCGGCATCGTCTCCAACGTCAAGACCGGTGAGCTCGTGGCGATGGTCTCGCTGCCGGATTTCGACCCCAACAATCCGAAGGAAGCGCACGATCCCGACCGCATCAACCGCCTGACCACGGGCGTCTACGAGATGGGCTCGACCTTCAAGGCGTTCACGCTGGCGATGGCGCTCGATTCCGGGAAGATCAATCTGAACTCCTCGTGGGATGCGCGCGGCAATCTGCACTACGGCAAGTTCACCATCCACGACAGCCATGCGCTCGGCCGTTTCATCAACACCAAGGAAGTGTTCACCTACTCCTCCAACATCGGTGCCGCGCGGATCGCGCTCAGCCAGGGCGTCGAGGCGCACAAGGCGTTCCTCGCCAAGATGGGGCAGTTGACGCGGCTGCGGACCGAGCTGCCGGAGAGCGCGGCGCCGCTGGTGCCGCGGCGCTGGGGTGAATTGAACACGGTGACCATCGCGTTCGGCCAGGGCATCTCGGTGGCGCCACTGCAGGCGGTGATGGGCATCAACGCGCTGGTGAACGGCGGCTACCTCATTCCGCCGACATTCATGAAGCGCAGTGAGGAGGAAGCGGCGGCGTTGGCCAAGCGCGTCATCAAGACCGAGACCAGCGACAAGATGCGGTTCCTGATGCGGCTCAACGCCGAAATCGGCACCGCCAAGAGCGCCGACGTCAAGGGATACTACGTCGGCGGCAAGACCGGAACGTCCGAGAAGGTCATCAACGGCCGCTATGCCAAGAAGCGGGTGCTGAACTCCTTCACCGCGATCATGCCCTGCGACGATCCGAAATATCAGATCCTGATCATGCTCGACGAGCCGCAGGCGATTCCCGAGACGAAGGGTTTCATCACGTCGGGATGGAACGCGGTGCCGACGGGCGGCAAGGTGATCGAGCGGATCGCCCCGCTTCTGGGCGTCGAGCCGCGGTTCGACCTGCCGCCTGCGGACCGCCTTATTCTTGCAGCATCCAGGACAACCCAGTAATCAACTGGGGTGGCCATCGCCGGTGCTGATTCGGCTTTTCCTGACGATTCGGCTTTCCGGCGCGGCGTGTCGACTGGACCACCATGAAGCTGCGCGAACTCTTAGGTCAGGACGCTCTGGGCAATGACACCGCACTCGAGCCCGCTGTCGCGGCGCTGGATGTCACCGGTGTTGCGCTCGACAGCCGCGCGGTCAAGCCGGGCGATCTTTTCTTTGCTCTGGCCGGCAGCAAGACCGACGGCGCACGTTTCATCGATGCCGCGGTTGCCGCGGGCGCGGTGGCGGTTGTCAGCGATCATGCGCCTGATGGCAGCAAGGTTCCATTCGTCAGGGTGACCAATCCGCGCCGCGCGCTAGCGCTGGCCGCGGCAAAATTTTTCCCCGCACAGCCCGCGACGATTGCCGCGGTGACCGGCACCAGCGGCAAGACCTCGGTCGCAGCATTCACGCGCCAGATCTGGGAGCGGCTGGGGCATGCCTCGGCCAGCATCGGCACCATCGGTCTCGTCTCGCCCAAGCGCACGGTCTATGGCTCGCTGACGACGCCGGATCCGATCGCGCTGCACCGGCAGCTCGATGAGATCGCCCGCGAGGGCGTCACGCACCTCGCCTTCGAGGCCTCGTCGCACGGTCTTGACCAGTATCGCCTCGATGGCGTGCGCATTTCTGCCGGCGGCTTCACCAACCTCTCGCGCGACCACATGGATTATCATCCAACCGTCGCGCATTATCTTGCCGCCAAACTCCGTCTGTTCCGCGAACTGGTTCCGCCGGGCGGCGCGGCCGTGATCTCGGCCGATCACGATTGCTCGGCCGAAGCGATCGAGGCGGCGAAGGCGAGCAACTTGCGCGTGATGGCGGTCGGCCGCAATGGTGACGGGGCAGGCGAGGGCATTCGCCTGGTCGAGGCCGAGGTCGAAGGTTTCTCGCAAAAGCTCGCGCTCGAACATCGCGGCAAGCGCTATTTCGTGCGCCTGCCGCTGGTCGGCGAATTCCAGATCGAGAACGCGCTGGTGTCGGCCGGCCTCGCCATCGGCACGGGCAGCGATGCCGCGAATGTGTTCGCGAGCCTCGAACATCTCGAGGGTGCCAAGGGCCGGCTCGAACGTGTCGGCGAGCGCAACGGCGCGCCGATCTTCGTCGACTATGCACACAAGCCCGACGCACTGGCGAAGGCGCTCCAGGCGCTGCGGCCTTACGCCAAGCGCCGGCTGGTCGTCGTGTTCGGCGCCGGCGGCGACCGCGATGCCGGCAAGCGTCCGATCATGGGCGAGATCGCCGCCGAGAATGCCGACGGCATCATCATCACCGACGACAATCCGCGCAACGAGAAGCCGGAAGCCATTCGCGCCGAAATCCTCGCCACCGCAAAAGGCGCCCGCGAGATCGGCGATCGTGCCGCGGCAATCCGAACCGCGATCGAGGAATTGCAAGAAGGGGATGCGCTGCTCGTCGCCGGCAAGGGACACGAGACCGGACAGATCATCGGCGGCGAGGTGCTGCCCTTCAGTGATCACGAGGCGGTCGCCGCCGCATTAGCGTCGAGGACAGCATGAGCGCGCCAATCTGGACGGTGGCCGAAGTGGCGCGCGCGCTGAGCGCTGCCGGATCGTTCCCGGACACGCCGATCGACTTCGTCACCCAGGACAGCCGGCTGGTGAAACCGGGCAGCCTGTTCGTCGCGCTGAGCGGCACGCCGAGCGGCGGCTTCGTCTCCGCCTTCGCCAGCGCGCGCGACGGCTGGGAGTTCGCCGACAAGGCGGAAGCTTCCGGCGCGGTCGCGATGATCGTGCCGCACGAGATCGCAGGCATCCGCATTCCCCAGATCGTGGTGAAGGACACGCTGATCGACGGGCTCTGGGGCCTCGCGCGCGCCGCACGCGCGCGCTTCCACGGGCCGGTGATCGGGCTCACCGGCAGCGCGGGCAAGACCAGCACCAAGGAATTTCTCGCGGCCTACCCAGGCGCCCATGCGAGCCCGTCGAGCTTCAACAATTTCTGGGGCGTGCCGCTGACGCTGTGCAACGCCCGTCCCGATGCCAGCCTCTGGGTCGTCGAGATGGGCATGAACCAGCAAGGCGAGATCGCACGGCTCAGCGAGCTCACGCGGCCGACGGTCGCGCTCGTCGTCAACGTCCAGCCGGTGCATCTGGAAAAGCTCGGCTCGCTCGAAGCCATCCGTCGCGAGAAGGTCTCGATTGCGCTCGGCCTGCCCGAAGGCGGCGTGCTGGTGCTGCCCGCCGGGCTCAAGGCGTCGGAATGGAAGGGCAGGGTGGTGCGCTTCGGCGAGCATGCCGAGGTGCACGAGGTCGCGCACGCGCCGCATGGCGAGAGCTGGCAGGTCGTGGCCATGATCGGCAAGAAGGAGATCGCCTTCAGCCTGACGCCGGGCGCGCCGCACCGCGTGCAGAATGCGCTGGCAGCGCTCGCTGCGATCCGCGCCGCGAACCTCGATGCGGCGACGCTCGCGATCAAGCTCGACCGGGTCGGTATCATGACCGGTCGCGGCGTCGAGCAGGCGGCCGGCGGTGTCACCGTGATCGACGACAGTTTCAACGGCAATCCGGCCAGCGTTGCTGCTGCGCTGCAAAGCCTCCAGGCCCGCAACGTGACCGGCGGCAGGCGTATTGCGGTGCTCGGCGATATGCTCGAGCTCGGCGATGACGCACCTCGCTATCACACCGGCCTTGCCGCGCATCTCGCCGGCATCGACGGCGTCTATTGCGTCGGACCGCTGATGCGCCACCTGTTCGAGGTGCTGCCATCAGGCAAGGGCCTCGGCTGGCACGACGATCCCGCCACGCTGCAACCGGGCGAGGTCGCGAAACTGCTGAAGGCAGGCGATGTCGTGGTTGTCAAGGGCAGCAAGAAGATGTTCTGGGTCAACAAGTTTGTGCCGGGCCTAGTGGCCGCCTTGCAGGCAAAGGCGTAAACTGCTTGGAAGGCGCTGTTCCCGAATCCCACCTTCTGCGGCGCGAAGCGTTTTCCCGGAGGTCGCGCGACCCCATGATGAAGACCAGCGAATGCGCGTGACGCGCGGTGACAAGGCCGAAGTCGAGGCCAGATCAAGGGCAAGAACCAAGGGCAAGACCAAAGGCCCCGTGCAAAGGCGTCATAGGACCGTCTGAATGTTTTACTGGCTGATCGATCTATCCAACACATTTCCGGGCTTCGGTGCAGTGCGCACCGTCTTGAACGTCTTCCGCTACATCACCTTCCGCACCGGCGGCGCCATCGTCACCGGTGCGCTGTTCGTGTTCCTGTTCGGGCCCTGGATCATCGATCATTTGCGCATCCGCCAGGGCAAGGGTCAGCCGATCCGCACCGACGGCCCGCAATCGCATCTCAGCAAGAAGGGCACGCCCACCATGGGCGGGCTGATGATCCTGTCCGGCCTCACGGTCGGCACCGTGCTGTGGGCCAATCCCCTCAACCCCTATGTCTGGATCGTGCTGGCGGTGACGCTCGGCTTCGGCTTCGTCGGCTTCTATGACGACTACCTCAAGGTGACCAAGCAGACCACGACCGGGTTCGGCGGCAAGCTGCGCCTGCTGATCGAGGCGGCGATCGCGCTGGTTGCCTGCTATGCGCTGGTGCGGCTGAACCGGGATCCCGCATCGACCGCGCTGACGATACCGTTCCTCAAGGACACGGTACTGCATTTCGGCTGGTTCTTCGTCGTGTTCGGCGCTTTCGTGATCGTCGGCGCCGGCAACGCGGTGAATCTCACCGATGGTCTCGACGGCCTTGCCATCGTACCCGTGATGATCGCGACCGCGAGCTTTGCGATGATCGCCTATCTCGCCGGCAATGCCGTCTTCGCCGATTATCTCCAGATCAAATATGTCGCGGGCACCGGCGAGCTCGCCGTTCTCTGCGGCGCGCTGCTCGGCGCCGGCCTCGGTTTTCTCTGGTTCAATGCCCCACCAGCTTCGATCTTCATGGGCGACACCGGCTCGCTCGCGCTCGGCGGCATGTTGGGTGCGATCGCGGTCGCGGTGAAGCACGAGATCGTGCTCGCGGTGATCGGCGGCCTGTTCGTGCTGGAGGCGGTCTCCGTCATCGTGCAGGTGGTGTCGTTCAAGCTCACCGGAAAGCGCATCTTCCGGATGGCCCCGATCCATCACCATTTCGAGCAGCTCGGCTGGACCGAGCCGCAGATCGTGATCCGGTTCTGGATCATCTCGGTGATGCTGGCGCTCGCCGGCCTGTCGACGCTGAAGCTGCGGTGATCGATCGATGATCCCGGTTACGTCTTTCGCCGGCAAGACGGTCGCGGTGTTCGGCCTCGGCGGCTCCGGGCTCGCCTCCTGTCACGCCTTGAAGGCCGGCGGCGCCGAGGTGATCGCCGCCGACGACAATGCCGAGAACGTCGCCAAGGCCGCGCAGGCCGGTTTCATCACAGCGGATTTGCGCAACGTCTCCTGGGCGAATTTCGCGGCGCTCGTGCTCGCGCCCGGCGTGCCGCTGACGCATCCGGTGCCGCACTGGAGCGTGCTGAAGGCGCGCGAGGCGGCTATCGAGGTGATCGGCGACATCGAGCTGTTCTGCCGCGAGCGGCGGCGCCATGCGCCGGACGCGCCGTTCGTCGCCATCACCGGCACCAACGGCAAGTCGACCACGACCGCGCTGATCGCGCACTTAACGAAAGTCGCCGGCTACGACACCCAGATGGGCGGCAATATCGGCACCGCGATCCTGTCACTGGAGCCGCCGCGCAGGGGCCGCGTCCACGTCATCGAGATGTCGTCCTACCAGATCGACCTCACGCCCTCGCTCGATCCCTCCGTCGGCATTCTGCTCAATGTCAGCGAGGACCACATCGATCGGCACGGCACCATCGCACATTACGCCGGGGTGAAAGAGCGCCTCGTGGCGGGTGTGCTGGCAGGCGGCACCGCGATTGTCGGCGTCGATGACGGCTATTGCCGCGACATCGCCGATAGGCTCGATCGCGCCGGCAAGACCGTGGTGCGCATCTCCGTGAGGAATCCGCTGGCGAGCGGCATCCATGTCGAGCACGGCAGCATCGTGCGCACCGCGGGCGGCGCCCGCAGCGAGATCGCAAAACTCGGCGGCATCGGTTCGCTGCGCGGCCTGCACAACGCTCAGAACGCAGCCTGCGCTGCCGGCGCCGCGCTCGCGATGGGCATCAGCCTCGACGTGCTTCAGAACGGCCTGCGCAGCTTTCCCGGCCTGGCGCATCGCATGGAGCAGGTCGGCCGCCGCGGCAACGTGCTGTTCGTCAACGATTCCAAGGGCACCAACGCCGACGCCACTGCGCATGCGCTGTCGTCCTTTTCGGACATCTTCTGGATCGCCGGCGGCAAGCCGAAGGCGGGCGGCATTACCAGCCTGGCTTCTTTCTTCCCTCGCATCCGAAAAGCCTATCTGATCGGCGAAGCCGCGCAGGAGTTTTCGGGAACGCTGGGCACGCAAGTCGCGCACGAGATCAGCCAGACGCTGGATGTCGCGGTCGAGCACGCCGCGCGCGATGCGGAAGCCTCGGGCCTCACCGATGCGGTCGTGCTGCTCTCACCCGCCTGCGCCTCCTTCGACCAGTACCGCAACTTCGAAATCCGCGGCACAAAGTTCCGCGAGCTGGTGCAGGCGCTGCCGGGCGTGAAGCCGGTGGTGTGAGGGCTCGCCGGCGCGTCGTTCTCCGCTATCGTCGCCCGGCTTGACCGGTCGATCCAATATTCCAGAGACCGTGTTTGGGTCGAGGGGCCGCGGCGTACTGGGATGCCCCGGTCAAGCCGGGGCATGACAGTAAGTTGTGTGGCGGCATGGGGGATCATCTCCAGCCATCCGCAATTCCTTAACCCTCCGGTAACCAACCTCGGCGACCAATGGACGGACCTCCGTCCGAAAGCAGCCGCCCATGCTCTCCCGTGAAGAACGCACCCCCTTTTCCGAATGGTGGTGGACCGTCGACAAGCCGCTGCTCGGGGCCATCCTGGTACTGATGCTAACCGGAGTGATCCTGTCGCTGGCGGCGAGCCCGCCCGTTGCCACCCGCATCGGGCTCGATCCCTTCCACTTCTTCAGCCGCCACGTGTTCTTCCTGGCGCCGTCCTGCATGGTGCTGCTTGGGGTGTCCTTCCTGTCGCCGCGGTCGATCCGCCGCAGCGCGCTGATCATCTTCGCGGTCAGCATCATCCTGATCGTGCTGACGCTCGCGATCGGCCCGGAGGTGAAGGGCTCGCGACGCTGGATCACGCTGCTCGGCGTCAACATCCAGGCTTCGGAAATCGCCAAACCGTCCTTCGTCGTCATCGCTGCCTGGCTGTTTGCGGAATCGACCAAACGGCCGGAGATGCCGGCGACCTCGATGGCCCTGGTGCTGCTGTTGATGCTGGTCTCGCTCTTGGTGATGGAGCCGGACTTCGGCCAGACCATGCTGATCCTGATGGTGTGGGGCTCGCTGTTCTTTATCGCGGGCATGCGCATGATCTGGGTGTTTGGTCTCGCAGGTCTCGGCGGCGCCGGCCTGTTCAGCGCGTACCTCTTTGTTCCGCACGTGGCAGGACGCATCAAGCGCTTCATGAATCCCGCCTCCGGCGACACCTTCCAGGTCGATACCGCCATGGAAGCCTTTTACAATGGCGGCTGGTTTGGCCTTGGACCAGGCGAGGGAATTGCAAAACGCAGCCTGCCGGACAGCCACACTGACTTCGTGTTTGCAGTCGCGGCCGAAGAGTTCGGCATCATCCTGTGCCTTGCCATGCTGGCGCTGTTCGCTTTCGTCGTGATCCGCACGCTGTCGCGCGCCTATGCCAATGAAGACATGTTCTCGCGCTTTGCCGCTTCCGGCCTGGCGATCCTGTTCGGCGTGCAGGCCGCGATCAACATGTCGGTCAACCTCCAGCTCATCCCTGCCAAGGGCATGACGCTGCCGTTCATCTCCTATGGCGGCTCCTCGATCGTGTCGCTCGCCTATGGCGTCGGCATGATGCTGGCGCTGACGCGGCTGCGCCCACGCACCGAGGTCGAGGCCAGCGGCCATGCCGAGGCGATGCGCAGCTACGCCTGATCCTCTCGTGTCCCGGACAAGCGAAGCGGAGCACAGAGCCGGGACCCAGAAATGCGGCTGGCATGGGCCCGGTTCAGCAGCGCACCACGCCGCGAAGTGCGGCGCGCTGCTGCGCCCGGGGCACGAGCCCAGTGTAGCCAGCTCGCAATGGCCAAAAAGTCCCTGTAAAACTCCACGCCATGGACACGTCCCCTTTGATTCTTCTCGCCGCGGGCGGCACCGGCGGCCATCTGTTTCCGGCCGAGGCGCTCGGCGTCGAGTTGATCCGGCGCGGCTTTCGCGTCCGCCTCGTTACCGACGAGCGTGCGCTGCGCTATAGCGGGCTGTTCAGCAAGGAGATGATCGACGTCGTCGCCAGCGAGACCGCGCGCGGCCGCAATCCGTTGCAGCTCGCTTATGCCGGCCTCACGCTCGCCGCCGGCACGCTGTCCGCGTATCGCCTGATCAAACGGCTCAGGCCCGTCGCGGTCGTCGGCTTCGGCGGCTATCCGACGCTGCCGCCGCTGGTCGCGGCAAAGTTCGCCGGCGTGCCCGGCATCATCCATGAGGCCAACGCCGTGCTCGGCCGCGCCAACCGGTTTCTGTCGGGCCGCGTCCGCGCCATCGCGACGTCGCTGCCTGGCGTGCTCGACCGCGATCCGGCGCTGTCAGGCAAGACCACGACTGTCGGCACACCGATGCGTCCCGCGATCCTCGCTGCGGCCGGCGTGAAATACGCCGCGCCCGAGGTGAACGGCCCGCTGCGCCTGCTCGTCGTCGGCGGCAGCCAGGGCGCGCGTATCATGGCCGACATCGTGCCCGGCGCGATCGAGCGCCTCGAGTCTTCGTTGTGGAGCAGGCTCATTCTGACCCAGCAGGTCCGCGACGAGGACATGGCGCGCGTGCGCGTGGTCTACGACAAGCTCAAGATCAAGGCCGAGCTCGCGGCGTTCTTCACCGATCTGCCGGCGCGGCTTGCCGCCAACCATCTGGTGGTATCGCGCTCCGGCGCCGGCACGGTGGCCGAGCTCGCGGCGATCGGCCGGCCCTCGATCCTAGTGCCGCTGCCGGGCTCGATCGACCAGGACCAGTTCGCCAATGCCGGCGTGCTGGCCAAGGTCGATGGCGCGATCCGCATCCCGCAGACCGAGTTTACGTCGGACCGTCTCGCGTCCGAGATTTCGGCCTTCGCCGCCGAGCCCGCACGTCTCGCCGCCATGGCTGAGGCCGCCCGCAGCGCCGGCCGGCTCGACGCCGCGGAACGGCTGGCCGATCTGGTGATCAAAGTCGCTGGAATCTGACGCGAAAAAGCCCTTGTCTTCGCCTTCTAAAGCGGGGCATCCAGTAATAACGGCGCGGCTGATTTGGCCGTGACCTTCGCCAGTTGCCCGCCTGCGCAAGGCGGCGAGGTCGGGGAACCTAGCATGAGACTGCCGCGCGAGATCGGACCCATCCACTTCGTCGGGATCGGCGGGATCGGCATGAGCGGGATCGCCGAGGTGCTGGTCAATCTCGGCTACGCCGTGCAGGGCTCGGACGCCTCGGACAATTACAATCTCGACCGCCTGCGCAAGAACGGCGCCAAGGTCTCGGTCGGCCACAGGGGCGAGAATGTCGACGGCGCCGAGGTGGTCGTGGTGTCCTCCGCGATCAAGCGCGACAATCCGGAACTGATGGCGGCGCGCGAGCGGCGCATTCCCGTGGTGCGCCGCGCCGAGATGCTGGCCGAGCTGATGCGGCTCAAAAGCTGCGTCGCCATTGCCGGCACCCACGGCAAGACCACGACGACCACGATGGTCGCAACGCTGCTCGATGCCGGCGGGCTCGATCCCACCGTGATCAACGGCGGCATCATCAATGCCTATGGCTCCAACGCGCGGCTCGGGGCCGGCGACTGGATGGTGGTCGAGGCCGACGAAAGCGACGGAACGTTCTTGAAGCTGCCGACCGATGTCGCTGTTGTCACCAATGTCGATCCCGAGCATCTCGACCACTTCAAGACCTTCGAGGCCGTGCAGGACGCGTTCCGGAATTTTGTCGGGAACCTGCCGTTCTACGGCTTCGCCGTGATGTGCATCGACCATCCCGTGGTGCAGACCATCGTCGGCCAGATCGAGGATCGCCGCATCATCACTTACGGCGAAAATCCGCAGGCCGATGTGCGGTTCGTCGATCTGACCCCGATGGGCGGCGGCTCCAGGTTCAAGGTCGCGTTCCGCGATCGCAAGACAGGGGCCGTGCACGAGATCGCAGATCTCATGCTGCCGATGCCGGGCCGTCACAATGCTTCCAACGCGACGGCGGCGATCGCGGTCGCGCGCGAGCTTGGTGTCTCCGACGCTGCGATCCGCAAGGCGATCGCGACCTTCGGCGGCGTCAAGCGCCGCTTCACCAAGACCGGCGAATGGAACGGCGTCACCGTGATCGACGATTACGGCCATCACCCCGTCGAGATTGCTGCGGTGCTGAAGGCTGCCAGGGAATCCACCAACGGCAAGATCATCGCCGTGGTGCAGCCGCACCGCTACACCCGCCTGCAATCGCTGTTCGAGGAATTTTGCACCTGCTTCAACGACGCCGATGCGGTTGTTGTCGCCGACGTCTATGCCGCCGGCGAAGCGCCGATCGAAGGCATCGACCGCGATCATTTCGTCGCCGGCCTGCGCGCCCATGGCCACCGCGAGGTGGTGCCGCTGCCGGGGGCGCCGGAGCTTGCGGGTATCGTCAAGGGATTGGCGAGGTCCGGCGATCTCGTTGTGTGCTTAGGGGCCGGTAACATCACGCAATGGGCATATGCATTGCCGGACCAGTTGAAGGCGCTGGGGTAGGGCGGTGGGATTTCCCGACATAACGCCCGAACTCAAAGCCGCGATGCCTGATCTTCGCGGCCGGCTGCTGGCCAACCAGTCGCTCGCCGAGCTGACCTGGTTTCGCGTCGGCGGTCCGGCGCAGGCGCTGTTCACGCCGGCGGATGAGGACGATCTCGCGTACTTCCTCGCGCATCTCGCGTCCGACATCCCCGTCTATGTCGTCGGTGTCGGCTCCAATCTCATCGTGCGCGATGGCGGCGTGGCCGGCGTGGTGATCCGCCTTGCGCCACGCGCCTTCGGCGAGGTGACCGCGAGCGGCGACATCGTCACCGCGGGCGCTGCTGCGCTTGACAAGCGCGTGGCGGAAGTGGCGGCCTCCGCCAGTATCGGCGGGCTCGAATTTTATTTCGGCATTCCCGGCACCATCGGCGGCGCGCTGCGCATGAATGCGGGCGCCAATGGCGGCGAAACCAAGGACGTGCTGATCGAGGCGCGCGGCGTCGGGCGCGACGGCACCAGGCACGTCTTCTCCAACGCCGACATGAAATTCGTCTATCGCAGCAGCGGCCTCGATCCCTCCATCATCTTCACCTCCGCGCGCTTTCGCGGCGAGATCAGGGACACCGATGCGATCCGCGCGCGCATGGCGGAGGTGCAGAGCCATCGCGAGACCGCGCAGCCGATCCGCGAGAAGACCGGCGGCTCGACCTTCAAGAATCCGTCCGGCCATTCCGCCTGGAAGCTGGTCGACGCCGCCGGCTGCCGCGGCTTGCGCGTCGGCGGCGCGCAGGTCTCGGAGATGCACTGCAATTTCCTGATCAACACCGGCGATGCCACCGCGCACGACATCGAGACGCTGGGCGAGACCGTGCGCGAACGGGTGAAGGCGAATTCCGGAATCGAGCTACACTGGGAAATCAAGCGGATTGGAATTCCTATTTAACAGTCATTCCGGGGCGATGCGTTAGCATCGAACTACGGTGCGCAGTCGCGCACCTGAGAATCTCGAGATTCCGGGTCTGGTGCTTGCGCACCATCCCGGAATGACGAAATGCGAGGACACGAATGCGCATCACCATCCTCTTTGGCGGCTCCAACCGCGAGCGTCTCGTCTCTGTGGCCTCGGCCCAGGCGCTGCATCAGGCGCTGCCCGAGGCCGATCTCTGGTGGTGGGACGTCGAGGACAAGGTGCATGTGGTGCAGTCCAAGCAGCTGCTCGAACATGCCCGTCCGTTCGAGGACGAGTTCAAGCCGGGCACGCGAGGCATTCCGCTCGAGCAGGCGCTCGACCGGGCCAAGGCGGAGGACCGCGTGCTGGTGCTCGGCCTGCATGGCGGGCGCGCCGAGAACGGCGAGTTGCAGGTGATGTGCGAGGCGCGCGGCGTGCCGTTCACCGGCTCGGGCTCGGCCTCCTCGCATCTCGCCTTCGACAAGATCGCGGCCAAGCGCTTTGCCGCGCTCGGCGGCGTGACTCCGCCGGAAAACGTTGCGCTTGAGAACATCGATGAAGCCCTCGCCGAGTACGGCAGGCTGATCGCCAAGCCGGCGCGCGACGGCTCGAGCTACGGGCTGATCTTCGTCAACGCCAGGCAGGACCTCGTCGCCGTCCGCAACGCGGCCAAGCACGAAGAGTATGTGATCGAGCCCTACATCGCCGGCATCGAAGCGACCTGCGGCGTGCTGGAGCGTACCGACGGGTCGATCATCTCGCTGCCGCCGATCGAGATCATTCCGGGCGAAGGCAATTTCGACTACGCCGCAAAATACCTTTTGAAGTCGACCCAGGAGATCTGCCCGGGCCGGTTCGCGCCCGAGATCACCGCCGCGCTGAAGGAGCAGGCGATGCTGGCGCATCGCGCGATGTCCTGCACCGGCTATTCCCGCTCGGACTTCATCGTCTCGGAGAAGGGCCTCGTCTACCTCGAAACCAACACGCTGCCCGGGCTGACCAAGTCCTCGCTCTATCCCAAGGCGCTGAAAGCCGAAGGCATCGCGTTCGTCGACTTCCTGCGCGGCCTGGTCGAGCTCGCCGGGCGGGGTGTGCGAAAATAATTAGGACTGGTTAACGGCGAAACGGCCGAAATGGCCCGGTTTGGGCTCCAAATCCGGTAAAATGCCGGATATCGCGGCATAAATGCCTCACACGCCTGCGCAAAAAGCATCCGGCGTTAACGAACTTTACCTTTTGTTTACCAGGACATCCGAAGGTTAACGCTGGCGGCGCATATGGCGCTTTGGCTGCCGGCGCGTGAGCTGTCCTGGGTGATGTCACCTGCAGCGAACGCTTTGAACGGGAGAGGTTTCTTCTGCTGAAGACCAGCACCCGGCCCGGCAAGTCCGAGACGTCATGTTCGCCAGGACCCGCGCGATGTCGCGGGCTAACTGTTGACGAGCTCGTGCAATGGATGGTGCAGGAAGCCTCACCCGATCGCTTTTGAGATCGCTGAGGCCCCAAGCTGACCTGAAGGCGGCCGCTGTCGGAGCGGTCGTGCTTCTGCGCGAGTGGGTCCAGGACAAACGCGCCGAGGCGCGCGCCGCCGCTCAGGACAAGATCAGGACCAAGGCCAAGGCCAAGACCAAGGCGAAGCCGGTCGTCGAGCGCGAGCCGCCGCCGCGCGTGGTCGCGCTGGTCGAGCGCTATCTGCCGCGCCGGGTCGGAATTACCATGACCGCGCTGCTGCTGCTCGGAAGCTGCGGCTTCGGCATCGTCAAAGGCGGCCATCTCCAGGATTTCATCGCGGCGGTCAGCGATGCCCGTAACGCGCTGGCCAATTCCGCCGGCTTCCGCATCACCTCGGTCGTGATCAACGGCCGCAAGCAGCTCACCCAGGACGAGATCCTCGCGGTCGGCGGCGTCAGCGGCCGCTCCTCGCTGCTGTTCCTCGACGCCGACGCCGTCCGCGAAAAACTCAAGGCCAATCCCTGGATCGCCGATGCGACCGTGCTGAAGCTCTATCCGGGCCGGCTGATGATCGACATCACCGAGCGCCAGGCCTTCGCGCTGTGGCAGGAGGCCGGCCGGCTCTCCGTCATCGCCGACGACGGCGCCGTGCTCGAACCCTATGTGTCGCGCCGCTTCCTGTCGCTGCCGCTCGTGGTCGGCAAGGGCGCCGAGACGCAGGCGCGCGATTTCCTGGCGCTGCTGGCGCGCTATCCGCAAGTGGATGCGGTGACCAAGGCTGCGATCTATGTCGGCGAGCGGCGCTGGAATTTGCGGCTCAAGGACGGCCTCGACATCCGCCTGCCCGAGCAGGACGTCGGCAATGCGCTGGCGATGCTGTCCCGGCTCGACAAGGAGGACAGGCTGTTCTCCCGCGACATCGTCGCCGTCGACATGCGCCTGCCCGATCGCCTGGTGGTGCAGCTGTCCGATGACGCCGCCAAGGCGCGCGAGGAGCAGTTCAAGGACAAGAAGAAGAAAAAGGCCGGGGACGCCGCATGACCGGTCTTGATCGCACCCAGACCCCGAAGACGCGCCCGATGCCGCACAAGCGCGGCGGCCTCGTCGCCTGCCTCGACATCGGCACCAGCAAGATCGCCTGCATGATCGCGCGGTTGAAGCCGTCGCCGCCGAGCGATGCGCTGCGCGGCCGCACCCATGCGGTGGAATTGATCGGCTACAGCCAGATCCAGTCGCGCGGCATGAAGGCCGGCGCGGTGATCGACCTCGGCGAGTGCGAGCAGGCGGTGCGCCAGGCCGTCGGGCTCGCGGAGAAGATGGCCAAGGTGCGGGTCGAGTCCGTGCTGCTGTCGGTCTCCGGCGGCCGGCTTTCCGGCCAGCTGGTCGAAGCCGCCGCCGATATTCGCGGCGGCGCCGTGACGCCGGCCGATGTCAGCCGCGTCACCTCCACCGGCATGCGCCACGCCACCGGCGAGGGCCGCACCGTGCTGCACGCGCTGCCGGTCGGCTACACGCTCGACGGCGTCAAGGGCATCCGCGATCCCCGCGGCATGGTCGCCCACCAGTTCGGCGTCGACATGAACGTCGTCACCTGCGACGCCACCGTGGCGCGGAACCTGATGCTGGCGGTGGAACGCTGCCACATCAACGTCGAAGCCATGGCGGCCAGCCCCTATGTGGCTGGTCTTTCCGTACTGACCGACGACGAGGCCGATCTCGGCGCCGCCGTGGTCGAGATGGGCGCCGGCACCACCACGATCGCGGTCTATTCCGGTGGCCGTTTCGTGCATGCGGCCGGTTTTGCGGTCGGCGGGCAACACATCACGATGGATCTTGCCCGCGGACTGTCCGCGACCATTGCCGATGCCGAGCGAATCAAGACGTTATACGGCACCGTCATCACCGGTGGATCGGACTCGCGTGAGCTGATGTCTGTACCGACAGCCGGTGACGAGCAGGATCTGCCGCAGATCGTCTCCCGCGCCACCATCGCCAACATCGTCAAGCACCGTGCCGAGGAAGTCTTCGAAATGGTTCGGGACAAGCTGAAGGATTCGCCCTTCGCCGCAGAGCCCAACGGCCGCGTCGTGCTCTCGGGCGGCGCCTCGCAGCTCACCGGCCTCGTCGAACTCGGCACCCAGATTCTCGGCCGGCCCGTACGGATCGGACGTCCGCTCGGCTTCGGCCGGTTGCCCGTCGAGGCGAAGAACGCCGCGTTCGCGGTGCCGGCCGGACTCCTCGTCTACCCGCAATATGTTCACCACGAGCATGTCGAACCGCGGCATACGCGGCAGCAGGTCAAGACAGGGACCGGCGGCTATTTCGGAAAGGTCGGACGATGGCTACGCGAGGGATTCTAATGACTCCTTTCCGCAATTTCTCATTTTCACCAACTCCCGCGGCCGCCGGCCGGGGCGAACCCACACGCGCGTGATCGAGAGGCAAACATGACCATCAGCATCAACGTTCCTGATATTCACGAGTTGAAGCCCCGGATCACCGTGTTCGGCGTCGGCGGCGCCGGTGGCAACGCCGTCAACAACATGATCACGGCGGGCCTCCAGGGCGTCGACTTCGTGGTCGCCAACACCGACGCGCAGGCGCTGACGATGTCGAAGGCGCAGCGCATCGTGCAGATGGGCACCGCGGTCACGCAAGGCCTCGGCGCAGGTTCGCAGCCGAATGTCGGCGCAGCCGCCGCTGAAGAGGTGATCGACGAGCTGCGCGACCATCTCTCGGGCGCCAACATGGTGTTCGTCACCGCCGGCATGGGCGGCGGCACCGGCACCGGTGCAGCTCCCGTGATCGCCAAGACCGCGCGCGACATGGGCATTCTGACCGTCGGGGTCGTGACCAAGCCGTTCCACTTCGAGGGCGGCCGCCGCATGCGCACCGCCGAAGCCGGTATCAACGAGCTGCACAAGGTCGTGGACACGCTGCTGATCATCCCGAACCAGAACCTGTTCCGGGTCGCCAACGAGAAGACCACCTTCGCCGACGCCTTCGCGATGGCCGACCAGGTGCTCTACTCGGGCGTTGCCTGCATTACCGACCTGATGGTCAAGGAAGGCCTGATCAACCTCGACTTCGCCGACGTTCGCGCCGTGATGCGTGAGATGGGCAAGGCGATGATGGGCACCGGCGAAGCCTCCGGCGACAAGCGCGCGCTGACCGCCGCGGAAGCCGCGATCGCCAACCCGCTGATCGACGATTCCTCGATGAAGGGCGCCAAGGGCCTTCTCATCTCCATCACCGGCGGCAAGGACCTCACGCTGTTCGAGGTGGATGAGGCCGCGACCCGCATCCGCGAGGAAGTCGACCAGGATGCCAACATCATCGTCGGCGCCACTTTCGACGAAGCCCTCGACGGACTGATCCGCGTCTCGGTCGTTGCCACCGGCATCGAGCAGGCCGCGATCGCCCGCAACAGCCAGGCGACCTCCGCGCCCGTTGCCAACCCGGCGCCGCAGGCGCAGGCGCAGGCGCCCGCCGCTCCGGCCGCCGCCGCCGAAAGCCGTCTTGCCGACCTGACCGCACGGCTTCGTGCCGACAACCAGCGCCTGGCCGAGCGTGCCCAGAAGCTGGAAACGCAGATTCCGGCTGCCGCACAGGCTTCCGCCGCGCCGCGTCCGAACGTCGAGCGTGCCGCGCTCGCCGCCATCGCGGCTGCCGTCTCGGACGTGCCGCAGGCGCCTGCGCCGCAGACCTATGGCGACGTCACGGTGCGCCCGATCGCGCAGAAGCCGACCCTGTTCCCGGAGCCTGAGCAGGCCCCGATCGCGATGCAGGAGCCGATGACGCCCGAAAACTTCATCCCGCCGCAGGCCGAGCGTCCGGTCCGCGCACCGCGGATGCCGCGCCTCGACGAGCTGCCGATGCCGGCCCAGGCCGAGCTTCGGCAGGCCCGCGGCGAGGTCGAAGAAGAGACCCCGCAGAAGAGCCGCCTGTCGCTGCTCCAGCGCCTTGCCAATGTCGGCCTCGGCCGCCGCGATGAGGAAAGCGAGGCGCCGGTTGCCGCCCGCACCACTGGTCCGGCGATGCCGCCGCTGCCCGATCGCCGTCCGCAGAAGAGCGTAGCGCAGCAGATTACGGCGAGCGAGCCGGTATCGGAGTATGCCCGCCGTCCCGCGCCGCAGGGTCTGGACATGCATGGCCGCCCGGCACCTGTTGCGCCAACGCCACAGGGTGACGACCATCTTGATATCCCGGCCTTCCTGCGGCGGCAGGCGACCTGAGAATTGTTACAATAAGGCAGACGAAAAAAGGTCCCGGCAACAAGCTTGCCGGGACCTTTCCTTTGGTCCCGTGCAGATCCGGATTGCTCGGCCAAACAACTGATTTTAAATCATTAATTACATATTTGGTGGTTCAGTAAAACTGCCGGCAACGACCCAAAACCCTGGCGCAATTTGGTTAAGCCTTGGCGCGAATACGGCAGGTTTGGGGTAACAATCGGTAAAAAAGCGTGAGTTGGCGCTGTTTGGGGCTGTGACTATGGTCGGCCGTGACTTGGGGATACGCAGATTCGCAAGCGCCGGCACTGGCCGGCCAGGCGGGGCTCGTATAAGTCGCAATGGGTCGTAGTGGGGCGGTTCCTGATGAAATTTAGCCGGCAAACAACGCTTCGCGCGCAAGCCTCCGTGGCAGGCGTCGGCGTTCACTCCGGTCTTCCCGTCACTCTCACGCTTGGGCCTGCGCCTGTGGACGCGGGTTTTATTTTTGTCCGCACCGGGCTTGAGGGACGTGACCGCGAAGTTCAGGCGACCGCTGACCAGGTGATCGCGACCGATTTCGCCACCGTTCTCGGCGATCGCAGCGGTCCTTTGGTGTCCACCGCCGAGCATGTGCTTGCTGCGCTGCGGGGTATGGGCGTTGACAACGCCACGATCGAGATCGACGGCCCGGAAGTGCCGATCATGGACGGCAGCGCCGCGGCCTTCATTGCGGCGATCGACCAGGCCGGCATCGTCACCCAGCCGGCGCAGCGCCGTTTCATCCAGGTTTTGAAGCCGATCTCGGTCAAGATCGGCGACTCCTTCGGCGAGATCCGGCCCTATGCCAACGGGTTCCGCGCCGAGGTCGAGATCGACTTCACCAACCCCGTCATCGGCCAGCAGAGCTACGCCTTTGAGCTGAGCCCGGAACGCTTCCGCCGCGAAGTCGGCCGCGCCCGCACCTTCGGCCTGATGTGCGATGTCGCCAGGCTGTGGAGCGCGGGCTACGCGCTCGGCGCCTCCTTCGACAACACCGTCGTGTTCGACGACGAGCGGCTGCTCAACACCGAGGGGCTGCGCTACGCCGACGAATGCGCCCGTCACAAGGTGCTGGACGTGATCGGCGACCTCGCGCTGGCCGGCCTGCCGTTGCTCGGCGCCTACCGTTCCGTTCGTGGCGGCCACAAGCTCAACCACGCTGTCCTGACCGCGCTGCTCGCCGACCGTACCGCCTGGCGGGTGGTCGAGGGCGAAGCGGCCCGCCGCACCACGCGTCCCGTGGGCGAAGTCGGCCGCGGTATCGTCGGCGGTCGGATCGCTGCGGCCTACGGGCCGGACGTGTCCTGAACAGATCCGCTGCGGCAGAGTCGCGGCGGCCTTTTCCCCGGGAAACTCCTGGTAACCGGGATCCGCTAGCATTGCGGCAATTTCGCCTTAATCCGGGCGGAATGCCTGCCTATCGGATGGGTTAGCGATCGTTTTTCGGGTACACCTGCGTGGTCGCATGGCAGGCACCACGGTCACATTTCGCGCCCATGACGGAGTTCATGGGCTGGCGGGCACCGCATCACAGGGCGTCAGGTCTTAAATTCATGTCGGCACAGCGTAAGACGCGCGGATATCTCTCGGTCTCGTCTGGCGCCCGTGGGCTGCTTCACGCCGCCACCTTCATCCTGCTCGCGCTGCCGCTGGCGGGCTGCGGCACCGGCTCGCTCTGGGACAAGTTCACCGCCAAGGACGACACCTTCGTCGAGGAGCCCGCCGACAAGATCTACAATGAGGGCCTGTACCTCATGAACGAGAAGAAGGACATGAAGGCGGCGAACAAGAAGTTCGAAGAAGTCGACCGCCAGCATCCTTATTCCGACTGGGCCCGCAAGTCGCTGCTGATGTCGGCCTACGCGTCCTACCAGGGCGGCGACTATGACGGTTGCATCGGCGCCGCCACCCGCTACGTCACGCTGCATCCCGGCAGCCCGGATGCGGCCTATGCGCAGTACCTGATCGCCGCCTCCCATTACGACCAGATTCCGGACATCAGCCGCGACCAGGCCCGCACCGAGAAGGCGATCGCGGCGCTGGAAGAGGTGGTGCGCAAATATCCGACGTCCGAATATGCGACCTCGGCCAAGGCCAAGATCGAGGGTGCGCGCGATCAGCTCGCCGGCAACGAAATGAATGTCGGCCGCTATTACGCGCAAAAGCGCGACTACACGGCGGCGATCAACCGCTACAAGACCGTCGTCACGCAGTATCAGACCACGCGCCATGTTGAGGAGGCGCTGTTCCGCCTGACCGAGGCCTATACGGCGATCGGCATTGTCGGCGAGGCGCAGACCGCGGCCGCCGTGCTCGGGCACAATTTTCCTGACAGCCGCTGGTACAAGGACGCCTATAATCTTGTAAAATCCGGCGGTCTCGAACCGAGCGAGAATCAGGGGTCCTGGATGAGCAGGGCCTTCAAGAAGATAGGTCTTTAAGGTCTCGGCTGGGAAATCTGGTTCCATGCTGGCGCGTCTGTCGATCCGTGACATCGTCCTGATCGAACGGCTCGATATCGAATTCGCCACCGGCCTTGCGGTTTTGACCGGCGAGACCGGTGCGGGCAAATCCATCCTGCTCGATGCCTTTGCACTGGCGCTCGGCGGCCGCGGCGATGCCGGCCTCGTGCGCCACGGCGTCGAGCAGGGGCAGGTCACCGCCGTATTCGATGTCCCCAAGAATCACCCCGCGGCAAAAATCCTGGCCGAGAACGGCCTGGAGGACACCGGGGAGATGATTCTTCGCCGGGTCCAGCTCGCCGACGGCCGCACCCGCGCCTTCATCAATGACCAGTCGATCAGCGTGCAGACGCTGAAGGCGGTCGGCGCCGCCCTGGTCGAGATCCACGGCCAGCACGACGAGCGCGCGCTGGTCGATGCCGCCACCCACCGCCGCCTGCTCGATGCCTTTGCCGGCCTCGAGAAGGACGTCGCCGCCGTGGAAGCGCTGTGGGACGCGCGCCGCATCGCCAATACCGCCCTGGAAGAGCACCGCGCCGGCATGGAGCGCGCCGCGCGCGAGGCCGACTATCTGCGCCACGCCTCCGATGAATTGAAGCAGCTCGCGCCCAAAGACGGCGAGGAGACCGCGCTGGCCTCGCGCCGCACCACCATGATGCAGGGCGAGAAGATCGCCTCCGATTTGCGCGAGGCGCAGGAGGCGGTCGGCGGCAACCATTCGCCGGTTGCGGCGCTATCGGCCGCGGTGCGCCGGCTCGAGCGCCGCGGCGTCAACTCGCCGGCGCTGGTCGAGCCCGCCGTGCGGGCGATCGACACCGCGATCAATGCGCTGGAGGAGGCCGACCAGCATCTCCAGGCCGCGCTTGCCGCGACCGATTTCGATCCGGCTGAGCTCGAACGCATCGAGGAGCGGCTGTTCGCACTTCGCGCCGCCTCGCGCAAATATTCGACGCCGGTCGACGGTCTGGCTGCGCTGGCCGCCAAATACGCCGCCGATGTCGTGCTGATCGATGCCGGCGCCTCGCAGCTCAAGAAGCTGGAGCAGGCCGCGATCGAGGCCGATGGCCGCTATGCCGCTGCCGCCAAGAAACTGTCGCTGGCGCGGCAGAAGTCGGCCGAGAAGCTCAACAAGGCCGTCAATGCCGAGCTCGCCCCGCTCAAGCTCGAGCGCGCCAAATTCATGACCCAGGTCGAGACCGACGAAGGAGCGCCGGGCCCACAAGGGTTCGATCGCGTCGAGTTCTGGGTGCAGACCAATCCGGGCACGCGGCCGGGGCCCCTGATGAAAGTCGCCTCCGGCGGCGAGCTGTCGCGCTTCCTCCTGGCCCTCAAGGTCGTGCTGTCCGACCGCGGCTCGGCGCCGACGCTTGTCTTCGACGAAATCGACACCGGCGTCGGCGGCGCGGTCGCGGACGCGATCGGTGGCCGGCTGGCGCGGCTCGCCGGCAAGGTGCAGGTGATGGCCGTGACCCACGCCCCGCAGGTCGCCGCCCGCGCCGACCAGCATTTGCTCATCTCCAAGGACGCCCTAGACAAGGGCAAGCGCGTCGCCACCCGCGTCAACGCGCTCGCCGCCGACCACCGCCGCGAGGAAATCGCCCGCATGCTGGCGGGCGCGGAGATCACGGCCGAGGCGAGGGCGGCCGCGGAGAGACTGCTCAAGGCGGCAACGGCTTAGGCTTCTGCGTCCGGGCGCCAAACCCAACTCACCTTTGCCCTCGCGCAGCGTCTGTAATATTCAAGCTCCATGGCCAGAGCAGCAAAATCCAAAGCAACGCCGCTTCCCGATGTCGCCGAGCTCACCAAGGCGAAGGCCCAGGTCGAGCACAAGCGGCTGGCGCTCGAACTCGAAGAGCACGACAGGCGCTATTATCAAGAGGACGCACCGACCGTCACTGACGCCGAATACGACGCGCTGCGCCAGCGCTTCAACGCCATCGAAAAGCGCTTCCCCGAATTCGTCAGCGCCGACTCGCCCTCGCAGAAGGTCGGCGCGGCGCCGTCCGGGCGCTTTAAGAAGGTTCGTCATTCCCTTCCGATGCTGTCGCTCGACAACGCCTTTGCCGAAGCGGACGTGCGCGACTTCGCCGGCCGCATCGCGCGCTTCCTGAAGCTCGACAACGGCGAGATCGATTTCTCCGCCGAGCCGAAGATCGACGGCCTCTCGATGTCGCTGCGCTACGAGGGCGGCGAGCTCGTCACCGCGGCGACGCGCGGTGACGGCGCGGAAGGGGAGGACGTCACCGCCAACATCCGCACGCTCGAAGACGTGCCGCAGCAGCTGAAGGGGCGCAACATCCCCGACATCTGCGAGGTGCGCGGCGAGGTCTACATGACCAAGAAGGCCTTCCTCGCGCTCAACGAGCGGCAGAAGGCCGAAGGCGGCACCATCTTCGCCAATCCGCGCAACTCGGCCGCGGGCTCGCTGCGGCAGAAGGACCCGGCCATCACCGCCTCGCGTCCCCTCGGTTTCTTCGCCTATGCCTGGGGCGAGATGAGCGCGATGCCCGAGGGCACACAGACCGGGATGATTCACTGGTTCG
Source organism: Bradyrhizobium diazoefficiens (assembly GCF_016616235.1). Taxonomy (NCBI): domain Bacteria; kingdom Pseudomonadati; phylum Pseudomonadota; class Alphaproteobacteria; order Hyphomicrobiales; family Nitrobacteraceae; genus Bradyrhizobium; species Bradyrhizobium diazoefficiens. The sequence continues at coordinate 2,240,362 of NZ_CP067100.1, forward strand.
AGCGCTGCGGCTTCAAAACCAATCCGCTGACCAGGCTCTGTCACTCCGTCGAAGAGCTGCTCGCGTTCCATCACTCGATCGAGGAGCAGCGCGCAAAACTCGACTACGACATCGACGGCGTCGTCTACAAGGTCGATCGCATCGATTGGCAGGAGCGCCTCGGCTTCGTCTCGCGCACGCCGCGCTGGGGCATCGCGCATAAATTTCCGGCCGAGCGCGCCATGACCGTGCTGCGCGACATCGAGATCCAGGTCGGCCGCACCGGCTCGTTCACGCCGGTCGGCAAGCTCGAACCGGTCGGCGTCGGCGGCGTGATCGTGCAGAACGTCACGCTGCACAATGAGGACTACATCAAGGGCATCGGCAACAAGGGCGAGAGCTTACGCGAAGGCCGCGACATCAGGATCGGCGACACCGTCGTGATCCAGCGCGCCGGCGACGTGATCCCGCAGGTGGTCGATGTCATCCTCGACAAGCGGCCGAAGACCGCGAAGGAATTCCGCTTTCCCAAGAAATGCCCGTGTCCGCTGCACACCGACGTCACGCGCGAAGAGACGGCGACCGGCGAGGAAGGCTCGCGCGCCCGCTGCACCGGCGAGTTCGCCTGCCCCTATCAGAAGATCGAGCATCTCAAGCTGTTCGTGTCGCGCCGCGCCTTCGACATCGACGGCTTGGGGGAAAAGCAGCTCCAGTATTTCTTCGATGAAGGATGGGTGAAGGAGCCCGCCGACATCTTCACGCTGGAGAAGCGCAACTCGAAACTCAAGCTCGAGGAGATCGAGGGTTACGGCGCGACCTCGGTGCGCAACCTGTTCGGCGCGATCGAGAGCCGGCGCAGAATCGCGCTGGAACGTTTCATCTATGCGCTCGGCATGCGCCATGTCGGCGAGACCACCGCGCTGGCGCTGGCACGCGGCTACGGTTCCTGGGACGCTTTCCACGAGGCCTGCCTGAAGGTCGCGCAGGGCGACGAGGAGGCGATGGCGGACATGGACGCGCTCGACCAGATCGGCGACACCGTGATCAAGAGCATCGCCGATTATTTCGGCGAGGATCACAATCGCGGCATCGTCGAGCGGCTGACGAAAGAGGTCGAGATCGTCGACGCCGAGAAGCCGAAGAGCAACTCGGCCGTCGCCGGCAAGACGGTCGTTTTCACGGGCTCGCTGGAGAAGATGACGCGCGACGAGGCCAAGGTAACCGCGGAACGGCTGGGCGCCAAGGTGTCCGGTTCGGTATCGAAGAAGACCGATCTCGTCGTCGCCGGCCCCGGCGCCGGCTCGAAGCTCGCGGAGGCGAACAAACACGGCGTCAAGGTGCTGACGGAAGATGAGTGGCTGAAGCTGATCGGGGAGTGAGGTCCCGCCTGTGCGCCACTCACTCCGCTGTCATCGTCCGGCTTGACCGGGTGATCCAGTACTCCGAGACGACTATAGTTCATTGAAAGCCGCGGCGTACTGGATCCCCCGCTTTCGTGGAGGATGACACCGAGCGTACCGTGACAGCCGTCGCGCGGCGACGGCTACATCATCCCGCTCTCTTCCTCCTCGGCCTGCTCGATCAGCGTCTCGCTCACCAGGATCTCGTGGCGGGGGACGACGAAGATCATCATGCAGGCGCAGAGCAGCGAGATCGCCAGCACTGCCGACGTCAGTGGCAGCGTCGTGGCGGAATGGCCACCGAGATAGGCGCCGAATTGCGACATCAGCGCGCCGATGCCCTGCTGGAGGAAGCCCATCGCGCCCGAGGCGGTGCCGGCGGCTTCAGGGCGGATGCTGATGGCGCCGGCCGCGGAATTCGCCATCACGAAGGCATTGCCGGCCATCACGATCATCTGGGTGCCGAACAGCCAGGCGGGCGCCTCGTTCGAGCCGGTAAAACTCCAGACCAGGTTCAGTAGGCTGCCGCAGAGCTGCAACGCCAGCCCGAACCAGATCAGCTTCTCCAGCGAATGCCTGGGTGCAAAGCGTACGCAGAGCAGATTGCCGACGAGATAGGCAAAGCCGGTCGTTGCGAACCAGGCGCCGTATTCGGCGCTGGTCCGGCCCATCTGCGTCACCACGATGTATGGACCGCCGCCGGCAAAGGTGAAGATGATCTGCGAAGCCAGCACCTGACACATCACGTAACCGACGAAGGCGCGGTTGCGGATGAGAATGCCGACGTCGCCGCGGAAGCCGCTGCCGGCGGCGCGGGTGCGGCGCGTCTCCGGCAGCGCGATCGCGATGCCGACAGCGACGATGATCGCGCCGACGGTGATGGCGTAAAAGATCGCGCGCCAGCCGAACGCGGTCTCGATCAGGCCGCCGGTCAGCGGCGACACCATCTGTCCGATCATCAGCGCTGCGACCACGAGGCTGATCATCGAGGCGACGCGATCGCGCTCATAGATGTCGCGGATAATGGCGCGGCTCACCACCATGCCGGCGGCGCCGCCGAGTGCTTGGAAGAAGCGCGCGGCGATCAGCTGCGGCAGGGTCTGCGCGAAGATGCAGGCGACGCTCGCCGCGACCATTAGCGTGAGGCCGCAGAGGAGCACCGGGCGCCGCCCGAACCTGTCCGACAGCGGCCCCATCATCAGCTGCGACAGCGCGATGCCGACCATGTAGAACGACACCGTCATCTGCGCGACCGAGATGTCGCTGCCGAACGTCGTCGCCAGCACCGGCAGCGCCGGGACCAGCATGTAGAGTGAGATCGGGGCAATCCCGGTCATGACGACCAGGAGCAGCAACACCACGCGCGAGGTCGCGAGGTTCTTCATCGCCGCTTCCGGCGGTTTGCTGATCATGCCGTGCATGCGCGTCCGTCTCGTTCGAATTTCGAATCGGACTGTAGCGTGCTCGCACAAGACGGATATCGGTGTTTCGGAATGCAGCTATACGGATTCCGGGACTGTGATGATTGCAGCGCGATGATGGCCGATTGGGCGCTCGCTTCATTCCGCAAAACGGCGTCATCGCCCGCGAAGGCGGGCGATCCAGTACGCCGCGGCCGCTCCGCATACGTATTCTGCCTCCGGAATACTTGATTGCCCGCCTTCGCGGGGAATGACGGCGATATGTGGAGAAGCAGCATTGCGCTAATCGCGTAGGGCCATGCATCGCCCGGCCCGCGCTTACGCCGTCAGCTCCGCCGTCGCCTGGTCGAGCCACGCCTTCGTCGCCTCATCCAGCCCCTCGCGCACAGCGGCCCGGACGCGCGCGTGGTAGGCGTTGAGCCAGTCGAGCTCGTCGCGGCTCAGCATCGCCGTGTCGATCAGCCGGCGGTCGATCGGCGCCAGGGTCAGCGTCTCGAACGCGTTCATCGGCTTCTCGGCGCCCTTGATGTCGGCGGCGACCACCAGCTCGAGATTCTCGATGCGGATGCCGAAGCCGTCGGTCTTGTAATAGCCGGGCTCGTTGGACAGGATCATGCCGCGCTTCAGCGGCGTGGTGCCGAGCTTCGAGATCCGCGCCGGTCCTTCGTGGACGCTGAGATAGCTGCCGACGCCATGGCCGGTGCCGTGCTCGAAATCGATGCCGGCGGCCCAGAGATATTGCCGCGCCAGCGTGTCGAGTTGCGCACCGCTGGTGCCGTCCGGGAAGATCGCGCGCGCGATTGCAATGTGGCCGCGCAGCACGCGGGTGAAGCGGTCGCGCATCTCGGCCGTCGGTTCGCCCACCGCCATGGTGCGGGTGACGTCGGTGGTGCCGTCTTCATATTGCGCGCCGGAATCGATCAGCAGGAGGTCGCCGGGCGCGATGCGCCGGTTGCTCTTGCGGGTGACGCGGTAATGCACGATGGCGCCGTTCGGGCCGGTGCCGGAGATGGTCGGGAACGACACATCTTTCAGCGCACCGGTCTCGCGGCGGAACGTCTCCAGCGCCTCGACGGCGTCGATCTCGGTGAGCTTGCCGCTTGGCGCCTCGCGGTCGATCCATGCGAGGAAGCGGGCCAGCGCCACGGCGTCGCGGACATGAGCCGTCTTGGTGCCGGTGATCTCGGTCGCGTTCTTGACCGCCTTGAGCAGCGCGACCGGATCGTTGCCGCGCACCGGCTTGCCGCCGGCGCCCGCGATCAATCGGCTCAGCGCGTCGGCCGCCGTGGCATTGTCGAGCGCGATCGCGGCGCCGCTTCCAGCCAGCGCCATCAGCGTCGGAGCCATCGCATCGGGCTCGCGCACGTCGGCGGACTGCTCGAGATGGTCGCGCGTCAGGTTCGAGAGCTTGCGGCGATCGATGAAGATGGTGGGACGGCCGTCCTTCGGCACCACTGCATAGGACAGCGGCAGCGGCGTGTGCGCGACGTCGGCGCCGCGGATGTTGAAGGTCCAGGCGACGGCATGGCTGTCGGACAGCACCAGCGCGTCGACGCCGAGCTTGTCGATCTCGCTCCTGATCTGCGCAATTTTCGCGGCTTCGGCAACACCGGCATGTTGCAGGCCGTGCACCGCGACCGGGGCGAGCGGCGGCTGCGGCCGGTCGTGCCAGATCGCATCGACCGGATTGCTGTCGACGGCGACCAACTCGGCGCCGGCCTTAGTGCAGGCAGCAGCGAGGCGTTCGGCTGCCGCAGAAGTGTGCAGCCACGGATCAAATCCTAGGCGGTCGCCCGCCTTCAGATGCGCCGATAGCCAACTTTCCGGCGGCGGATCGATCAGCGATTCCACCGCCCAGGCCTTGGCGTCGACCTGCTTGGCGGCCTGGATGGTGTAGCGCCCATCGACGAACACTGCGGCCTCCTGCGTCAGCACCACGGCCAAGCCTGCCGAGCCGGTAAAGCCGGTCAGCCAGGCCAGCCGTTCTTCCGACGGGGGCACATATTCGTTCTGCTGCTGGTCGGCCCGGGGAACGACGAAGCCGGTCAGCTTGCGGCGGGCGAGCTCTTCGCGGAGCGCGGCGAGGCGCGCCGTCAACGCGACGCCGGCCTCGGGCTCCTCGAATGTCTGGAAATGCGCTTCGAACATGCGCTCAATCTAGGACCATGGGGATCGCTCCGCAATCCGGACGCATTTGCGTCGCATCTGGCATGGAGTGTGCTTGAAATATTCCATTCGAATTGAGTGGAGTTGGGGGATGCGGCAGTTGCGCTTCGTCCGGAGAACAGGGACATTCGAGCAGGTGGTTCATCGCAGCGGCGAGGGGACACACGATGCCAGCGTTCATGTTTGAGAAGATTTCGCCGCCGGTCCGCCGCGCTCCGGCCGCATCGAGCCCGAAGAAGCCGCGCGGCCTCATCAGCCAGATGATCGACCGTTTCGCCGAACGTCGCGCCCGGCGCGTCTTGCAGGGCGAGCGCGCGATGCGGCAGGACGAGAAGCGGGCGGAGTAGGGCGGAGTCTCGTGGGCAAAGGCGCGAAGCGCCGTGCCCACGATGCTTTCCGAATTCGCGGCCGGAATGGTGGGCAGGCTTCCGCCGTCTCTCTTTGAGCTATGGCGGACAAGTCGCTTTGCGCGCCCTACGAAAGCTTCCGCAGCAGCAGACTGCTCCACCCCTCGATCCGCAGATGCCTGAGCGGCGCGAGGCCGCGTGCGCGATAGGCGGCGATCACGGCGGGAGCCTGGTGGGTGAGCAGGCCGGAGAGGATGACGCGGGCGCCAGGCGCGAGGTGCCGCGCCATCGGACCCGCCAATTGCCTGAGCGGGTTGGCAAGAATGTTGGCCAGCACCAGGTCGAACGGGCCGCATCTGGCGAAATCGGGCGCGGCGAAGCCGGTGGCACGGATCACCCGGACGCAGGTGCCGACGTCGTTCAGGTCAGCGTTCTCGGCCGCCACCCGCACCGAGGGCGGGTCGATGTCGGAGGCCAGCACGGCACGATGCAGCGCCTTCGCCGCCGCGATGGCGAGCACGCCGGTCCCGGTGCCAAGGTCGAGCAGGCTCCGCGGCCGGGAACTCTTGAGGACATGGTCAAGCAACAGTAAACAGCCGCGGGTGGTGCCGTGGTGGCCGGTGCCGAAGGCGAGCGCCGCCTCGATCTCGATCTTGAGCTTGTTCGGCGCGACGCGGTCGCGGTCGTGGCTGCCGTGCACGACGAAGCGTCCGGCCGGCACCGGGACGAGATCTTCCAGGCTCGCCTTGACCCAGTCCTTGGCCTCGACGGTATCGAAGGCAAGGGTCGCGGCAATGCCAGTTCCTGCCGCGTTTGCAACGAGTTCGCGCAACAATTCCTGGTCCGGCGCCTCGGCGAAATGCAGCGTGACGTCCCATTGTCCGTCCGGCCGCTCGAACGCCGCGACGGCGGCATCGCCCTCGAAGAACACCTCGGTGAGCACGTCGACGACGTGTCGCGCCGCGGCCTCGTCGGGAAGCGAAAAGCTGGCACGGTGGGTGGGGGAAGGCTGCATCCTGGGGTTCCGTGGGTTCAATTTCTGGAACTTTCGTTCTCAATTTTCGTACAACTTGCGCTGCGCCGATTAACCTGACCTCAGGTTGTGGTCCGTAGATTTGCGGATGTTGGGGCTGACCAACACAGCTTGAAATGGAAATGGAGGCGAGTCTTGAAGCGCATGGTTTTGAAGTTCTGGTCCGATGAGTCCGGCGCGACCGCGATCGAATACGGCCTGATCGCGGCTGGTATCGCGTTGGCGATCATCACGGTGGTGAACAGCCTGGGCAGCACGATGAACGACAAGTTCGGTTCGATTAGCAGCTCCTTGAAGTAATTTCCGCCTCCCATTCCCAGCGGGGGCACCTTTCTTCATAGACAGCAGTTTCGACGACCGCCCGCACGGGGAATTGCCCCTGGCGGGCGAAGTCGTTTTGGGGGCGGTTCTCACAGGAAAGCCACAGCTTGTCCCGTGGTTTTCCCAACGCTGTCCACCGCCTTATCCCGCCGTCCGTCCCCCGGTTTTCCAGCGCCTTTTCAACCGGGTTTGCCCGACTGCCAACAAGCGGCGCCGCTGCCCTCTCCATAGTGTCTCAGTTCGAAATTTCACGGTCCCTGCGATCAGGAAAGGACTCGTAGGCCGTAACCATCCGGCTCACACAATCATCAAAATCTTTCCCTTTGGCGTCGGGATATAGTCCTTTGCACGTGCTCCAAGCGTCTCTGAAATGAGCGCTAAACTTCGGGTCAGGCTTGTTAGCTGTCAGCTTCAAAGCGAAGATGGCACCAAATATCAGCACCGCGGCGGCGATCGCGACTCGTTTCATTGCTGCGCCCCTCCCTTGCCAAGCACTGAGACACTACCGCCCTCTCACAGCTTTGTCCCCGGCCCATCCACAGACCTATCCACGGCTTCCGAACAGCGAGCGGTGATCCCGCAGGATCGCCTGCGCCGCGTTATGGCCGGGGGCGCCGGTGACGCCGCCGCCGGGATGGGCGCCGGAGCCGCAGTGGTAGAGGCCCTTGAGGGGCCCGCGGTAATCGGCGTGACCCAGCATCGGCCGGGCCGAGAACAACTGGTTCAAGCTCAGCGCGCCGTGGAAGATGTCGCCGCCGAGCAGGCCGAACTGCCGTTCGAGGTCGAGCGGCGAGAGGATCTGGCGGCCGAGCACGCTGGCCGCAAAGCCCGGCGCGTATTTATCCACCGTTGCGATCATGAGATCGGCGACCTCGTCGCGATGGTCGTCCCAGGATTTGCCGTCGGGAAGCTCCGGCGCGACGTGCTGGCAGAACAGGCTCGCGACGTGCTGGCCTTCGGGCGCCAGCGTGTCGTCGAGCGTCGAGGGAATCAGCATCTCCACCACAGGCTCTCGGCTCCACCCCCGCGCGCGCGCATCGAGATAAGCGCGATCCATGTAGGCAAGGCTCGGCGCGATGATGATGCCGGAGCTGAGATGATCGCCTTCGCCTGATAGCGCCGTGAAGGAGGGCAGACGGTCCAGTGCCACGTTCATGCGGAAGGTGCCGGAGCCGTTCTTCCAGTGCCTGATGCGGGCGAGGAAATCGGCGGGCAGGGCATCGGCTGCGATCAGCCGCGTATAGAGCAGCTTTGGATTGACGTTGGCTGCGACATACTTTGCGCGGATGGCGGTGCCGTTCTCCAGCACCACGCCGACGGCGCGGTCGCGCTCGATGATGATTTCGCGCACGCCGGCATCAAGGTCGATCGCGACACCGCGGCTCTGCGCGGCGCGGGCCATCGCCTGCGTGATCGCACCCATGCCGCCGATGGCGTGGCCCCAGACGCCCTTCTTGCCGTTCACCTCGCCGAAGGCGTGATGCAGCATCACATAGGCGGAGCCGGCGGCGTAGGGGCTGGCGTAATTGCCGACGATGGCGTCGAAGCCGAACAGCGCCCTGACGAGATCATGCTCGAACCGCTCGTCCAGCATCTCGCCGGCCGAGCGGGTGAAGAGATCGAGCAGGCTGCGGCTTTGCTCCAGCGTGAGCCCGCGCAGGATGTTGGCGCTCTGGAGCGCGTTCACGGCCTCGCGGATCGCAGCCGGGCCGAAACCATCGAGCAGGTTCGGCGGCGCGCGCAGCACGAACTGCCGGAGCACGTCGGCGATGTCTTCCAGCTCGCGCGAGAAATCATCGAGCGCGGCCGCATCATGCGCGCTGAGCCGCGCGACCGAATCCTTCGTCCGTCCCTCGCCGGTGAGGAGATACTTGCCATCGGACGCGGGCAGGAAATTCTGCGCGCGCCGCTCGACGATTCGCAGGCCCTGCTCGGCGAGACCGAGGTCGCGGATCACCTGCGGATTGAGCAGGCTCACGGTGTAGGCGGCGACCGAATTGCGGAAGCCCGGATGAAACTCCTCGGTGACCGCGGCGCCGCCGACCACCTTGCGGCGCTCGACGACGCGCACGCGCAGGCCCGCACTGGCGAGATAGGCCGCGCAAGTGAGGCCGTTATGGCCAGCGCCGATGATGACGACGTCGGTTTCGGTCATGAGAATTCGTGGCCCAGTCTACCGTCATTCCGGGGTTCGCGAAGCGAGAACTACGGTGCGTGCTTCCGCACCGGAGAATCTCGAGGTTCCGGGTTCGATGCCTTGCATCGCCCCGGAACGACATCTGTATATCAAGCATTCCCCACCGCAACATCACGCGCCTCTTTATTGCCCGTTCAGGCGCCGTGTGCTCCATTGCGCCCGTCCGGCGCCCGCCGGGGGTTTGAGCCGGAGCTTCCATGGATTCGATCCTGCAACCCGCCGCCACGGAGCAGCCGTCGTCATCGCGCAACCGGCTGCTGCTGACGGTCTACACTGCCGCGATCTTCGTCAGCGCATTGCTGCTGTTCTCGGTGCAGCCGCTGTTCACCAAGATGGTGCTGCCGCGGCTCGGCGGCTCGCCGGCGGTGTGGTCGGTGGCGATGGTGTTCTTCCAGTCGCTGCTGCTCGCCGGCTACGCCTATGCGCATCTGTTGATGCAGGTGAGAAACCGCATCGTTCCCGTCGTGGTGCATCTGGTGCTGCTGGTCGCGGCTTTCGCCACCCTGCCGCTCGGCATCGCCTCCGCCTATGGCGAGCCGCCGGCGTCGGGCTATGCGGTCTGGCTGCTCGGCCTGTTCGTGGTCTCGATCGGCCTGCCGTTCTTCGCGCTCGCCGCCAACAATCCGCTGCTGCAGGCCTGGTTCGTCCGCACCGGCCATCCCGCCGGGCACGATCCTTACTTTCTCTATGCCTCCTCCAACATCGGCAGCTTCCTTGCGCTATTGTCCTATCCCTTCCTGCTCGAGCCGATGTTCACGCTGCACACGCAGAACCGGCTCTGGACCGGCGGCTATGGCGTTCTGATCCTCCTGATCGCCGCCTGTGGCGTGCTGCTGCTGCGCTCGCCGAAGCTGCCCGTGGTCGATGCGCAAACCGAGGAGATGAACGCGCCGGCGCCAAGTCTCCTGACGCGGCTGCGCTGGATTTTCCTCGCCGCCGTGCCGTCCGGCCTGCTCATCGCGGTCACCGCGCACATCTCGACCGACGTCGCGGCGGCGCCGCTGCTCTGGGTGCTGCCGCTGTCGCTCTATCTGCTCACCTGGGTGGTGGTGTTCCAGTCGCGGCCGCTATTGCCGCACAAATGGATGCTGATGCTCCAGCCGGTGGCGATCGCCGGCGTCATCGTCCTGCTCGCTTTCGGCGGCGAGCAGAACCTGCTGCTGACCCTGGGCGCTCACCAGCTCTGCTTCTTCGTCATCGCCATGGCCTGCCATGGCGAACTGGCGCGGACCCGGCCGGCCGCCAAATATCTCACCGGCTTCTATGTCGCACTGTCGTTCGGCGGCATGGTCGGCGGCCTCTTTGCCGGCCTCGTTGCTCCCTTCACATTCTCGTGGATCGCCGAATATCCGATCCTGGTTGCGCTTGCCGCGCTGTGCCGGCCGCCGGCCAGCGAGCGTCTCGCCGGTGTCGTCAAATGGTACTGGCTGGTGCTCGCCGCGCTCGCGGTCGCGCTCGTCGTGCCATCCACCACCACGGGCGGTCTTTCGACCTGGCTCGAGGATCATCGCGTCTGGGTCGCCGGGGCCGTCGGCGTGCTCGCCGCACTGCTCGCGCTGACGTTCAACGCCGGCCGCTGGAAGATCTTCGCCACCGTCGCGCTCGCGCTGGCGTTGATCCGCATCTATCCCGCGGACGAAGGCCGCGTCACGACGGTGCGCAGCTTCTTCGGCGTGCACAAGATCGTGGTGACGCCCGGCGGCCATTTCCACGTGCTGATGCACGGCACCACCATTCACGGCGCCGAGCGCTTCCTCAACGATGACGGCACGCCGGTCACCGGCCGGCCCGAGCTGATCACCTATTATCACAAGGACGGTGGCATCGGTCAGGCCGTCACCGCGATGCGCGAGCGCAAGGGCGGTCCGCTGAAGGTTGCCGCAATCGGCGTCGGCTCGGGCACGCTCACTTGCGCCGCCGAGCCCGGCGAGGACTGGAAATTCTTCGAGATCGACCAGTCCATGGTCGACGCCGCAAGCGACCCGAAGAACTTCCGCTACATCTCGAGCTGCATGCCGGACCTGAAGCCTGTGATCGGTGATGCGCGTCTCACCTTCGCCAGGGAGCCGGACGGCGCCTATGACCTCATCATCGTCGATGCCTATTCGTCGGATGCGATCCCGATCCACCTCGCGACCGAAGAGGCGATGAAGATCTACAAGGATAAGCTCGCTCCACACGGCGCGGTGGTGATGCACGTCTCCAACCGGCATCTCGATCTCGAGCCCGTCGTGGTCGGCATCGCCGATGCCAATGATTTGAAGAGCTGGGTCTACAACGAGGATTCGGGGCGCGATTCCGACTACATCTTCTCGACTGACGTCGTCATCTCCGCGCGCGATGCTGCCGACGTCGGCAGCATCGCGTCCTCCAAGCAATGGGAGGAAACCGAAGCCGACGACAGGGTGCGGGTCTGGACCGACGACTATTCCAACATTCTGGGCGCGCTGTACCGGCGGCTAAGGGACGGGGAGTGAGCTTCGCGCCACAAAGGGACTCGTGCCCCGGACGCAGCGCAGCGCTTCTTTAGCGGTGCGCTGCGTCCGGGGCCCCACGCTGCGGCTTTCTGGGTCCCGGCTCTGCGTCGCGTCATTTCATGCCGCGCCGTGTCCGGGACAGGAGAGTTACGAATGAGCGCTCAACGCTCAGGCGCCGCGGCCGCCAACTGGTCGATGGTGGGCCGCGACTTTGCCAGGCGCGGCAGGTTGAACGGGCTGTCGTCCTCGCCGAGCTCGTTGAGGAAGTCGTGCACCGCGCCTTCGATGAAGCCCTTGACCTGGTCCGAGCCGCGGTCACTGAGATCGTTATGCTGGAATTCGGTCTTCACCACCTGAATGCCGGCCTTGGCGCAGGTCTCGTCATCAGGGACGACGCCTGGATCGGGCTTGAACTGCGGATCCTTCGAGCGGAAGGACAGGATCTTGATCCTGCCGTCGATGACGAAGGGCACGCGCAGATTGTCGAGCGTGACGACCTTCTTCACCAGCTCCGGATGGAGCTTGGCGAAGTACATCGAGACGTCGCCGCCGTTCGAATGGCCGACCAGAGTGAGGTGGCGGTAATCCGCATTCGGGTAGAGCTGCTTGAGCCGGTCGATCGTGAACAGGATGTTGGCGATGCCGCGGTTGTATTGCGAGCGGCGGCCGACATATTCCTCGCCGGCCTTCGTCACCATGGGATCGTCGGTCGAAAGATCGTGCTGGATGCTGGCGACCAGATAGCCGCGCGCGGCGAATGTGTTGGTGAGGAACGAGTACTCGGTATGCTTGACCGTGTTGCCGTGGCTGAGGATCACCACCGGCAGCTCGATCATTTCGGCGATCGACTGGATCTCGCGGTCGCGGCGCACCGAGATTTCGACGGTCACGTCGCGGCCATCGCGCAGGATGTCGGCCATCTCGACAGTCTTGTGGCGGATCACCCATTTGCCGGCAACGAAATAGAAGAAGCCCATCAGCGCCGCGGCTGAGGCGAAAACGGCAATGCCTCGCTTCATGGTACTCTCCGCATCTGGCGTTCAAATCGCGGCGGACGAGGGGCGAGGGTGGGCCGGTCTTGATGTCGAGTGCACCACAAGATCCCAGCCCCGCCGTCCTTGCTCTATGAATGGTGCGGACGGTATTGCCGGGTTTTTACAGCGGAATGACCGACCGTCCGCCGGAGCGGCCAGGTGGCTCGATTCTCTCGCAAAAGTGAGGGAATGGTCGACGGAGGATCTCGGCGCGACCGGCCTTGATTGCGCGAACGGCCACGCCGGGTTCAATTCGCGTCAGTTCTGGTAGTAATAGCCGCGCGGCTGATAAACTTGCCGCGGCTGCGGCTGATAATAACCGCCCTGCTGGCCATAGGCCGGGTCGTAGGTCGGCTGCGGTTGCGGCAGCTGCTGGTAGGCCTGGGCCCCATAGGGGCGGGTGATCGGGCGCGGTGCCGGATAGCGCGCGCCGGTGTCGCTGCCATCGGCCGGATAGATGTAATTGTCGTCCTGCGGCATGTAGCGGCGGGCGGGCTGCGCCGGCGGCGCCAGGTTCACGGGATCGCCAGTGGTGGCGTACTGTTCTTCAGCAGGCTCCTGCGGGGCGCGAGCGATTGCGGTGTTGGCGCGGCCGCGCGGATTGCGCGCCAGCGCGACCTGCGCCGAGCCGGTCAGCGTCACCGTGGTGTTGAGCACGCCCTGTTGCTGCACCAGCGCGTAGAGCGTCGAGGCGTTCTGGCGCGACAGCCGCACGCAGCCATGCGAGGCAGGCGTGCCCAGTCGACCGACCGAGTCGGTGCCGTGGATGGCGTGGCCGATCTTGGTGAAGAAGATCGAATGCGGCATCGGCGCGTCGTCGAATTCCTTCGAGAAGTGATCCTCTTCCATGCGGAAGGCGCGGAAGCTGCCGTTCGGCGTCTCGCGTGAGGGGATGCCGGTCGACACCGGCCAGTGATAGCGGGTCACGCCGTCGACGACGACAGTCATCTGCTGATTGTCCTTGTCGATGGTGATGTCGACCTTGGCCTGCGCGGTGCCCGCGCTCAAAAGCATCAGGGAAGTGAACGCGATTAAAAATGAACGCATCCGAGGGAAACGCATCTGAGGGAAACGCATGTGAGGAAAACGCATCTGAGTCCTGGCCTCCGGCCTGTTCACGCTAGGCGCCGCGGCTCTCCGTCCCCGGCATGCACTATGCCTGCAATCCGGCTTTCGTTCCAGCGGCCTGCCCGCCCATCGTTAACGCGATGCCTGATGTAAGCAAGGCCGCTTGGTGCCGCCCCGGCTTCGGCGGTGCTGACATTTTCGCGAGCGCATATATGCGTTTGCAACGCCGACAATTCGTCACAAAGGCGCAACCATTTGGCCGCTTCGCGCGTTGATCGTGGCCACCTCGACGGGCGGCGCCCGCCGTCTCACGCCCGTTTATTTCCCTTGTTATTTCCCTGGGACCGAAGATGAACAAAGCCCGTATCGCCGCCGTGCCATCGGCCGGCCTGCCCGTCCGCCTGCTGTTTGCAGCCGCCGCCGTCCTGCTCGCGCTATTGGCGCTGCCGCAGGCCGGCCATGCCCAGGGCATCGTGCGCGGTGCCCAGGAGGGCTCCTATGAAGGCAACCGGATCGCCGGCCCGGTGGGCGGCGCGGTCGGAGGCGTCGTCGGTGCCGGCGTCGGCGGCGCTGTCGGCGCCGTCGAGGGCGTGCTCGGCATTCCCCATCGTCATTACCGTCACTGCCGCGGGTACTATGACGGATATCACCGCTTCCATTGCTATCGGTGACGTCGCTGCCGTCAATTCTTCAGCCGATATCCGGTGCGGAAAATCCACCAGATGATGGCGAGGCAGATCACCAGGAACGCCGTGGTCATGCCGATGCTGACGGACACGCTGACGTCGGCGATCTCGTAGAAGCTCCAGCGGAAGCCGGAGATCAGATAGACCACCGGGTTGAGCAGCGCCACCGTGCGCCAGGTCGGCGGCAGCATGTCGATGGAATAGAAGCTGCCGCCGAGGAAGGTCAGCGGCGTCACTAGCAGCATCGGGATCATCTGCAGCTTCTCGAAGCCGTCGGCCCAGATGCCGATGATGAAGCCGAACAGGCTGAACGTCACCGCCGTCAGCACCAGGAAGGTCAGCATCCAGACCGGATGGTGGATGTGCAGCGGCACAAACAATCCGGCGGTGGCGAGGATGATCAGGCCGAGGATGATCGACTTGGTCGCGGCGGCGCCGACATAGCCGAGCACGATCTCGAAATAGGAAATCGGCGCCGACAGGATCTCGTAGATCGTGCCGGTGAATTTCGGGAAATAGATGCCGAACGAGGCGTTGGCGATGCTCTGCGTCAGCACCGAGAGCATGATCAGACCCGGCACGATGAAGGTGCCATAGCTGACGCCTTCGACCTGGCTGATGCGCGAGCCGATCGCGGCGCCGAACACCACGAAATAGAGCGAGGTCGAAACCACCGGCGAGACGATGCTTTGCAGCAGCGTGCGCCAGGTACGTGCCATTTCGAACAGATAGATGGCGCGGATGGCGCGGTGATTCATGACGTCCTCACGAGGTCGACGAAGATGTCCTCGAGCGACGATTGCGTCGTGTCGAGATCGTTGAAGCGGATGCCGGCGGTGCGGAGGTCGCCAAGCAGGCTGGTGATGCCGGTGCGGTCACCCTTGGTGTCGTAGTCGTAGACCAGCGTCGCGCCGGAATCGCAGAGGTCGAGCTTGTAGGGGGCGAGGCTGTCGGGCAGCGCGTTCAGCTTGCCCTGCAGATGCAGCGTCAGCCGCTTCTTGCCGAGCTTCTGCATCAAGGTCGTCTTGTCTTCGACCAGCACGATCTCGCCCTTGTTGATGACGCCGATGCGGTCGGCCATCTCCTCGGCTTCCTCGATGTAATGCGTGGTGAGGATGACGGTGACGCCGGACTGCTGAAGGGTGCGCACCACCTCCCACATGCCCTTGCGCAGCTCGACGTCGACGCCGGCTGTGGGCTCGTCCAGGAACAGGATCTGCGGCTCGTGCGACAGCGCTTTCGCGATCATGACGCGGCGCTTCATGCCGCCGGAGAGCGTGATGATCTTGTTGTCCTTCTTGTCCCACAGCGAGAGGTCTTTCAGCACCTTCTCGATGTGGGCGGGGTTCTTCGGCTTGCCGAACAGGCCGCGCGAGAAGCTCACCGTCGCCCACACGCTCTCGAAGGCGTCGGTGTGCAATTCCTGCGGCACGAGGCCGATCAACGAGCGCGCCTTGCGGTAGGAGGTCTGGATGTCCTCGCCGCCGACGAGGACTTTGCCCTCGCTGGGATTGGCGATGCCGCAGATGATCGAGATCAGCGTGGTCTTTCCCGCGCCGTTCGGTCCGAGCAGCGCAAAGATCTCGCCGCGCTTGATATCGAGATTGATGTTCTTGAGCGCCTTGAAGCCGGACCCATAGGTCTTCGACAGATTGGCGACGGAAATGATGGAGGACATGGTGGCCGCAGAGCTGAGGGGGCAAAAGCTGGGGAGGGCAGGCTGGAACCGTCCGGGAGGCGGTCAGCGGAGCCCTGAAATAGGAATGCTCTTGCCCACCCGCAATTGTCCGGAGAAAAATGGCCTCAAAACCGGCGCTTCGGTGGCAGGTTTCGGGCAAGTGTTGCGCGATGGTCACGGGCTGTGGCTAAGATTGCCGCTCACGCGCCTCTTTGTTGCGTCTGCGAGCAGGCCGTGGCTACGATTCCGGCCAATCGCGAAGCGTATTGTCCCCAGGGAAAAACATCGATGAGACCGAACGGCCGTCACACCGCCGGCACCAGCCAATTGTCCGCCCTCCGCGTGTGGGCGATGGGCCTGCTCCTGCTGTCAGCTGTTGCCATCAGTCCGGCCCCGGTCAGGGCCGCGCCGAGCCAGGCCGCGACCGCAACAACGCATGTCTATCTGCTGCGCGGCGTGCTCAACATCTTCTCGCTCGGCCTCGACACGATCGGCGCCCGCCTCCAGGCCCAGGGCATCCCGGTGACGGTCGCCAACTTCGTGTCCTGGTCCTCGCTCGCCGATGAAGCTGCGACCGCCTACAAGGCCGGCCGCCTCAAGACCATCATCCTGGTCGGCCATTCCTCCGGCGCGACTGCGCTGCCGGACATGATCGCCAAGCTCAACCAGCTCGGCGTTCCCGTGAAGCTCGCGATCGGCCTCGATTCCGTGTTCAAGACCAAGCTCTCGACCGGCGCCGAGCGCTACATCAACATCTACATCGGCGACGGTCCCGGCGAGCCGGTGCGGGCCGCGGCCGGCCTGCGCGGCAGGCTCGACAATGTCGACGTGCGCGGCAGCGGACTCGGCCACATCTCCATCGATAAGAACGAGGCGATCCAGCGCCGCGTCATCGCCGAGATCGACGCCGCGATTGCGCGCTCGCGTGCACCGGCAGCCCCGGTCGCCGAGCCCGGCGCGCCCGCAGGGCCGCGGCCGGCGCGTTCGGCGGCGGCGGTACCGGCAAGGAATTAGCCCCTTACCGTCCATTGGGTGGAGGATCGCGCGCCACCATCGACGGCAGCTCGCGCGACAGAGCGATCAGGCCCTCGAGGTCGAGACCGGTCTCGATCCCGGTTTGCTGAGAGGTTGACGAGATCCTCGGTGCACACATTGCCCGAGGAGCCTGGTGCAAATGGATAGCCGCCAAGCCCGCCGAGTGCTGCATCGAAGCGCAACGCGCCGGCATCGAAGGCGGCCATGACATTCACCAGCCCAAGTCCGCGCGTGTTGTGAAAATGCAGCGTCAGCGCGTCGCTTGAGACGATGCCAAGCAGGTGTGACCCGCTGACTAGCGAGGCGCGGGTTGTCCATGCCCGCGGTGTCGGCGAGCGTGATGCTTCGCGCGCCGAGGTGCAGATAAGTTTCGACAATTCGAGCCACTTTCCGTCGCGAGCCCATCGGAAGATTTGAGATCGAGCGCGACCGACTTCTTGTCGCGCTATTGCAGATACCGCCACAGCGACGTGCCCTGATGCAGCTTGCGCCATTTGCGCAAGGGATCGCCCTGGCCCGGCTGCTCGATCTTGACGATGTCGGCGCCGCACTCAGCCATCAGCCGCGCCGCAACGGATGCGGCAATCAACGTTCCGAGCTCGAGCACGTAGATGTCGGCGAGCGGACCTTTCATCTCTGACGGTCTCCTCCGATGACTGATTGGAAAAATCTCCTATAGAAGATTTCTCTTTCATAATAGAAAATCCGTGCTAGCCTTCCCGGCAACAAAGGCGCGAAAGACGCCGCTCAGGGACGAAACGCAAAACGGGGAGGTCACCGTGCGACTGAAGTCAGCGGTACCGGCCGCAGCATTGCTGCTGGCCGCGGGAATGCCTGTTGCCGGCGCGCAGGCGCAGCAATCGGGGACGATCTACGGATTTGGCGACAGTCTGCTCGACGTATCGCGCAATTGTCCGATCGCGTTTCCACAATCGGCGCCGTACGGCGCCTGCGGCAATGGCCGCGGCTCGCTGCAATGGCTGTCGATGCTGACCAGCTACAGTTTCAACAAGGCCAACGACTATGCCTACAACGGCGTCGGCAACGGCGTCTTTCCGGCCTTCAACGGTGGCCCGACGGTGGCCCAGCAGATCGTCGAATTCACCAGCGCTGGTCGAACTTTTCAAGCGAACGACGTGATCGTGGTCGGCGGCATGCCGAACAATTGGGCCGCAATGTTCCTCGGAATTCCTGATCCGAACGGAGCGCCGTACACGCCGCAGACCTTGTCTGCAGCAACGCTGTCCCAGCAATACAACAACTTTGCGCAGCTCATCAAAGCCGGTGGGCATAATTTCATTGCCGAGAACATGTTCAGTTCGGCGACCTACAACTGGTACAATCTCGGCGGATTCTATCCGTTTGGGCCGCCCTACAATCAGATTCCCGATCTGCCGGTGGCTCGTCAGTTCTTCGGCCTCGTCAACGATAATCTCGCGGCGACGCTCGCGCCGCTGGCGCGGCCCGGAGTCCGTATTCACGTCGTCGATCTCGCCGCGATCTACACCAAAGCCTACACCGATCCAGCGAGCCTCGGCTTCAAGACCGGCACCGCTTGCGTGTTCGATCCAGGTTGTCTCGCAGCCTCCAAGGACGTGCAGAACCAGCACTTCATGTTCGACCTGCATCCGACCGATGCCGGTTATGCCGTGATTGCGCGCTACGAGGCCAATCTTCTCGCGGCGCAAGACGGGCTGGCTGCGCAGGGCGACATCGGGCAGATCGCGGCACAGAACTTCTCGAACTCGATGTTCTCGCGGCTCGATGCCTATCGCGCCAGCGATCCGCGCGTGACGGGGATGGCGTCGCAGGCCTATGCCTCGATGGATCGGCCGGCCATGAGCACCAAGGCGCCGCCGACGCGCGTCGCTTCCGAATTGCCGCTCTCGGTCTATCTCGCGGCCGCCTATGGCAGCGGCAGCCGCGGCGATCGCTTCAGCGCCGATGGCAACGGTCTCGGCTTCGACTATACGCTCGCGGGCGGCACCTTCGGCGCCGACTACAAGGTCGATCCCAACATCCGCGTCGGCGGTGCGCTCAACTACACCAATCCCGTCGCCAATCTGAACTGCGGTGGCGGGCACCTCAACGTCGACAGCTATCAGATCGGCGGCTTTGCATCCTTCACCTACCCGCATCTGCTCACCGATGTGGTCGCGACCTACGGCCGTCATTCCTACCGGATCGACCGGCCGGGCGTCGTCGACACGATCCGCGGCAGCACCACCGGCGACACGTTCACGGCGGGGTTCAAGTCGGCCTATTTGTTCGACGTCGGCAGCTTGAGGGTCGGCCCGCTGGCCGGTCTCGTCTACGACTATACCAATGTGAATCCCTATACCGAGACCGGCGATCCGATCCTGACCCAGGCAGTCTCCCGCCAGACGCTGCAGGGGCTGACGGGCAGCGCCGGCGTGCAATTCCGCATGCCCGTCATGGTGGCGACGCGCGCGGTCAATTCCTTCCTCAACGTGACCGCCGAGCACGACTTCCTCGGTGGCGCCCGCACGCTGCTCTCGGCGGAAACGGTCGCGCTCGCGCTGCCGATCTACACCGTGGTGCCCGGCAATCCCGATCGCACCTATGGCAAGGCGGTGGGCGGCCTCAGCACGGCGCTCACGGGCAATGTCAACGCCATGCTGACCGCGGCCGGCACGTTTGGAAACAGCAATCCGCAATTCGCCGTCCAGGGCGCCGTCAGAATAGCGTTCTGACCGCCATGAGAACGAACAATCACATCAGGAGGGAAACATGACCGTGTCACTGCTTCGCGCTGCCTCGCTCGCCATGCTGTTCGCTGCCGCGCCCGTGGCCGTCTCCGCCGAGGACGCACCGTTCCGGATCGGCGTGATCGACGACATGTCGGGCGTCTATTCCGGCAATGGCGGACCCGGTACGGTGCTCGCCACGAAAATGGCGGTCGAGGATTTCGGCGGCAAGGTGCTGGGGCGGCCGATCGAGGTCATTTCCGCCGATCACCAGAGCAAACCCGACATCGGCGCCGCGCTGGCGCGTCAGTACATCGAGCAGCAGGGCGTCAGCGCCATCATTCCAGGCGGCGCAAGCTCGGTCGGCCTCGCCGTGCAGGCGATGGCGCGATCGCTGAAGAAGACCACGCTGGTCAGTGGCGGCTATGCAGCCAATTTCAGCGGCGACGGCTGCTCGCCCTATGGCACGCAATGGGCGCCATCCACGAGCGAGCTCTCCAAGACCATCGCCAAGGGCATCGTCGAGGCCGGCGGCAAGAAATGGTTCTTCATCGTTGCCGACTATGTGTTCGGCAAGAATCTCGCGGCCGACGCCGGCGAGACCGTGAAGGCGTCGGGCGGCCAGGTCGTCGGACAAGTGCTGCATCCCCTGAACGTCACTGATCTGGCGTCGCAGCTGCTGGCGGCACAGGGCTCCGGCGCCGACGTGATCGGGCTTGCCAATGCCGGGCCCGATCTCGTGCTTGCGATCAAGCAGGCCAGGGAGTTCGGCGTCAGCGCCAAGCTTGCGACCATGCTGGTGTTCGAGAACAACGTCACCGCGCTCGGGCTCTCCACCGCACAGGGCCTGCGGCTTGCCGCCTCATTCTACTGGGATCTGAACGATGAGACGCGCGCCTGGTCGAAGCGCTTCATGGCCCGCAGCGGCAACGCGGTCCCGACCATGGGTCATGTGCTCGCCTATCTCGCCACCACCCACTACCTCAAGGCAGTCGCGGCCGTTGGCTCCGACGATGCCGCGCAGGTGCAGGCGAAAATGCTGCAGCTGCCGATCGAGGGCAATCTGATCCAGCATGCGCATATCCAGCCGAACGGCCGCGTCGTCTCCGACATGCACATCTTCGAGGTGAAGAGCCCGCAGGACTCGAAGAGCCCGGCGGATCTCTACAAGCTGGTCGCGACGCTGCCGGGAGACGGGTTGTTCGTGCCGGCCGAGAAGAGTGGGTGTCCGTACCTCGCCGTGAGGTAACGGGCGCCGTTTGCAATTGAGGTGTTGTCATGACTGCGGAAGGATCGATGCACA
This sequence comes from Bradyrhizobium diazoefficiens, assembly GCF_016616235.1. Taxonomy (NCBI): domain Bacteria; kingdom Pseudomonadati; phylum Pseudomonadota; class Alphaproteobacteria; order Hyphomicrobiales; family Nitrobacteraceae; genus Bradyrhizobium; species Bradyrhizobium diazoefficiens. Next base: position 2,261,215 of record NZ_CP067100.1, read on the forward strand.
CGATGTCGCCTGATGGCACGGCGCAGGCAAATGCCCCGGATCAGCTCCAGGCCTTCCGGATGTACATCGACGGCGAATGGTGCGAGTCGGCCTCCGGGCGCTGGCTGGAGACCAAGAATCCCTATACGGGCAAAGCTTGGGCCGTCATTCCCAGGGGCAATGCTGACGATGTCGACAGGGCGGTGCAGGCGGCCAACCGCGCCTTTGTCGGCGGTCCCTGGGCGACCATGCATCCGAGCGACCGCGGTTTGCTGCTGCACCGGGTTGGCGACCTGATCGCGGCGAATGCGGAGCGGCTGGCCGAGCTGGAGGTGCGCGACAACGGCAAGCTCAAGGTCGAGATGCTCGGCCAGATGAAATATCTGCCGCGCTGGTTTCAGTACTATGGCGGGCTTGCCGACAAGATCGAAGGCCGCATGCCGCCGACCGACAAGAAGGGCATGCTGCACTACGTGTCCTACGAGCCGATCGGCGTCGTCGGCGCAATCACGCCATGGAATTCGCCGCTGCTCCTGACGGTGTGGAAGATCGCGCCGGCGCTCGCCGCCGGCAATACGCTCGTGATCAAGCCGTCCGAATTTGCATCCACGTCCCTCCTGGCGCTGGTCGAGCTGTTCGAACAGGCCGGCTTTCCCAAGGGCGTCATCAATGTCGTCACCGGTCTCGGCGCCGAGACCGGCGAGCCGCTGGTCGAGCATCCCTTCGTCGACCGGATCGCCTTCACCGGCGGCAATCTCGCCGGCCGGAAGATCTACGAGGCGGCGGCGCGGCAGTTCAAGCGGGTCTCGCTCGAGCTCGGCGGCAAGTCGCCGAACATCGTGTTCGGCGATGCCGGCATCGAGGACGCCGTCAAGGGCGTCATCTCCGGCATCTTCGCCGCAAGCGGCCAGACTTGCATGGCGGGCTCGCGGCTGCTGTTGCATTCGTCGATTCACGACACGTTCCTGGCGCGCCTCGTCGAAGTGACGAGGGCGGCCCGCCTTGGCGATCCCAACAGCCCCGAGACGGATGTCGGGCCGGTCGCAACCGAGCAGCAGCTCCAGAAGGTCCTGGACTACATCACGCTTGCCAAGGCGGAGGGGGCTCGCTGCATCCTCGGCGGTCGTCGCGCTTCCGGGGGCGATTGCGGCGACGGCTGGTTCGTCGAACCGACGATCTTCGCCGATGTCACCAACGGCATGCGGATCGCGCGCGAAGAGGTGTTCGGCCCGATCCTGAGCGTCATCAAATTCGATACCGATGACGAGGCCATCGCACTCGCCAACGACACGCCGTTCGGTCTCGCCGCGGGACTCTGGACCACCGATCTCGCGCGCGCGATGACGCTGCCGAAGCGGCTGCGCGCGGGCACGGTATGGGTCAATGCGTACCGGGTCGTGAGCTATCTGTCGCCGTTCGGCGGCTTCAAGGAATCCGGCATCGGACGGGAGAACGGCATTGAGGCGATTTACGAATATCTGGAAGCGAAGAGCGTCTTCATCAATCCCAAACCGTCGATCTCCAATCCATTCACCTTGCAATGACGCCGCTGGCTAGGAGCGGCGCCGACGAATGACCAGATAGTAGGCGCAGGGCGTCCTGCCCGCATTGATGAAGCGATAGGAATCGCGGACGTCGAAATAGAAGGAGTCGCCGGTCTCGAGCACGTAGTTGGCTTCGCCGGTCTGCACCGTCAGCTGCCCCTCATGCACCACGAGATATTTCTCGGTTGGCACCTTGTAGGGCGGCAACTCGCCGGAGGATTCTCCCGGCGGAATCCGGTGGAGCAGAAACTCCAAATCGTTGTCCAGATGCGTCGGCGACAGATTGTGTCGCTCGAACCCGGTCTCGGCATCCCGGAACGCGAGGCGGTTCGCCTTGCGAATGACGGACACCTGAGCAGGATCCGGCTCTGCGCCCATCAAGGCCGACATCGAGACGTTGAGCCCTTTGGCAATCCGCACGATGATCGCGAGCGTCGGGCTCTTCTCGCCGCGCTCGACCTTGGACAGCATGGCGCGGCTGACGCCGGACTGGCTGGCAAACTCCTCGAGCGTCAGGCCGGCTTGCGTCCGCAGCCGTTTCACCCGGCTGCCAACCTCAATGACCAGCGCGTCGTCACTTGCGCGGCTGGGCCGCGTCTGTCGCTTGCCTTTCGTTCCCGTCTTGCCTGGGGCGGCGACTTCGTTCGCAGACGGGTCGGAGGCGCGCTTTGGTCGATGCGTTGGCGATCTGTCATGCATTCAGAAAATTTGCGGCTCGAGACATTGTGGGGCCATAGTCTCAGAACTTCGCGCAGGTCTCAAGGTCGGTAGTGCCCCGGCTTGGGTGGAAACCACCGCTCAGCGAGGCTGAGCAGCGCAGCTTGCTGGATTTGTTGAACCGGATTCTGCCGTTCTAGACTGCGGTACCGCTACGTCGGGCTCGCTGCGGCGATCGCAGCAGAGGCAACCCGTGTCCGCTATGCCCTGTCATCGACGGATCCGGCTTCTTCCGCCCCCGGAGCCTCCGGCTTCAGGTAAACGATCAGGCAGCAGCAGCACATCACGAGCCCCGCGACCGGGAAGCGCAAGGCGACCACGGCCGCGAACGCGAAGACGACAAGCGTCAGAATCGCGCGGATGCGCATGATCCTGCGCTCCCGTGGCGGGACCTCGCTGACAGGCGCGCGTCCGACCAGATCCCAGATCAGCGCGACATAGGTCGCGTTCACCAGGAAGAACACCGCGGCGTAGAACGCAACCGGCTGCGGTGCGAGCTCGCTCACCGCCATCCAGGCGGTGGAAAGCGGCAGCAGCGACACCGAGAACAGATGCGCGAAATTGAACCACATCAGCCGCGGCGTCGCTTCGCTGGCATAGCGCATCAGGTGGTGATGGTTGGCCCAGACGATCGCGATGAAGACGTAGCTCACCGCATAGGAGAGCCAGGTCGGCCACAGCGCCAGCAATGCCGTGATGGTCGGGATTTCGGGCGGCCGAAGCTCCAGCACCAGCACCGTGATCAGGACGGCGAATACGCCGTCGGAGAATGCGCTGAGCCGTTCCGGAGTCCGTCTCGCATGGGCCATGGCCGCCGCTCCATCACACCGATTTCACCTCGAGCTTGCCGAGGAAATCGCGGATGCTGTCCGCGATCTCCCGCGCATGCGTCTCCAGCGCGAAATGGCCGGTGTCGAAAAACTGGACCACCGCGTTGGGATTGTCGCGCTTGAACGCTTCGGCGCCGGGCGGGATGAAGAATGGATCGTTCCTGCCCCAGACCGCCAGGAACGGCGGCTTGTGGTTACGGAAATAGCTCTGGAATGCCGGATACAGCGCGACATTGCTCTTGTAGTCGCCGAACAGGTCGAGCTGCACCTCATCGGAACCTGGGCGTGCGAGATAAAAGTTGTCGAGGTTCTGGCCGTCCGGCGACACCAGGACCGGATCGGGGACACCATGGGTGTATTGCCAGCGCGTGGCCTCCGGCGTGAGGAAGCCGCGCAGCGCCTCGCGGTTGGCGGGCGAGGGGTCCTGCCAATAGGCCTTGATCGGAGTCCAGCCATCGCTGAGGCCGTCCTCATAGGCGTTGCCGTTCTGCGAGATGAGTGCGGTGATCCGCTCGGGATGACGCAGCGCCAGCCGGAAGCCGGTCGGCGCGCCGTAGTCGAAGACGTAGACGGCGAAGCGGTCGAAGCCGATCACTTCGGTGAAGCGATCGATCACCTGCGCGATATTGTCGAAGGTGTAGCGAAAGGTGTGGCGCGCCGGCATATCGGACTGGCCGAAGCCCGGAAGATCGGGCGCGATGATGTGGAATTTCTCCGCGAGCAGCGGGATCAGATCGCGGAACATATGGCTTGCGCTCGGGAAGCCGTGCAGCAACAGGAGCTTTGGTGCGCTCTTGGGGCCCGCCTCACGATAGAACACCTTGAAGCCGTCGACGTCGGCGGTGCGATAGGTGATCGAGGACATGGCTGTCTCCATTGTTTTATGGTAACCGTCTATATGGCTAGATACAGGTTACGTACCTCCTCCGTAACTTGTCAACTCGCATTTTAGTGGTTACTAAGGTCGTGCCTGATCCAGACTGCCGAAGACCCTTCAGAGACCGCGCATGGACCGCCCGCCCGCTATGTTCATCGCCGACGCACTCGGCCTCGATTTTCTCAACTCTGTCGCGACGCCAGTCGATACGCCCATCGATTGGCTCGACGATGGCGATGGCCTGCTCGACTGGCTAGCGCAGGCCAAGCTGGTGCCCATCGCGGAGCTGGACGCGCTGAAGGCGCGCGCAAAGCCGGGCGAGCTCGATAAGGTCGCAGGTGAGGCGCGCGCGTTGCGCGAATGGTTCAGGGGATTTGTTCGCGAGCATGCGGGCCGGCCGCTTGGCCCGACCGCGCTGCAGGAACTCGGTCCGCTGAACAACCTCCTGGAGCAGGACGAATTGTTCAGCCGGATCGAGCCGCGATACGACAATGGCCATCATGGCCTCGCGCTGCGGATGACGCGGCGCTGGCAATCATCCCAATCCTTGCTGCTGCCCATCGGCGAGGCGATGGCGAAGTTCGTCTGCGAGGAAGACTTTTCCGACGTGAAGGCGTGCGAGGGTCATCACTGCACGATGCTGTTCGCCGACCACACCCGCAGGCGCGCGCGGCGATGGTGCACGATGGCGATTTGCGGCAACCGGGCCAAGCAGGCGGCGCACCGCAGCCGGCTCAAGAACAGGCCGTGACAGCGACCAGCAGGGCTGGCAAATGCTGTGGGCCAGTCACCGCCCAATTCCGTGCCCCAAAATCCACCCAATCGGCGGTCACTAAGCCCCGTGGAGGCTTGTAATACCGTGGTGGGACTACTGACCTGATGATCGATTTGAGGCGAGTTGTCGTGCTGGCAGCGTTTGCGCTGCTCGCCTTGAATCCGGTGATGGCCGCGGCATCTCCGGCCAAGTCGAAGCCGGCAGCGACCCCCGCCGTGCCCGTCGCACCGCCGCCCCCGCCGTTCGAGCCGCTAGCGCCGCCGAAAATCTACCTGTTCCGCGGCGCCATGGGTCCGATCTTCTCGACCGGCATGGACCGGCTGGGCGAGAAGCTGACCAAGGCCGGTTTCTCCGCCGATGTTTATGAATTCACCATCTGCCGGTTCATCGGTAACCGCGCCATCGCCAGCTACAAGGAAGAGCCGGCGCCGATCGTGCTGATCGGCCATTCCATGGGCGGGCTGTGCTCGATCGTCATCTCCGAGATGGCGGCCAAGGAGAACATCCCAATCAGCCTCGTGATCGCCATCGACCCTGCGCATGCGACCGGCGACGTGCCGCTCAATGTCGAGCGCTTCATCAACATCTTCCTCTCCGACAGCGTGCTCGGCGGCGGCGATGTCGTGGCCGTGCCCGGCTATCGCGGCCATTATGCGAGCTACGATCTGAAGGAAAACAGCCGCGTCTCGCACATCAACATCGAGAAGTCGGACGACATCCATCGCCAGATCGTCGAGATGGTGACGCAGCTGCCGCGCATTCCGCCGCAGACCCAGGCCGATGCCGTGCCGCTGCGCTATCTCGTGCCCGGCGATACGCTGGTCGAATTATGGGATAGCGGCGTGCGGGTGCCGGTGCGCCGCGGCGACACCATGGAGAGCATCGCCGCGGCCAATCGCGTGCCGCTGTGGACGCTCGCGCAGAGCAACTCGCTCGCAGAGGACGCGCCGCTCACCCCCGGCCAGACCATCATCGTTCCGCGCCATCTGACGCCGCCTCCGCCGGCCGCGGCAATGGCGACGCCGCCTCCGCCGGCTGGGCGGAAATAGGGCGTTCACACATTCGACCCGTGGATCGCGTCGATCACGGCGTCGGTGACCTCCTTCGTCGTCGCCTTGCCGCCGACATCGGGCGTGAGCACGCCGGCGGCGCAGACGCGCTCGACGGCAGCCATCAGCCGTGATGCCGCATCCTTCTCGCCAAGATGCTCGAGCATCTGCGCGCCGGTCCAGAAGGTCGCGACCGGGTTGGCGATGCCCTTGCCGGTGATGTCGAAGGCCGAGCCGTGGATCGGCTCGAACATCGAGGGGAAGCGACGCTGCGGATCGATGTTGCCGGTCGGCGCCACGCCGAGGCTGCCGGCGAGCGCGCCGGCGAGGTCGGAGAGGATGTCGGCGTGGAGGTTGGTCGCCACGATGGTATCGAGGCTTTTCGGATGCAGCGTCATGCGCACCGTCATGGCGTCGACCAGCATCTTGTCCCAGCTCACGTCGGGGAATTCGGTCGCGACTTCGGCTGCGATCTCGTCCCACATCACCATGCCGTGGCGCTGCGCGTTCGACTTGGTGACGACGGTCAGGAATTTGCGCGGCCGCGACTGCGCGAGCTGGAATGCGTACCGCATGATGCGGGTGACGCCGACGCGGGTGAACACCGCGACCTCGGTGCCGACCTCTTCCGGCAGGCCCTTGTGCGCACGGCCGCCCATGCCGGCATATTCGCCTTCCGAATTCTCGCGCACGATCACCCAGTCGAGATCGCCGACGCCGACATTGCGCAGCGGCGAGGCGACGCCCGGCAGGATCTTGGTCGGGCGCACATTGGCGTATTGGTCAAAGCCCTGGCAGATCGGCAGGCGCAGACCCCACAGCGTGATGTGGTCGGGCACGTCAGGAGCGCCGACGGCGCCGAAATAGATCGCGTCGAACTTCTTCAGCTCAGTGAGGCCGTCGGCCGGCATCATCACGCCATGCTTCTTGTAATAGTCCGAGCCCCAGTCGAACGTCTTGACGTTGAAGGCGAGGTCGCCGCTGCGTTTTGCCAGCGCCTCCAGCACGCGCACACCGGCGGAGATCACCTCGGGGCCGATGCCGTCGGCGGGAATGGCTGCGATCGAGTGCGTGCGCATGAAAGGCTCCGTTTGCGAGATCAGTGGGATTGCGGGACGGGTTCGGCGGGCGCGGTCTGCGCGCGCGACAATAGCAGGGTCAGGACCGCCGAGAGAACGAGCAGGCCGCTGACGAAATAGAGACCGCCGACGAAGCTGCCGGTCTGGTCCTTGATCCAGCCGATCACGGCAGGACCGACGAAGCCGCCGAGATTGCCGATCGAGTTGATGGAGGCGATACCGGCGGCAGCAGCGGGGCCGGACAGGAACAGCGTCGGCATGCTCCACAGCGGTGGCTTTGCGGAGGAGATGCCGATGTTGACCAGCGTCAGCGCGACCAGCACGGCGACGACGCCGGCCGCTAGGCCTGCATAGGCGAGACCTGCGGCAGCGATCAGGCAGGCCCATACGACGTGCCAGGTGCGCTCGCCGCTGCGGTCCGAATGCCGCGCCCACAGGATCATGGCGACGACGGCGGCGGTCGCCGGAAGCGCATTGAGGAAGCCGACCTGGAGCGAGGACAGGCCGAACTGCTTGATGATCTGCGGTGCCCAGACGCCGAGCGTGTAGAGGCCGGCCGAGGTGCCGAAATAGATCAGCGCCAGCGCCAGCACGCGTGGATCGGCGAGCCCGCGCCAGATGCTGTGGCTCGCGGTTGCGGCCTTGCTGGTGGTCTCTGCGTTCATGGCCTCGACCAGCCAGCGACGTTCGTCCTCTGCAAGCCATTTTGCCTTCTCGGGACGATCGGTCAGAAAGCCCAGCACGACGAAGCCGAGCAGTACGGCGGGCAGCGCTTCGAGCACGAACAACCATTGCCAGCCCTTGAAGCCGAGCAGGCCGTCCATCTCCAGCAGTGCGCCCGAGACCGGCGAGCCCAGCACGGTCGAGAGCGGCGCGGCCGCCATGAACAATGCGGTCACCGCGGCGCGCTGGCGCGCCGGGAACCAGTAGGAGAGATAGAGGATGATGCCGGGGAAAAAGCCGGCTTCGGCGACGCCGAGCAGAAAGCGCAGGATGTAGAAGCTGGTCGCGCCCTGCACGAACGCCATCGCGGCGGAGACAAGGCCCCAGGTGATCATCACCCGCGCGATCCAGATCCGTGCGCCGATCTTGTGCAGGATGATGTTGGAGGGCACCTCGAACAGGAAATAGCCCCAGAAGAAGATGCCGGCGCCGAAGCCATAGACCGCGGGCGAGAGGCCGATGTCCTTGTTCATCGTCAGCGAGGCGAAGCCGATATTGACGCGGTCGATGAAGGCCACGAAGTAGAGCAGCATGATGAAGGGAACGATGCGCCAGGTGATCTTGCGCAGCACGCGCGTCTCAATCTCGCTCGCCACCCTGGCCTCCATAAATTCCGGTTTGTTGTTGTGTCGGCGGCCCCCCCCAAGAGATCGAAGCCGACAGCAAGCCTAGGCGGAGGCGGGAGGCATACTCAATTGGCGCTGGTTTATACAAAAAAATGATATAATCCTGGGCTGGCGGGACGAGAGGATCGTGAATGGAATTGCATCAGTTGCGATGCTTCGTGGCGGCGGCCGAGCAATTGCATTTCGGCCATGCGGCGCAGCAGCTGCAAATGCTGCCTTCGGCGCTCGGGCGCCAGATCCGGTTGCTGGAGGACGATCTGGGCACGCGGCTGTTCGCGCGCACGACGCGCGCCGTGTCCCTTACCGAGGACGGCACCACGCTGCTCCGCGATGCCCGTGCCATCCTCGCCAAGGTCGAGGCGGTCGAGAAAACCTTGCGCAACGGCTCGCGTGCAGGCGCCGCCCGGCGGCTCCGGGTCGGCGCCATCGACAGTGCGGCAGCGGGCCTGTTGCCGCCGCTGCTGCGCGATTTCCGCGCCAGGCATCCCGACATCGCGGTGCAGCTCCTCGAGGACAAGACCGTCCGGCTGCTGCCGAAGATTTTGACCGGCGCGCTCGATCTGGCCTTCGTCCGGCCGCCTGACCGCATGGACAAGCGGCTCGAATTCCGCGATCTGCTCCAGGAGACCGCGATCGTGGCGTTCCCGCAGCGGCATGCGCTGGCCGCGCGCAAGTCGATCGCGCTGGCGGATATCGCCGGCGAAGCGATGCTGGTCCCGGATCGCCGCTCGCGGCCGCACAGCCACGACCTCACCATCAAACTGTTCGAACAGGCCGGCCTGACGCCGCGCATCGTGCAGGTCGCCGACGAGAAGCAGACCATCATCAACCTGGTGGCAACGAAGCTCGGGGTTGCCATCGTGCCGCGCTGGACCACGCGAATGGCAGCCACTGGTGTGCGCTTCGTGCCGCTGCGGCCAAAGCAGAGCGGCCCGGTCGGTCGCCTGCCACTGGCCGCCGCCTGGCTGCGCGGCTCGCGCGATCCGAGCCGTGATGCCATGCTGGCGGTGCTGGAGGCGCGCCTGCGCAGCTATGCGCGGGAGGCGTGAGCGGTTATGACCTAAGCTCGGATGAGAGGTGAGCGGGATGACTGAACAAAAAGTTTCGAACGAGTTGCGCGTTGCCATTGCGGGCCTTGGCTCGATCGGCAGCAAGATCGCGACCGCGCTCGATCAGGGCATCGAGGGGCTGGCGCTTTCTGCCGTTGCTGTCCGCGATCCCGCCAAGCATCAAACTTTCCTGAGCGGCCTGAGCCGCCCGCCGCAAATCATGCCGATCGACCGGCTCGGCGAGGCCGCCGACATCGTGGTCGAGTGCGCGCCGAGCAGCCAGTTGCGCGCGATCGTCGAGCCCGCGGTGAAGCGCGGCAAGGCCGCGGTCGTGGTCAGCGTCGGCGGGCTGCTCGATAATTTCGATCTGGTCGATCTCGCCCGCGCCCATGGCGGGCGCATCCTGGTGCCGACCGGCGCGCTGATCGGGCTCGACGCCGTCAACGCCGCCGCAATCGGCACCATTCATTCGGTGAAGATGGTGACGCGCAAGCCGGTCGACGGGCTGCAGGGCGCGCCGTTCATTGTCGAGAACAAGATCGACATCGACAATCTGCGCGAGCCGCTAAAACTGTTCGAGGGTAGCGCGCGTGAAGCCGCGAAAGGCTTTCCGGCCAATCTCAACGTCGCGGTGGCGCTGTCGCTCGCGGGCGTCGGACCGGATCGCACCTCCGTGCAGATCTGGGCCGACCCGAGCGTGACGCGCAACGTTCACCGCATCGAGGTCGAGGCGGACTCCGCGCGCTTTTCGATGTCGATCGAGAACATCCCGTCCGAAAATCCCAAGACGGGCCTGATCACCGCACTGTCCGTGATCGCGCTGTTGCGCAAGCAGCGCGCCACGTTGTGTGTGGGGACGTAGTTCTTAGGCCCCCGTCACGCGCCAGATCACATTGCCCACGTCGTCGGCCATCAGCAGCGACGTCTTGTCGGGGCCGATCACGACGCCGACCGGGCGGCCGTAGGATTCCTTCTCGTCGGGCGCGAGGAAGCCCGACAGGATGTCGCGCGCCGGACCGGACGGCTTGCCGTTCTCGAACGGAACGAACACCAGCTTGTAGCCGGACAGCTTGCTGCGATTCCACGAGCCGTGCTGGCCGATCGCCATGCCGTCGGGAAAGCCGGGCAGGGTGCCGGCAGGCATCCAGCACAGGCCGAGCGAAGCGGTGTGGCCGCCGAGCGCGTAGTCGGGTGTCAGCGCCTTGGCGACCATCGCGGGGTCCTGCGGCACGCGGTCGTCCACCGTCTTGCCCCAGTAGCAATAGGGCCAGCCGTAGAAGCCGCCGTCGCGCACCGAGGTGAGATAGTCCGGCGGCGTCTCGTCGCCGAGTCCGTCGCGCTCGTTGACGACGGTCCAGAGCACGCCGGTCGTCGGCTCCCAGGCAAGGCCAACGGGATTGCGCAGCCCGGCGCCGAAGATGCGATGCGTGCCGGCGGCGAGATCGAGCTCGTAGACCGCGGCGCGGCCTTCCTCGACCTCCATGCCCATCTCGGCGATGTTGCTGAGCGAGCCGACGCCGGCATACAGTTTTTTGCCGTCGGGGCTGGCCAGAAGACTGCGGGTCCAGTGCCCGCCCGGCTTGAATGTCGTGAGCCGCTTGCCCGGCGCGGTGATGCGGTCGGCATTGGCGACGTAGGGAAACGCCATCACGCCGTCGGTATTGCCGACGTAGAACGTGTCGCCGACCAGCGCCATGCCGAACGGCTGGTTGAGGTTCTCCATGAAGGCGCCGCGAACTTCGGCAACGCCGTCGCCATCCTTGTCGCGCAGCAGCGTGATCCGGTTGGCGGACACGCCGAGCGCCGCGGCGCGGCGCATCGTCGCCTGCATCGCGTAGTGAAACACGGTGCGCGGGGGACCTGCGACCTGGGTCGCTTCCGCGATCAGCACGTCGCCATTGGGCAGCACCTCGATCCAGCGTGGATGATCGAGGCCGGTCGCGAATGCATTCACCTTGAGCCCGGGCGCCGCGGTCGGCTTCTGCCCTTCGCTCCAGCCGCGCGCGGTCGGCATCTTCAAGGTCGGGATCGCGCCTTGCGGCTTCGCTTGCGGGATGGCCGGGGTCTGGCCCCAGGCCGGTGCGGGCTCGGTGCCTGACAGTTTTCGCCATTGCAGCGCGATGCCGCCGAGGAACGCGACGAACTGCGCGAAGATGCTGGAAAAGGTCATGACACGCCCCCGGTTTGCGCGCGCATCCAACTGGCTGACGAGGCGGACGTCAACCTGTGCGGTGCACGGCGAGGGTCTATTCCGCTGGAATGGCAGCCGGCCAAAATTGCATGGAGAGGTCAGCGGCCGATCTGCCGCTCCAGACGCCGCGCCGCGCGAAAATCATCGAGGTGATGGACGTTCGGCGCGAGCGCAGCTTCCCTCGAGAGCAGATGATACACCCGCGCCACGGTGCGCTGTTTTTGCTTGGATCGTCCCGGCGGCAGCGCCCGCGCCTTGCGCACGGCGGCGATCGCGTGTTCGCGGAAATAATCGTAGGCGTCGGACATGCTCGATGCTCTGCGGTCAATTGCAGGTATCGGAGCGTAACGGACGAGCGGAGGGGCGGTTCCTTGGCCGAATGTTCCGAGCCGCGCCCATGTCTCACCGTCATCCGCGCGCAATGGCGAGGAATCACCGCGGCGACAGGAACGGAATGATCATCGGCACGCGGCGGCAATAGGCGCCGTAGGCGTCCTCGCCGAGCTCCTTGGACAGGAACACCTCTTCCATCCGACCCTTCTGCCACATGCCGAGCGAGATCAGGATGGCGCCGAGGATCGCGCTGACCGTGCCGACCGCGATGCCGGTCGCCAGCATGCCCGCGATCAGGCCGGTGTAGATCGGATGACGCACGATGCCGTACGGGCCGGTGTCGACGACGCGGTGGTCTTCCTTGTGGGTGATGGTGTTCGACCAGAACTTGCCGAGATGCAGCCGGCCCCACCAGGTGAAGGAGATTCCGGCGAGCACGATCAGCGCGACGATGTAGACGCCGGTATTGCTGAACACCCAGAGCGGCTTCTCGCCGAGCACTTCCGCGGTCCACGGCGTGAACAGGATGCCGCCGACCAGGATCGGGATGCGGTAGCGGCCGGACTCCAGCGTCAGCACCTGCTTCTGGGTGCGGCCCTGCCAGAACGAGGCACCGACCCAGCTGGCGAGCCAGGCGAGCCAGATCAGGGCGAGCAGTTGCGTCGGCCAGGTGGTGGTCCAGCCGCCCCAGGCGACAGAGAGAAGCTTGCTGAAATCGAAGGACATGAAGGTTCTTTGCGTTAGGCGGCGGCTTCAGCCCGCGCGCGAGGACAGCGCGTGATGCTCGATGGCGCCGGAGGGCTGCGCGCCGCCACGGGCGAGCAGATGGGTGATGGTTTCGCGCAGCACCGGCTCGATCGGGCGCGGCGAATAGCCGAGCTCATTGCGGGCCTTGCCGATCGAAAGATCGCTCGCGGCGAGTGCGATGCGCACGCCCTCCGCGGTGCCGTTGGGCGGCCGGCGCGTGACGTGATCGGAGATGTATTCGAGCATGATTGCGGAGAGCTCGGCGATCCTGCCGGGTACGACGACCGGAAACTGCCGGCGGCCGCTCATCGCCGACATCATCCGCAGGATGCGGCCGAGCGGGACGCAGTCGCCGCCGAGGATATAGCGCTGGCCGATGCGGCCGCGCTCCATGGTCAGCACGAGCCCCATCGCGACGTCGCGGACGTCGACCAGGTTGACCAGGAAGTTGAGATGCGGCTGCACCTTCTTCTGGAGGAAGTACCAGAGCATCGCGGTCGGCGGCGTCAGATTGTGGTCGGCAGCGCCAATCGGCATGGTCGGCGTGCCGATGACGACCGGAAAGCCGCTGGCTGCAGCCTTCGCGGCGTGATATTCGGCCAGCGCCTTCGACCGCGTATAGGCGCCGGGCATCGCATCGGCCGGCTGCAGCGCCTCTTCGGCGGCGACGCCGTTGAGATTGGAATAGGGGAACAGGATCGATTCCGTCGAGCAATGCAGAAAGCGCGAGACGCCGCGCTTCATTGCGGCGGCGAGCACCACCTCCGTGCCTCGGCAATTGACATCGTGAAAGTCTTGCTTGTTGGCGACCCACATGCCGGGCAGGCCGGCGAGGTGATAGACCTGATCAGCGCCCGCAACGGCAGCATCGACCGCGGCGCCGTCCAGCACCGAGCCATGGACATGTTCGACGTCCGCATTCGCAGCAGCCGGCGGGCGGACATCGAGCACACGTACCCGCTGCCCACGGGCGCGGAGCGCTTCGACGAGATGATGTCCGATGAAGCCGCTGCCACCGGTAACCAGGACGAGAGCCATGAAGAGAGTTTGCTGTTCCGCTTCTGGAGCTATCGGGTTGAAAGGGAATTGGCCGGAAGAGGCGCCAGAATCGCGGCAAGGTCGCGACGGAAGCCCAATGCGATGAATAATTTTGCCATGACGAACATCGGTCCAAGCAGGAAATGCGCGGGGTGGTCGACCATCGAGGGCTGCCGTTCCTCGAACACCCGGTGGCCGACGATCTGGGCCGCGACGCCGAACCCGATCAGCACCGCGAAAATCGTCCACATCGCGAGGATGGAGACCTGATTGCCGATCGCGGTTGCGACCAAAACCAGCACGATCATCGTCGCGAAGATCCCAAGCCCGATTCCGGCGTCCAGCATCAGCCAGTAGACCAGCACCGGCAGTGCCAGAATCACGGCGAGGCTGATCTCGATCCCGAACACGGAGACATGCACGAGGGTCAGCGGCAGCACGGCGCCGGTGAACAGCAGGAGGATACCGACCACGTGCATCGCACAGTTCCAAGGATCGCGATGATATTCAACGTAATCGGCCAGTTGGCGTTGAAAATGGCCAGCCATCTCGGTCTCATGCAGCATGGGGTCTGGGAAGGTCGAAAAAGCCTATAGCACCGGATAGGGCAGTGCACAAACTGGCGCTATTGTCGCGCAAGACCGGGCGGTCGCGCTGTGAGACAGGTCACAAAACGGACGAGACTTCAATGGGTTCCGTCAGGCGCCGAGGCGCGCATGCTCAGCGCTTCCTGGCGGGCTTTTTCGCCGCAGGCGCAGGTGCTGCAGCCGGGCGCGCTGGCGTCTCGTCGGGCACCTTTGCAAGGGTCAGGATTTGCAGCTGGCCGTTCACGGCGGAGGTCGGCTTGGCCCGGTCGAGCATCTGCTCCTCGCCGAGGCCGATCGGATGCAGCCGCTTGGTCGAGATCTTGAACGTGTTCACCAGCACGTCGCGGATCGCGTCAGCGCGACGCTGGCTCAGGATCGCGTTGGCCTCGCGCGTCTTGGTGTTGGTCTCGACGTGGCCGACGATCAGGAAGGTGTAGGGCAGCAGCGAGGAATGAACCAGCGCATCGGCGATGCGTCCGACGGTCTGGTAGGACGCCGGCTGAATGATCGGCGTGTCGGCGTCGAACTGGATCTGCGCGTTGAAGGCGGGCAGCCTGGCGAGATCGGGCGCGATCAGCGGCCGGTTCACCGGACCGGGATCGTTCTTGATCCTGGCCTTGGCGCGCTCCATCACCTGCTGCTTCAGCGCCGGGAGATCGACCTCCGGGGCCTCTTCGAAATGGTTGAGCTTGGCGACGATGTCGTCGCGGGTCGGCGCCGCCGCCGTCTGCGCAGCGGCTGCGCCCGCGAGCAGGACAAGCCCAAGCGTGATGGCAATTCCGGACGCGCGCATCATCGATACCCCGCGTCGTCGACGGCCTTCAGGCAATTGTTGCTGATGCCCTTGGGCGTCGAGACCAGGCAGGGGACCGACTTGCTGGTCTCCTTGGTCGAGCCGCCGCAGACCTTGACGATCTCGCGCTGGCAGGCGTTCGCCACCGAGATGCGCGCGGCGATGCGCTTCTGGATGGCGTCGAAGGCGCCGAGATAGTCGCTCGCGCATTGCGGCGACAGCACGTCGCGGTTGCGCGACAGGCATTCCTTGAGGCGGGTCGAGTCCGGGTTGACGCCGCGGCAATTGGCGACGATTTCCGCCCCGCAGCTTTTGGCCAGCAGCCCGATCGAATCGCCAAAGCTCATGGTCTCCGCCGCCGCAAGCGACGGCATAACCAATGCCAGCACGATCGATGTGATGGAGCCCCGGACCATGAGGTTATCTGATACGGGGAAGTTTGCGATGGTCAAGGGGCGTTCGGACCGGAACAGTCGAAGGCCCGGCGCGTGCGGCCAACCGTCCTCACCCCGTCGCGTCGGCGAGGGGCGGCCATTCGATCAGGACGGCCGTATGGTTCCTGAGATCGTCGGCAAACTCCGGATCGGCCTTGAGATCGTCCAGCGTCCGCGGCGGCGGAAGCTGGCGGCCGTCCTCGGCGAGGTCCTTGGCGTAGAGCGCGAGTGCCTCGGGGGCATTCTCCAGCGCCTCGTCGATATCGTCGCCGCCGGAGATGCAGCCGGGGAGATCGGGGAACCACAGGCCCACGGCCCCTTCCGGGCCGCCGTCCTCGATGATGGCGACGTAGTGAGGCATGTCGGCCTCACGCCCGCTGCACAAAGCTGTCCACGACCTTCTTCTCGCCGGCCTTGTCGAAGGCGATGGTGAGCTTGTTGCCGTCGATCTTGGTGACGCGGCCGTAGCCGAATTTCTGGTGGAAGACGCGGTCTTCGAGCGAGAATTCGGACGTCGTGCCGGTGGATTTGGCGACCAGCTCGCCCTCGATCGTCATCGGCCCACGCCGGCGCGAGGAGAAGCTGCCGAAATCGGGGCCGGCCGATGAGGCGGACGAGAACGTCGCGGCCTCTTCCTCGAAGCCGCCGTGGCTGCCGCCGCCATTGCGGCCGCCGCCGCGGTTGCGGTTGGCCTGGGCGCGCTGCCAGCCCGGCGTCGAATAGCTGGAGCCGAACGCTTCCATGTCGTCGAAGCGCGAGGCGCCGTAGCCGCCGGTGCCGCCCCAGGCCGAGCCACCCTTGGATTCCGTGATCTCGACGTTGGCCGCCGGCAATTCGTCGAGGAAGCGCGACGGGATCGTGGTCGACCAGGTGCCGTGGATGCGGCGGTTGGTGGCGAAATAGATCATGGCGCGGCGGCGGGCGCGGGTGAGGCCGACATGGCCGAGCCGGCGCTCTTCTTCGAGACCGGCGCGGCCCTGTTCGTCCAGCGTGCGCTGGCTCGGGAACAGGCCTTCCTCCCAGCCCGGCAGGAACACGTTGTCGAATTCGAGGCCCTTGGCCGAGTGCAGCGTCATCAGCGACACCGCGTCGTCCTCGGCGCCGCCCTCGCGGTCCATCACCAGCGAGATGTGCTCCAAAAACCCCTGCAGGTTCTCGAACTCCTCCATCGAGCGCACCAGCTCCTTGAGGTTCTCCAGCCGGCCCGCGGCGTCCGCCGAGCGGTCCTTCTGCCACATCTCGGTATAGCCGCTCTCGTCGAGCACGATCTGGGCGAGATCGGTATGGGAGGTGACCTCGCGCTGGGCGCGCCAGCGGTCGAACTGGGCGACGACGTCGCGCAAGGATCCGCGCGCCTTCGGCTTCAGCTCGTCGGTCTCGACCACGGCGCGCGCCGCCTCGAACAGCGGAATGCGGCGGTTGCGGGCGTGGTCGTGCAGCATCTGCACGGTGGCATCGCCGAGGCCGCGCTTGGGCACGTTGACGATGCGCTCGAAGGCGAGATCGTCGGCCGGCGAATTGATGACGCGCAGGTAAGCCAGCGCATCGCGGATCTCGGCGCGCTCATAGAAGCGCGGGCCGCCGATGACGCGATAGGGCAGGCCGAGCGTGACGAAACGGTCTTCGAACTCGCGCATCTGATAGGAGGCGCGCACGAGAATGGCGATCTCGTTCAGCTTCTCGCCCTGGCGCTGCAGCTGCTCGATCTCCTCGCCGATGCCGCGGGCTTCCTCTTCCGAATCCCAGGAGCCCGTGACCGTGACTTTCTCGCCGTCCTGGTCCTCGGTGCGCAGCGTCTTGCCGAGCCGGCCTTCATTATGCGCGATCAGATGCGAGGCGGCGGCGAGGATGTGGCCGGTGGAGCGGTAGTTGCGCTCGAGCCGGATCACCTTGGCGCCGGGAAAATCGTGCTCGAAGCGCAGGATGTTGTCGACCTCGGCCCCGCGCCAGCCATAGATCGATTGGTCGTCGTCGCCGACGCAGCAGATGTTTTTGACGTGGGCTTTCTGCTCCCTCGCCCCGCTTGCGGGGTCGCGACGAGCTTCGCTCGCGCTGAGAGGGTCGGGGTGAGGGGGACTCTCCACGAGTTCGGTGCTCGGAGAGTCCCCCTCACCCGCCGCGCTCTGGCCCGCAATTGCGCTGCCGAGCGCGTCGGCCTCTCCCCGCAGGCGGGGAGAGGCGAAGGAAGGAGACGCCGGCGCCTGCGACAGCAGCCGCAGCCACAGATATTGCGCGACGTTGGTGTCCTGATATTCGTCGACCAGGATGAATTTGAAGCGCTGCTGGTACTGCCGCAAAATATCCGGGTGCTCGCGGAAGATGCGGATGTTCTCCAGCAGCAGATCGCCGAAATCGGCGGCGTTCAAAATCTTCAGCCGCTCCTGGTAGCTCGCATAGAGCTTGCCGCCCTTGCCGTTGGCGAAGACGGCGGCTTCACCTGATGGCACCTGCGACGGCGTCAGGCCACGGTTCTTCCAGCCGTCGATCAGGCCGGCCAGCATGCGCGCCGGCCAGCGCTTGTCGTCGATGTTCTCGGCCTGGAGCAACTGCTTCAGCAGCCGGACCTGGTCGTCAACATCGAGCACGGTGAAGTTCGACTTGAGCTGCGCCAGCTCGGCGTGGAAGCGCAGGATGCGGCCGCCGATGGAGTGGAAGGTGCCGAGCCACGGCATGCCTTCGACCGCGTGGCCGAGCATCTGGCCGAGCCGGTGCTTCATCTCGCGCGCGGCCTTATTGGTGAAGGTCACCGACAGGATCTCGGCGGGACGGGCGCGGCCCTGGCTCAGGATATGGGCGATGCGCGTGGTCAGCACGCGCGTCTTGCCGGTGCCGGCGCCGGCCAGCACCAGCACCGGGCCGTCCAGCGTCTCCACCGCCTCGCGCTGCTCCGGATTGAGACCGGAGAGATATTTCGGGCCCACCGAGGCGCGCGCACGCGCGGCGATGCCGCCGGCGGCGGGCTGGTGGTCGGGAACGCTGGTGATCTTGCTCGGCTTGGTCATGCGAATCATTTGGCCCCACGATGGCACCGCGGGGTGACGGGAGGGAGCCTTCTTAACAGGGATTGCTGCCTATATGGGGCGGCGGGGCGGGTTTTCCACGTACGCGGCAGGCCGATTTGTTCCCGGAAGCCGCGTTAATTCCGTCCGGCGTATTCCGGAACCTTCGTTTCCGCGTCGAGATTGTCTCGACAGGTGGCGCGGCCAGGCCGCGCTAGATGCAGACAGACATCAAGACGAGGGTTTGACCATGCTAGGCTGGGTTGTGACGTTTCTGGTTATCGCGCTGATCGCGGGTATCCTTGGTTTTGGCGGCATCGCCGGCGCTTCGGTCGAGATCGCCAAGATCATCTTCTTCATCGCGGTCGTTCTGTTCCTGGTCTCGGCCGTGGTCGGATTGGCGCGCGGGCGCAACAGAATATAGCGCCGTTATCCTCATGATGAGGAGCGCGGAACGCGCGTCTCGAACCACGAAGGCCCGACTGTCGCCTGACATCCTTCGAGACGCCCGCTTCGCGAGCTCCTCAGGACGAGGGGTTAGAGAGGGCCGCTGAGCTACCGCTTCGAGGGCATCGCCACGTTCCGGCCGATGCCCACGGGCCGCGGCACGGCACTGTGAGCCTTGACCACGCTGGCGATGCGTTCGCGAATATCCGGCGGAAACGCTGCCACCTTGCGCGAGCCCATATCGATGTGGAGCGACATGTTCTCCGAGGTCGCCGACAGCCAACCCTCGGCGGCGTGCCGCAGCTCCTCGAACGTGTGCAGCCTTTTGTCGTCGGCCTCCAGCAGCCAGACCGACACCTGCACGGGATCGCCGAGATGGATCTCGCGCAGATAGCGCACATGGCATTCGGCGGTGAAGGTCGAGCCGCCTCGCTCCTTCATATAAGTGGGCCCGATCCCGAGCTGCAGCCACATCTGGTCGATCGCGCGGTCGAACATCACGTTGTAATAGGCCATGTTGAGATGGCCGTTATAGTCGATCCATTGCGGCTCGATCTGCATGATCGAAGAGCGGAACGGCTCGGCCTTGGGCGCTGAAGCGGCGGTGTCCGACATGTGTCCTTCCAGCTATGCGTCCGGTCGCTTGACTTAACCGGCTTTATGTCCTTTGCCACGGTTTCTTCTGTCGGGAGGAAAGTCCGTGGGCACGACCATCACCAATAATCCGCCGAGGCCGGCGCCGAAAGCCCTCGCGAGCGCATTGGAGCAGCTTGCCGCCCGCTTCGGCAACCGCCTCATCACCTCGCAGGCCGTCCGCGAGCAGCACGGCCATACCACCACATGGATTCCCAACCAGCCGCCGGATGGCGTGGTGATGGCGCAGGAGACCGCCGACATCCAGGACGTGGTGCGGATCTGCGCCAAGAACCGCGTGCCTGTGATTGCCTTCGGCACCGGCACCTCGCTGGAGGGGCAGGTCAACGCACCCGCCGGCGGCATCTCGATCGACTTGCGTGACATGAACAAGGTGCTCGCGGTGCATGCCGAGGACCTCGACTGCGTGATCCAACCCGGCGTCACCCGCAAGGCGCTCAACGAGCACCTGCGCGACCAGGGCCTGTTCTTCCCGATCGATCCCGGCGCCGACGCCTCGCTCGGCGGCATGGCCTCGACGCGCGCCTCCGGCACCAACGCGGTGCGCTACGGCACCATGCGCGACAGCGTGCTGGCGCTGAAGGTGGTGCGCGGCGACGGCGAGATCATCACGACCGGCACGCGCGCCAAGAAATCATCCGCGGGCTACGACCTGACGCATCTGTTCATCGGCGCTGAAGGCACGCTCGGCATCATTTCCGAGCTGACCATTCGCCTGCGCGGCATCCCCGAGACGATCGCCGCCGGCGCGGTGTCGTTCGAGACCGTCCACGGGGCATGTCAGGCCGTGATCCTGGCGATCCAGACCGGCATTCCAGTGGCGCGCATCGAGCTGCTCAACGCTGCACAGGTGAAGGCCTGCAACGCTTATTCGAAGCTGACGCTGCCGGAGACGCCGCTGCTGCTGATGGAATTCCACGGCAGCGAGATCGAGGTCGCCGAGCAGTCCAAGGCGTTCGGCGAGATCGCCAGGGATTGCGGCGGCGGCGATTTCTCCTGGACCACCAAGCCCGAGGATCGCACCAAGCTGTGGCAGGCGCGGCACGATGCCTACTGGTCGGTCAAGGCGCTGCGCCCTGGTGATAGCATCGGCGTGGTTGCGACCGACGTCTGCGTGCCGATCTCGCGCCTTGCCGATTGCGTCGGCGAGACCGAGGAAGACCTCAAGCGTCTCAATCTGTTGTCGCCGATCGTCGGCCATGTCGGCGACGGCAATTTCCACTGCTCGCTGGTCTGCGACACCAGCGATGCCGACGAGATGGCGCGCGGCGAGGAGTTCATGCATCGCCTGGTCGAGCGCGCGCAGGCCATGGACGGCACCTGCACCGGCGAGCACGGCATCGGCCAGGGCAAGCAGAAATATCTGAAGGCGGAGCTCGGCTCCGAGGCGATCGAGGCGATGCGCGCGCTGAAGCAGGCGCTCGATCCGCTCAATATCCTCAACCCCGGCAAGATCGTGCCGGAGGGCTAACGCGCGGCTTGCTGCGTCGCGGCTGCGGGAACTTTTGGCAATCAGGCCGGTTCCAATTCCCGTCGATTCCGATGCCTTTAATGGCGCGGCTCTGCGGGAGGATGCCATGTTGCGACCGGTCATTGGAATTGCCGCGATGGCGCTTGCCTGCGTGCTGACGGGCGCGGCTCTGGGCAAGGGCGGACACGGTGGCGGCCATGGCGGTGGACATGGTGGCGGTGGACATGGTGGCGGCCACCATGGCGGCGGGCATCATGGTGGTGGGCATTACGGTGGCGGCCATTTTGGCGGTCATGGCTTCGGCCACGCCCATGGCGGCTCGCATCGTGGCGGGGTCCGCTTTGCGACAGCGGCTCGACATGGCGGTCCGAACTTCGGTCAGATCCGCAATGCGGCGGTCCGGCCTGCGCATTTCCGCAACGCGCTCAATCTGCATTCCAGCGCCTTCCGCAACGGCCGTCTGATCGGCAATCCGGCGGCGCGCGCCCAGATCGCGGCGGCCGCCGCACTCGCCGGCTGGCATGGCGCCAGCAGCGGATGGTGGCAGCATGCAGGCGGCGGTTATGGCTGGGTCGGACCGCTGTTCTGGCCG
This sequence comes from Bradyrhizobium diazoefficiens, assembly GCF_016616235.1. Lineage (NCBI taxonomy): Bacteria > Pseudomonadati > Pseudomonadota > Alphaproteobacteria > Hyphomicrobiales > Nitrobacteraceae > Bradyrhizobium > Bradyrhizobium diazoefficiens. The sequence goes on from NZ_CP067100.1 coordinate 2,282,749, forward strand.
TTCGCCTACAACGATCTCTATGACTACACGATCTGGGGCGACGGTCTCGGCTTCTGGGGCTATGGCTATCCGGACATCTATGCCGGCATCTTCGGGCCCTATGGCTATGATGGTCTGGCGGCCTATCTGCCGCAGCGACCGCAGGGACGCCGGCATGCGCGCGGTGTTGCACTGGATCAGCTTTGCGGCAGCGATCGCCGCGAAATCGTCGGCCTGCCGATCGACCAGATCGCCGCCGCGGTGCAGCCGGGCGAGGCGCAAGGCGCAAGCCTCGACGAGCTCGGCAACGCGTCGATCCAGGCGGCGGAGCTGATCCGCGCCTCCTGCCCGTCACAGGTCGCAGCGACCGCGCCCGGTCGTCTGATGGCGATGCAGCAGCGCATCGAGGCGATGGAGAAAGCCGTCGATCTCGTTCACCCCGCACTGGACAAATTCTACGGCTCGCTCACCGACGAACAGAAGGCGCGCTTCAATGCGCTGGCCGAGGATCAGCGTCGTGCGACGGCCTCCAGCAACGCCGCGGGATCGCTGGTGCAGAATTGCCATGCGCCGGCTGCGCTCGATTGGCCGGGCACCGAGATCGAGGCGAGGCTTCACCCCAACGACACCCAGCGCGCCGCGCTGCAGGTGCTTCAGGACACCAGCGCCAAGGTCAGCGCATCGCTCAAGGCCGCGTGCCAGCCGAGCGACGTGATGACGCCGCCGGCGCGGATGGCCGCGGTGCGCAAGCGGCTCGATGTGATGCTCGACGGCGTCAAGTCGGTTCGCGCGGCGCTGGAGGATTTCTACGGCACGCTGAATGACGAGCAGAAGGCGCAGTTCGAGGCGATCGGACCGCGTCGGACGTCCTGATTGCGTCTCGCGAAGCAATGATGGGGCGGAAAAATCGCCTCGCCGATCGCGACGGGGCTCTCTATGATAAGCGCGCCTGAAGCGCGGCGATACGGCGGCTGGAAGACCGCGGGTGGGTGGGGCGATGAAGTGGTTCGCGAAGCGGAAGCCGGCGGAGATCTGGGACGAGACCATCGAATGGCCGCTCGGCGACATCGAAGCTGCCGAGCGCATCCGCGCGATCTGTGAGGTCGCGGCCGCGAGTGCCGCAGGTTCCGCGCGCGACGACAAGCGCGACAGCGAGCGCTACGAGCGCGCGGCCAAGGCCGCAATGGAAATCGCGATGAAGATCTCGGACGATCTGATGCGAGATGACGCGGTCCGCCGCATCGTCGATCTCTGCATGAAGGCGGGCGACCTCAAGACCGCACAGATCCTGTTTCGCGCGATCCATGCGGCCTGGATCCGTGAAACGGTGCAGCGGGATCATCCGGCGCTCGTTTCATGAAGCCCGATTGTCACCACGAGGGAGGTGCGCTCCCTCCCCCGCGCGCGGGGGAGGGCTGGGGAGAGGGTGCTTCCGCGGTTGGACTCCCGAAGAGGAGAGAGCCCTCACCCGCGCCTTCGGCGCGACCTCTCCCGCAAGCGAGAGCTTTGCTTAATTGGATGTGCGGGGGTAGTTCCTGCTGCCGGGCTTTTTTTGCGCAGCATCTGACGGCGCACGGCATGGAACGGTTGCGTTTTGGTGGCCGACGGATGGCTTCGGGCGACGACGGTCATGCTGCAGCTCCCACAGCAGACAGCACCGCCCATCGTTTGAGATTCATGGCGAGGCAGATCAGGCGCAGATGCGTCTGGTTGCGCGCCAGGCCCAGATAGCGGGCGCGCGCCCAGCGGTAGCCGCCCTTGAGGCGGGCGAAGACCTGCTCGACCGGCGCGCGCCGCTTTCCCACAGCGTCGTTGAAGCGCTTCTGCCGCTCGGTCAGCGGATGATGCTTGTTGGGGCGGAACATCAGCCGCGGCTTGATGCCTCGCGCACGAAGGCCGCTGCGGCGCTCGTGCTTGTCATAGGCCTGGTCGGCATACACCGCCTTCTCATCACCGCAGATCAACTCGTCGGCGGGCACCGTGTCGTTGACCGCAGCATCGGTCAGCTTGCTGCGGCGGATGATCGCCGAGCCCTGGTCGATGCCCACATGTGCCTTGTAGCCGAAGTATCGTTTGCCGCCCTTCTTGGTCCAGCGCGCGTCAGGATCGCGCTTGCTGTTGACCAGTTTGCTCGGCGCCAGGCCGTCCGGGCCGGGCGGTTGCGGATCCTCTGGCGGCTTCGGCGGCTTCACCGCCGCCGGAATCAGACTCGCGTCGATCAGCGTGCCCCGCCGCACCACCAGCCCATGCGCCTCAATCTGGCGCAAGATCTCACTGAACAGCGTCTCGTCCAGGCCGGCCCGCTGCAAAGCCTCCCGGAAGCGCCAGATCGTTGCATGGTCGGGGGTCTCGTCGCCCAGCACAAAGCCGCAGAAATCGCGGAACGAGGCCCGATCATCAAGCGCCTCTTCAAGCTCCGGATCGGACAGCCCGTACCATTGCTGCAGCAGCAGCGCCTTGAACATCACCAGCCGTGGATAGGCCGGCGCGCCCCGCTCCGGTTCCGGCAGGCCGCCCAGCACGCGCTCCACTGCCTCCCAATCCACCAGTTCGCCAATCCGCCTCAGCACCGGGCTCCCTTTTCCTCGCCGCGACACCAGCGCGTCCGCGAAGCTCGGTTGTCCAACCTGACGATATGCCATCCCAGCCCCTTTCCCCTCAAGCCAGAGAGAATCCCAGACTCGTGCTTTATGCAAAGCTCTCGCAAGCGGGAGAGGTTGAGGAGCCCGCGGCTCGACGGGTCCAGCTGAGAGCCACGCTCTTATTTCCCCACCGCGCGAAGGCGTCTCAGTACCGGCCGCGGTCGTTGTGATAATCGCCGCCGCGGCCGCCGCCCATGCCCATACCGATGCCGATCCCAATGCCGATGCCCTGCATGATGGCGGCGGGTGGCGGGCCGCGATCCGGCGGCGGGGCGCGCTCGTAGACCACTTCGTCGGGGGGCGGCCGGCGCTTTGGCGGGGTCTCCACGACCTTGCGCTTCGGCGGCGTGTCGTCAACCTTGCGCTTTGGCGACGTGTCCTCGACGCGCTTCTTGATCACGGGCGCGACCGCCGGGTTGATTGGCGAAGCCGGAGCCTGTGGCGTCGAGCACGGGCAGGTCGGCGCCAATGCGACGGCGACCGGGGCTGGGGTCGCAGCCGCTGCAACCGGCAAGGCATAATTGCGGTTCTGCACGCGAAGCAGCAGCCGGCGCGCGGTGGCGGCGAGGTCGCTGTTGTCCCAGTTGGCGAGGTAAGCCTCGAACGAGGCGCGGGTGTTGATCGAGACCGCGCGCTCCCAGGCCAGCATCTGGCGCCGCCGCTCCAGGATCGTGCGCAGGCGCGGCGTGTAGGACGCCTGCGTGAACAGCTCGACATAGGCCTGATACGCCGGCACGGTGTCGTCGGCGATCACGAGCTCATAGGCGACTTTGGCGTCCTTGCCCTGCAGATCCTTGCGCCAGTCCTCGACGCTGCGCGTGCCGCTGGCGAGCGCCATCGCGCCTGCGCCCGGAAGCGCGGGCTGGCCGCTGCTGCTCTCACCGCCAAAGAACTTGAAGTCGGTCGTCAGCGAGGAGCTTTCCCAGGGGATCTGCCGTCCGTCGGTCGACTGCGCCACCGCGACGCGGATGCGCTTGAACACTTCCTCGATCGGCACATTGGGTTGCTTGGCGATGGTCAGCGCGGCCGTGGTGTAGGGGCTGTCGATGCCGTTGCCGTCCTCGGCTTCGGCGCCGGGCGAGGTCGAATAGGAAATGAACGAGCCGGGCGCGCCGGCCTTGGTGTCGACGATCGCGAGCCCGTGGCCCGCGCCGCTGAGCGCCGGGAACGGATTGTTGCGGCAGGCGTCCAGCATGAAGATGCGCGCCCGGGTCGGCAGCGCGCCGAGCGTGTTGAGCAGGTCGTTGAGCCGCACGCCCTGGAGCGGAATGTCGGCCTCGCGCTTGGGATCGAGATCGACCGGCACCAGATAATTCTCGCCGTCGATCTGGAGGCCGTGGCCGGCATAGAACACCAGCGCGACGGTGTCGGCGCCGCTGGCGCTGACCTGGCCCGCGAAATCCGAGATCGCCGCGCGCATCTCGTTCTGCCCGAGATTGGCCGCCGTGGTGACGGTGAAGCCGGCATTGCCGAGCAGCTCCGTCATGCCCTTGGCGTCGTTGGCGGCGTTGGGCAGTTCCGGCACGGTGCGGTAGGCGGACTGGCCGATCACCAGCGCGAGCCGCGCCTCGGCGGCCGCGTCCGTCGGCGTCATCAGTTGCGTGAATGCAAGAAGACCGGATGCAAGAAGCAAATTGCAAAGGACTGGACGGCGCATGATGTCACCTCCATCGGCAATGCGCGCGATGATGTCACCTTTTCTACGTCGGCGCCACGACGCCGTATGTGCGCTGGATCACGTCGGGTGTGCGGCAAAATGGGGCAGGGCGTCTGCCCGAGCCAGCGGAGTATCGGTCTCGCGCCATCCATGTGAATCGCGCATTGATCCATGCGCCAATTGGATCGATCCTCGCCGATGCGCGAAAGCGCTTGCTCGCACGTCGCGCGCACCCTGGCGATAATCCGGGCGAAACCTGGTCGTTTCGCTGCGCGTCCGCGCTGCCGATAGGTGTGAAGCGCCGCTTTGCGAGGTCCGGGCGCAACCCTTGCCTGCCCCGCCGCTTTGGCCATACAGTCCGCGCAAAGGCTGTGGCAACGACCGCAGCCGCAAACAAGAATATCGGGAGAAACCGCATCATGACCATCGTGCCAGTGAACCGTCGCGCGTTCATCACGTCATCCGCGGTGGTCACCGCCGGCCTCGTGCTCTCTCCCGCGATCATCGGCCGCGCCGAAGCTGCGACGCTGAAGCTGAAATGCTCCTCCTCGCTGCCGAACGATCCCAAATACGCCAACGGCCGCGTCTACTACGACAACCTGGTCAAGAATCTGAAGGGCAACGGTCTCGGCGAGCAGGTCGAGGTCGCGTTCTTCCCGGACAACCAGCTCGGACAGGAAATCGACGTCATCAATTCGGTGAAGCTCGGCGTCATCGACCTGATGGTGTCGGGCTCCTCGATCTCGGCCAATCTGGTGCCGCTGGTCGGCACCTTCGACCTCGGCTTCCTGTTCTCGAGCTTCCCGCAGCAGACCAAGGCGTTCGATTCCGGCGCCGCCAAGCCGATCGAGGACGCGCTGCTCAAGGGCGGCAACATCCGCATCATCGCCTGGGCCTATAATTTCGGCTCGCGCAGCGTGCTGGCGAGAAAGCCGGTGAAGACGCCGGAGGATCTCGCCGGGCTCAAGATCCGCACCCTGCCAAACCCCGTTATCACCGAATGCCTGCGCCTGATGGGCGCCGCCGCGACGCCGCTGGCATTCGGCGAAATCTACACGGCGCTGCAGGCCGGCGTGCTCGATGGCCTCGAGCACGATCCGCCGACCATCCTGGCCAGCAAGTTCTTCGAGACCGCAAAATTCTACGCGCTGACGCAGCACAATTTCTCGCCGCTCGCGATCTATTTCAGCGACATGACCTACAACCGCATGGACCCGAAGCTGCGCGAGGGCTTTCTCGATGCCGCGAAGAAGGCCGCGGCCGATACCCGCAGCCACGGGCTCGCAGTCGAGAAGGAGGCGCTGGCGGCCTTGACCGAGAAGGGCGTGACGGTCGCCGAATGCGACCGCGAGGCCTTCAAGAAGCGCGTCGCGCCGCAGATCGAGAACTTCATCAAGGCGCGGCCGGAGTCGAAGCCGGTCATCGACATGATCCGCGCGACGCAAGCCTGAGATGGCCGGTCTGAGATGGCAATGACAGCCGCCGTGCCCGTCTCGGGCGGCCGCCACGGGAGCATCGCGCTTTTGCTGCGCGTCAGCGATGCGATCGCGGCCATTCTGCTCGCCGCCGATCTCGTCGTGGTCTGCGCCTCCGTGCTGCTGCGCTTCTGCTTCAATGCGCCGGTCGAATGGTCCGACGACGTCGCGCGCGGCCTGATGGTCGGCTCGGCCTTCTTCGGCGCGGCGAGCGCGCTCGCGCGCGGGGAAAATGTCGGCGTGTCCTTCTTTCGCGATCTCCTGCCGCTGCGGCTGCGCACGCTGGTCGATGCGGCCAGCGCCCTGCTGATCGTGCTGATCTCCGGCTATGTCGCCTGGAACGCGACCAAGCTCGGCTCGCTCACGGCAGGCCAGACCACCGGCTCCGGCCTGCCGCTGGAGCTCACCTTCTACCCGATGGGAATCGGCGCGCTGTTCATGACGGTGTTCGCGATCGATCATCTCTGCGCAAGGCCGCTCCCCGACATCGTCAGGGGACTCGTCGCGATCGTCATCATCACCGGCCTCTATCTCGGCTGGGATTATCTCTCCCCCTCCTCGGTGCCGTCGGCGGGCACGCTGATGCTGATCGGCTTCTTCGCCACTTTGTTTGGCGGCTTGCCGATCGGCTTCGCGCTGGCGCTGGCCGCGCTGATCTTCATCTGGGTCGAGGGCGCGCTGCCCGGCGTCATCTTCGCCCAGCAGATGGCGCGCGGCATCGATAATTTCGTGCTGCTCGCGATCCCCTTCTTCATTCTGGTCGGCTACCTCATGGAAGCCAACGGCATGTCGGTGCGCCTGATCGAGCTGTTGCAGCGTGGGGTCGGGCGGATGCGCGGCGGCCTCAACGTCGTGATGGTGGCCTCGATGGTGCTGTTCTCCGGCATATCGGGGTCGAAGATGGCCGACGTTGCCGCGGTCGGCTCCGTGCTGATCCCGGCGGCGCGCCGCTCCAAGCAGAACCCCGGCGGCGCGGTGGCGCTGCTTGCGGCATCCGCGGTGATGGCGGAAACCATTCCGCCCTGCATCAACCTCATCATTCTCGGCTTCGTCGCAAACCTGTCGATCGGCGGCCTGTTCATGGCCGGACTGTTGCCGGCCGCGCTGATGGCGCTGGTGCTGATCGGGGTCTCCATCATCTTCGGCAAGCCGCCGGCGGACGCCGAGGACGTCGCGCCGCAGGCGCCGGTGTCGGGCCTGTGGAGCGGCGCGATCGCCGCGTTCGGCCTGATCTTCATGATCTTCTTCGGCTTCAAGAGCGGCTTTGCCACGGCCACCGAAATCTCCGCCTTTGCCGTCGCCTACGCGCTCGTCGTCGGCAGCCTCGTGTTCCGCGAGCTCGGCTTGAGATCGGCCGCGCACAGTTTCGTCCAGGCGGCAACGCGCGCCGGGCTCGTGCTGTTCATCGTCGCCGCCGCGCAGTCGCTGGCGTTCACGCTGACCTTGCAGCAGGTGCCGCATGCGGTCGGCGATTTCATGCTCGGCCTCTCGAAGACGTCGGGCGTCTGGCTCTTCATCCTGCTCGCCATCGGCGTGTTGATCGTGATGGGCTCGGTGCTGGAAGGCGCCGCCGCGCTGATCATCTTCGGGCCGCTGCTGCTGCCGGTCGCGGTGCAGCTCGGCGTCGATCCCCTGCATTTCGGCGTGGTGCTGGTCATCGCCATGGGCATCGGCCTGTTCGCGCCGCCGCTCGGGCTCGGGCTTTACGGCGCCTGCCTGATCGGCAACGTGCCGATCGAGCAGACGGTGAAGCCGATCATGGGCTATCTCGGCCTCTTGTTCCTCTGCCTGCTCGTCATCGCCTTCGTGCCATGGCTCTCGACGGCGCTGCCGCGGGCGTTCGGTTACTGACGGAGTCTTGTCGTGAAGGTCCTGCTCGCCCATACGCCGGAGATGCGCCGCAATTATTACGGCGATCGCAGCCTGAACGGCCTGCGCGCAATCGCGGACGTGATCCTGCACGAGGGCGATCAGGTACTCGATTCGGCGAGCCTCGTGAATGCGGCGAAGGATGCCGACATCATCGTCGCCGATCGCATGACCGAGGGACGCGGCGAGATCTTTGCGCAGCTGCCGCGCCTCTCCGCCTTCGTCCGCTGCGCCGTCGACATCCGCAACGTCGATGTCGATGCGGCCTCGCAAGCCGGCGTGCTCGTGACCCGTGCCGGTCCGGGCTTCGTGCAGGCGGTCGCCGAGCTCGCGCTCGGCTTCATGGTCGATCTCTCCCGCGGCGTGTCGCGGGCGACGGCCGACTACCACGCCGGCCGCAAGGTGGAGGCGCGGATGGGCCGCCAGCTCGCCGGCAGCCGGATCGGCATCATCGGCTATGGCAGCATCGGGCGCTACCTTGCTCAAGTGGCAAAAGTGCTGCGCATGGAGGTGCTGGTCGCCGATCCCTTCGCCGATGTCGGCGACCCCGCGATCCGGCACGTCAATCTCGACGAACTGCTGGCCGCGTCGGACTACGTCGTCTGCCTCGCCATTGCCAACGAGCAGACCGAAAACCTGATCGGAGAAGCGGCGTTGGCGCGCATGCAGAAGCACGCCGTCTTCATCAATCTCTCCCGCGGCAATCTCGTCGACGAGGCCGCGCTTGCGAAGGCGCTGCTGGAGAACCGCATCGCCGGCGCCGCGATGGATGTCGGCCGCGCGCCGGACCAGATGCCGACGCCGGAACTGGCGAAACTGCCAAACGTCATCGCCACTCCGCATGTGGGCGGTCTGACGCCACAGGCGATCGAATATCAGTCGCTCGAAACCGTGCGGCAGGTCGAAGCCATCATCAAGGGCGAGGTCCCGCATGGCGCCGTCAACGCCGAGCGCTGGACGCGGCGGCCCTAAAGCCGGTCCACCGCCCTGAACGTCCCGACGCAGCCTGAGCGCGCGCCTCGTCCTTCGAGGCGACCGCATCGCGGTCTCCTCAGGATGAGGCTCAGCGGCACCTGTGCCTTTTGAAACTGCTGCCGCGCACTCCGTCCTCATCCCGAGGAGCCCGCGAAGCGGACGTGTCGAAGGATGGCCAAAACAAAGGCCGCCTGCCACGCTCCTTTTGTCGCGAATGCCCCCTCAAACGTGCATGCGCGAAAATCGCTTGACCCAAACAGCCCCGGATGATCGGTAAGATGGTCCAGGGGTGAAACATACGATGCGGCTTCCGTTCTTCTACGGCTGGGTCATGGTCGCCGTGACCTTCGTCACCATGGCCATCGGCGTCAACGCGCGCACCGCGTTCTCGCTGTTCTTTCCGCCCATCATCTCCGAGTTCGGCTGGGAGCGCGGCGTCACCGCGGGCGCGTTCTCCTTCGGCTTCGTGGCTTCCGGCGTGGCGAGCCCGCTGATCGGCCGGCTGATGGACCGCGCCGGTCCCCGCGCGGTGATGGAGCTCGGCGTCGCGCTCATGGGCGGAGGCATGCTGCTCGCCCCGCTCACCAGCCAGCCCTGGCATCTCTACGTCACGCTCGGCGTCATGGTGGGCGCCGGCAGCGTCTGCCTCGGCTATTCCGGCCAGTCGCTGTTCCTGCCGAACTGGTTCATCCGCACGCGCGGCTTCGCCATCGGCATCGCCTTTGCCGGCGTCGGCCTCGGCTCGGTGACACTGCTGCCCTGGGTGCAGCATATGATCGAGCAGACCGGCTGGCGTACCGCCTGCACCGCGATGGGCCTGCTCATCTTGCTCGTGCTGGCGCCGATCAATCTGCTGCTGCGCAAGCGTCCCGAGGACATTGGCCTGCAGCCGGACGGCGATGCCGCTCCGGCCGCGGGCGCGGCGCCACCGGTCTCCAACGTCGTCGATCCCGTCTGGGTCGGCACCGAGTGGACGCTCGCCCGTGCAGTTGCGACCGCGCGCTTCTGGTGGATCGCGCTCGGTTATTTCTGCGGCCTGTACATCTGGTACGCGGTGCAGGTGCACCAGACCAAATTCCTGCTCGACATCGGCTTCAGCCCGGGTGTCGCCGTGTGGGCACTGGGCATCGTCAGCCTGCTCGGCATTCCCGGCCAGATATGGCTCGGCCATGTCTCCGACCGAATCGGGCGGGAATGGGTCTGGGCAATCAGCTGCGCCGGCTTTGCGATCTGTTTTGCGGCGCTGATGGCGCTGAAGTTCCAGCCATCGCTGTGGCTGGTCTACCTCATGGTGTTCACGCAAGGCGCCCTCGGTTACGGCCTCACCTCGATCATGGGCGCGGTGGTGTTCGAGATATTTCAGGGCAAGCACCAGGGCAGCATTTTCGGCACGATCATGCTCGCAGCGCTGGCGGGCGGGGCGGCCGGCCCATGGCTCACGGGGTTTCTCTATGACCGCACCGGCGATTACACGCTCGCCTTTGGCATCGCGATCGTGGTGAGCGGATTATCGGCGTTCGCGATCTGGCAGGCCGCGCCGCGCAAGGTGCGAGCCGTGGCCGGCCGGCTGCACAAGCTCCGGGCGGAAATCCGCGCTGAATAGGTTCCGTGCACATCAAGATATCCTCGCGGTTTTCGCCGAACGTTAAGCATGTCGCGGCTTGGGCGACAGGCGACGGGGTGTAAAAAACGTCTTGGACACCATCGAAGCGTTAGCTTCGGGCCGATTGCCGTGTTCCGCCGGGTCGAACGATGTCCGCCTCCGATTGTCTTGTCACAGAAATTCCGGATGTGCTGCGCGCCGCGCTCGAATGCGCCGACGACGGCATCGTTATCGTCGACGGCGCGCATCGCATCACGCATTTCAACGGCGCCGCGGAGCGGATCTGGAAGCTGGAACGCGCCGAGGTGCTCGGCCGCGATGCCGAAATTCTCACGCTGAACTGCCTCCAGGCCGATCCGGTTGCCGACTTCCGCGACGAGATCAGCCTTATGCGCCGGGACGGCAGCCGCATCAGGGCGAGTGTCGCGCTCTCGTCCGTGACCATCGACGGCGCGGTCCATCACATCGTGTTCGCGCGCGACGTCACCATCGAGGCCGAACGCCGCGCGCGGATCGGTCTCCTCGACACGGTTGCGGACCAGACCAATCGCGCAGTGATCATCACCGACGTCGAGCAGAACATTGTCTATGTCAACTCGGCGTTCACGACGCTGTTCGGCTACACCAGCGAGGAGGCCGAGGCGCGCCATGCAGGCGAGCTCATCGCCGGCCGCCACACCGATCGCAAGACCGTCGCAAGGCTCGTCAATCGCCTAATACATGGCGGCCGTCGCGGCGAGGCCGAAGTGCTCGCCTACGACAAGAACGGCGAGGAGATCTGGGTCTGCGCCCGGATCGACGCCTTCCGGGACAGGAAGGGCCGGGTCAGGCACATCTTCGCGCTGCTTGAGGATATCACCGAGACCAAGCAGCTGCGCTCGCTCCAGCAGCTCATCATGAGCGCGCTCGCCGACGAGGTTCCGATCACCGAGATCGCCGACCGGCTGTGCCGCCGCGTCGAGGAGATCGCGCCCGACGTCGTCTGCTCGCTGCTTCACGTCGATGCCGCGGGCCTGGTCCATCCGCTCGGCGGCCCCAGTCTGCCCGAGAATTATTCCCGCGCGCTGGACGGCATCGCGATCGGTCCCGATGTCGGCTCCTGCGGCACGGCCGCCTTCTATGGCGAGCCGGTGCTGGCGACCGACATCGACACCGATCCGCGCTGGCAGCCTTACAAGACCATGCCGCTCGCGGTCGGCCTGCGCGCCTGCTGGTCGACCCCGGTCAAGGCCAAGGACGGCCGGGTCATCGCCACCTTCGCCTTCTACTATCGGGAGCCGCGCGCGCCGAGCACCTGGCACCGCCGCATCGTCGAGGCCTGCGTCGATCTCGGCGCCTTCGCGATCGAGCGCAAGGAGGCACGCGCCGAGATCGCGCGGCTCGCCTATCACGACATCCTCACCGGCCTGCCGAACCGCGCGCAGCTGCGGCACCTGATCACCACTGCGATCGATGCCTGCTCGACCGGCAGCCATGTCGCGCTGGCCTTCCTCGACGTCGACCATTTCAAGGACGTCAACGACACGCTCGGTCATGCCGCCGGCGACGAGCTGCTGATCCAGCTGGCGCAGCGCCTGCGCGAGCATATCGGCCCCCAGGACATGCTGGGCCGGCTCGGCGGCGACGAATTCGTCATCCTGCTGCCGCAGCGCAATGCCGAGGACGCCGAGCGCGTCGCAGCTGGGATCGCGGAGGCGCTGGCCGCGCCGTTGCGGCTCGGATCGAAGTTGATGCCGATGTCGGCCAGCATCGGCATCAGTCTCTATCCCGATCACGCTACCGACATCGACACGTTGATGCAGCAGGCCGACGCTGCGATGTACATGGCCAAGCAGGCGGGACGTTCGACCCATCGCATCTTCAATGCCGAGATGAACGGGCTTACCGAGCAGCGGCTGGCGCTGATCGCGGCGTTGCGTCGCGCCATCGCCGAGGGCGCACTCAGCCTCAGCTACCAGCCGCAGATCCGCAGCTGCGACGGCGCCATCCACGGCGTCGAGGCGTTGGCGCGCTGGCATGATGCCGTGCTCGGCGACGTCTCGCCGGCAAAATTCATTCCGCTCGCCGAGGAGTGCGGCCTGATCGAGCAGATCGGCCTGTGGTCGGTGCGCGAGGCCTGCCGCCAGATGGCGAGCTGGCGCCGCGCCGGGCTCAACATCCCCTGCGTCTCGGTGAACCTGTCGCCGATCAACTTCCGCAACGTCACGCTGGCCGCGCGGCTCAAGGACATCCTCGCCGAATACGAATTGCCGCCCGAGGCCTTGATGCTCGAGATCACCGAGGGTGCGTTCATGCAGGATGGCGTCGCTGCGCTCGAGACCATGAACGCGATCCGCGAGCTCGGCGTCGGCCTGTCGGTCGACGATTTCGGCACCGGCTATTCCAGCCTCAGCCGTCTCGCCCATCTGCCGATCCGCGAATTGAAGATCGACCGCAGTTTCATGCGCGACATCGAACGCGACGCCGGCGCGCTCGCCATCGCCACCGCCGTGGTGCGCGTCGGCCAGGGCCTCGGCATGACCGTCGTCGGCGAAGGCGTCGAGACCGAGGGCCAGCGCAGGACGCTGGCCGAGCTCGGCTGCGACGTCGTGCAAGGCTTCCTCTACGCCCCCGCGCTCGCCCCGGTCGCCTTCGAGCGCTGGCTGATCGAGCACTGCGCCGAGCAGGCGAGGGCGATGCTGGGGCGGCTCGCGCCCGTCGATGCCGTTGCAGTGAAGCGGTCGGCGTAGGCCGTGTACCTGACCCGGCGGCGTCATCTGATGGGTGACTACGTCCGCTTTGCTCCTAGAGTGACCAAGTTCATGCGGCAGCGTTGTATGTCGCGATGGGCCACTTCCGGACCTAGCCTGCGCGTTCGAATCGGTCGAGGTCTGCTGTGAGCTATTCGCTTCACTTTGACAGGGGGGCCAGCCCCCTTCCACTAAACAAACCCAGAAATGTGCCCTAAGCTGGTATCGAAATGTTGGCCGCCACAAGCGAGTGCATGATGTTGATGACTAAAGGAAAGAATTTTCCCTCGCTGTCCACAAAGCGCCTAGTGCTGCGCGCCATGACGCCCAAAGATGCCACCGCCTTCGGAGCACTCCTGTCGATACCGGAAGTAACCCGTCATTCAAATTGGCCGGATAAACCCAGCAAAGTTCAAAGCGAACGGTATGCAAGGTGGATGGTTAAGCTTTACGCCTCCGGCAAGGGCTGCGCGTGGATCATCGAAGACCGAAAGTCGGAATCCCTCATTGGCGCGATCCGCTTCAATAGCTTTGAGAAAAAATGGCGTTCTGGCGAGATCGGGTACGAGTTGCACCCGCAATTTTGGGGAAAGGGCCTGATGTCCGAGGCGGTCTCCGCCACGGTGGCATGCGGTCACGAGATTTTTGGGCTTAACCGCATCGAGGCTTGGACGCTCCCCGGAAACTCAGCGTCAGACCGGGTCCTGGAAAAATCCGGATTTCGATACGAGGGTACCCTTCGACAGAAGGCTTGGTTCAAAGGTGAGTATCATGATTTCCGAATGTTTGGACGGATTGCGGGCGACCCACCGAATTAAATTGATCGGTTGCAATTCGACGTGCTGACGTCCGGTCCGGGTTAATAGCTGACAGCCGCGAGCAGTGCGGGATGATCCGCTTGGGGCCACTTTAAGACATTTCGGTAGGCGGTGCTTTTCGTTGCGATGGAAGTGACAACAGACATTCACTTTCTGTCCAAATCGAAGTGTCCGAGTGGAAGTTGCGCATCGGCCTTGAGCGATTGGATGGCTATGTTGCTGCGCACGTCGCGCACAATTGGCAACTCAAGCAGTTTGCCGACAAGGAGCTGCTGATAGCGTTCCATGTGGGGTACCACGACCTCTAGGAAGTAGTCCGCTTCACCCGCCACAAGGTGACATCCGACCACTTCTGGCATGGCGGTCACGGCACGCTCGAAGTCGAGTGCGCGGTCGTTTGCGTGCCGATCGATCGTCACGGTGAGGAACACTGTGAGACCGAGACCGACACGATTGCGATGGAGTACCGCGCGATATCCGGCGATGACCCCCTCATCCGTCAATCGTTTCACGCGCCGTAGACACGGAGACGGGGAAAGGCCGACGCGATCAGCAAGTTCAGTATTGGTCAGTCGCGCTTCCGCCTGCAGTTCGGCGATAATGCGACGATCGATGTCGTCCAACTCAAGTTTGGCATATCTACTCACATTCCGGCTCCACGGTGATCACTTGTTGCGTCTCGCTGCCCTTCAATACCGCACTTCGCAAGGACACGCCTGTCGATCGTGGGACATATTGCCTGCCACCAATTCCGTGGAGTTGCCCCATGCCGACCGACACTGCTGTCGTCCGTTACCTGAACCCACCCGCCCTCGAAAAGCCGCCCGGCTACTCCCATGTTGTTGACGTGCGCGGTAATCGCTTGATCTTTATTGCCGGACAGGCAGGTGTTGATGCCAGCGGCACTGTCGTTGGTGGGGACATTATGGAAGGGCAAGCTGAGCAGGCATTCCGCAACCTGTCGACGGCGCTTGAGAGCGTCGGGTGCACTGCCGCAAACTTGGTGAAGCTTACCGTCTTCGTGCGCGACATGGGCAAATTGGCAGACTACCGACGCGTGCGCGATCGTTTCTTCAACTCGGTGAGCCCGCCCGTCGCTCCCGCGGTGACCCTCGTTGAGGTATCGCGCCTTTACTCGGAGCGACTGCTTATTGAGATTGAGGGCGTAGCGGCGGTATAGGCTCCGGCCAGACCGTTTTCGAACATTGCACAGCAGACAATCTCGCTACTTCCGACGAAGACCGCAATGGGTCATTTTCGGCGGTTTCAGCGGAGATTGTCGGTTGGCTGATGTCCGCTTCTACTCCGTAGGCGTCCAACCGGGGCTGCCCGAAGCGTTGCGCTTGGCCGGACCCTGGTGATTCAAGCCTCTAAACCGGCGGGCCCGAACCCATACAGTACGAACTCGCCGATTCTGAATGGATTGCCATCAAGCCCATGCTCCCGGACAAGCCGTGTGGCGTTGCCCGGATTAACGACCGTCTGCTTTAAAAGGCCGGCTCAGGCGTTCGGCTTCAGGAACGTGCCGTATTGCCTGCTCGCGGCGATCTCCGCAGCGGCCTGTCCGATGACACGCATCGCTGCCATCATGGGCCACGGCCCAAGACTCACGCGGCGCACGCCAACGCGGGCGAGATCTGCGATTTCGGGAACGCCTTGCGTCACCATGATGTTGACCGGCAGGGTCGTGAGCTGAACGAATTTCTCGATCAGCGCGAGGTCGGTGAGGCCCGGAACGAAAATGCCGTCGGCGCCGGCGTCGGCATAGACCTTCGCGCGCCGTGCCGCTTCGTTCATGCAGTCATCCGGCGATCCGAATTTCAGCAGAAACGGATCGGTCCTGGCATTGATGAACAGGCGAACGCCGAACTCTTGGGCGGCGTTTCGCACCGCCTTGATCTTCGCGGCATGCTGTTCGGGGCTGACGAGCTGGCGCTTTCCGTCGGCGAGCCCGTCTTCGATATTGATGCCGACGGCGCCGGCTTGCAGAATTGTCGTCGCCGACGTCGCGGCGGCCTCCGCGGTGTCGCCGTAGCCCGCTTCCAGATCGATCGACACCGGAACCGGGACGGTCGCGGTGATCCGCGACACCAGGTCGGCCACCATTTCGAGCGGGACGTTCTCTCCGTCGGCGTAGCCGAGGGCGGAGGCGACCGCTCCGCTACTGGTGGCGATGGCCGGAGCAGTCTTCGCAATGGCCTTGGCGGTGGCGGCGTCCCAGGCGTTGAACAGAACGAGCGGATCTGTTGTCCTGTGAAGAGCGTGAAACGTCTCTGCATGTTTCTGCTGTGTCTCGGCGTCCATTGCGCTCACTCCTGCTGAGAGAATCCATGAGGTCGATCGTGCGGCGCCGTCGGGCGGTCCGCTATTGCGTTCAGTCGGATGGGTGCGCCCTGAACCAGTCCATGATCAGGCCGGTGACTTCGGCTTCACGCTCGAGGTGCGGGAAGTGCCCGACGTCAGGCAGCACGACGCGCCGGTGCGGTCCCTTGAACAGCCGCTCTTCCTTGACCGAATATTTCGCCGTCGGATCGTTGCTGCCATAGATCGTCAGCGTCGGCGTGTGCATGTCAGCGATCGGCAGCCGGCCCATCCGTCCTGCCTCGGTGAGGCCTCCATAATATTTGAGGGCCGCCGCCATCGTGCCGGGAGAGCTGAGCGTCTCCTTGACCGAACGGAGATGCTCTTCGTTGTGAAAGCTCGGCGACCACAGCTTCCAGAGATAGTCGACGAAGGGGAGTCCCTCGATATTGACCGCCGACTCGGCGCCGATCAGCTGGAAGAAGTAGACATGGAAGATGGATCGAACGATGTCGGGATCCCGCCTGATGCTCGAGAACGTGATCGGGTGGGCCGTGTTCATCACCACCGCGGCCTTGATCGCCGATGGCGCCGTGGCCAACGCCTGGAAGGTCGACGTGCCGCCCCAATCCATGCCGACGACGCAGGCTTGCCCGTCTTCGCTCAGCGCCGCGATGAGCGCTTCGAGATCCCTGCCGAGCGCGATGGGGTCGAAAATGTCATCCGCAGGAATCGCGGTCGGCGCGTAGCCGCGCAGGAACGGCGAGACCGCGCGATAGCCGGCATCGGCGAAGACCTGCAGCTGCTTGCGATATGACCAGGCGTTGTCGGGAAATCCGTGCAGGAACATCACGAGGGGTCCGGTCCCCTGTTCGAGATAGGCGAACCGCACGCCATTGGCCTCGACGTAATTCAGGGCGGGTTCACCGGCGGTGGCCGTTGGTGTTGCTCGTGCAGCGCTGCTCGGATTCATCGTCATCCTCCATGTTTTGCTTCCTGCGACCAAATATGTGCGTAGCGCACATGTCTGGTCAAGTTGTTTTTTGTGCGTAGCGCACATATTGTGGCGGGCATGGAAACGGGAATCGCCAATTTGCTGGGAGCGCTCTCGCTCGCGGTCATGGATCGGATCGAGCAGGGCGCGCGCGAGGTCATCGGCCGTGGCGGCGAAACGCCCGCGGCGCTCGTTGTCATCGGCTATGGCCAGGGCATGACCAACGACAAGCTGCGGCGCATCCTCGGCCTGTCGCATTCCGGCACTGTCCGGCTGGTGGACCGTCTGGTTTCGGACCGGCTCGTCGAGCGCCGTGCCGGAAAGGACGGCCGCGAGATCGCCCTGCACCTGACCGCTACGGGCGCCGCGACCCGGAACCAGTTGATGACGTCCCGCATTTCAGCCGTCGCGTCGCTTCTCGATGTGCTGTCACCGGCGGAAACCAAGCGGCTCGAAACCCTGATCCACGCATTGCTGGCAAGGCAGGACACATCCGAGATGGATCGCTTCACGATCTGCCGGATGTGCGACGACAGGGTCTGCACGAATTGCCCGTTGCCCACGAACAAGGGCAAAGGCGGTCGCTAGCGGATCGCTCCGGATCGGAACATCTTGCAATTGCCAACGTTGTCGCGACCAGCGGCGTTGTTCAGCCGGCCAGCACAGAACACCACACGATGAAGAAGACCGCCGCGATCCTTGTCATGCTCTGTGCGTTGCCGGCTGCTGCCGGTGCGGAGAGCTGGAGCAGCTATCGCATTCCCGAGAGCGGGACCCGCGTCGACATTCCCGCATCCATCTTCACCGAAAAGGCCGGACAGCCTGACGGATACGGCGTGAAATACCGGACCGGCGACGGCCGTGCGGACCTCACGGTGCAGGCCGTCCCGAATGACGGCAGCTCGCCGGCCGCATTCCTCGCCAGGAAGAACCCGCCGGCCGGCATCATCTACAAGCGCGTCGCGCCGCGCTTCTTCGTGGTCTCCAGCATCCGCCGTGGCAAGATCTGGTACGATCGCTGCAACTTCGGGAGCCGCTACGTGCATTGCGTGCTGATCAACTATCCGGCCGCCGAGAAGCGGCAATGGGATGCGGTCGTGACCCGGATCAGCCGCACGCTGAGCGGCGGCTGATCTTCTGCGATGAAAAGAGCTGCCCGCGCGTTGCGGGCAGCAGTTCGTGAGGATTGTTCAGCGCACGTTCGTCGACGTCGTCGACATGGACGGCTTGGAGCCCGGCACATGCGACATGGTCTTGGTGGTCGATCCCACCTCTTCGCCCGCCTTCACTTTCGTGCGGGTGTGGGAGCGGCTGAAGGTGCCGCCCTCATGCGCTTGCGCACGCGCGTTGGAATTGAGCACCGGGCCGTTTCCCTTGTTCATGCTGGTGCCGGATTGCGCCCTGCCGTTGACGGCCGCGGCACCGCCGCCTGCCGCGATGGACGAGCCGGTCTGTCCCGAAGCCGACGTCGAGGTGCCGCCGGTGCCGAGTGTCGTGGCCGAGGTGCCGCCGGCGGCGGCCGAACCGCCGGTGCCGCCGGTCATGCTGGTTTGCGCCGATAGCGGCGAGGCAGCCGCGACCAGCAACGCGACCGCAGAGGTCGCGATCAATGTTTTCATCTGTCAGTCCTTTCCTTATGGCGACGATGTCGAGATCGTGCAGCCGTTGACGGTCACTGTGCTTGCGCTGGTCGAGCCGGGCCCGCCTGCAGTCGAGGACGAACTCGACACGTTGCCGCCGCCCGCCTGGATGTGCACCGACGATCCACCGGCCGAGCTCGAGCTCGACAACGAGCCGCTCGATGCGGACGAGCCGGTCGTGCCTGAACCTGAGGAGCCGATCGCAGTGATGCTGCCGTCGGCGTGTTTTTCGACCGTGACCTTGCAGGTCTCGCCCGAAGCCGTCTTGCCGGTTTTTTCCATTGTTACCGCCTGAGCAGCGCTGCCCATCAGGACCAACGCCGCGATCGCAACGATTGATCTAATCATGCGAGTTCTCCTCCAACAAAGACGAAGGAGCGGCATCGCTGCCGCTCCGCCGGCCAGAACGTCAGTCCCTGTCCTTCTTCATCTCGCCCTTGTGGTGGCCTTTGCCCTTCTCCATGCCCATCTCGCTGGCGTGACCCGCAGACGAGCCGGCTGCTCCCACGGTCGAGCCGCTCTTGCCGCCGCCCGCTGACGAGCCGCCGGTGCCGACAGTCGATGCCGAGTTGGAGCCGGAGCCGGAGCCTGCCGCGGAGCCGCCGGTGCCGAGGCTTGAAGAGCTCTTGCCGCCGCCGGCCGACGAACCGCCGGTGCCGAGGGTCGAGGCCGAGCCGCTGCCCGAGCCGGATCCGGCCGCAGAGCCGCCCGTGCCAACGCTTGAAGAGCTCTTGCCGCTGCCAGCCGACGAACCGCCGGTGCCGAGCGTCGAGGCCGAGCCGCTACCCGAGCCGGAGCCCGCTGCAGAGCCGCCGGTGCCGACCGTCGAGCTGCTGGTGCCGCCGCCTGCCGACGAGCCGCCCGTCCCGAGCGTCGATGCCGAGCCCGAGCCGCTGCCGGAACCAGCCGACGAACCGCCGGTGCCGACGGTCGAGTTGCTGGTGCCGCCGCCAGCCGACGAGCCGCCCGTGCCGACCGTCGAGCTCGACTGCGCCACGGCGAGCGCCGTACCGGCCAGCAGCGCCGCTGCGGCCGCAGACAATTTCAGAATCCTCATCAGTGTCTCCTCCGATTATCAAATTGCCAAAACAGGCTCGGGATAAAGTGGCAGAGGCTGAAACGTTCCTTTGGCAGGTTGGGGGATGTGGAAGATGCACGCGATATGATTGCGTCGGGTTCCGGTGACGCAGATGTCACGCGGGTGCGAAGCTCGGCGTTGTCAGGACGACGCCAGTCCCGTCCTGCGCCGCAAATCCGTGATCGCGCGCAGGAAGCTGTCGGCCGGCGTCGTCTCCGGATCGATCAGGCGGTGCAGGCGGAAGCCGTCTTCCAGCGCCAGCACGACGGACGCGATCCAGGGCGGGTTCAGCGTGTCGCGCTTCGCGCTGCTCTTCATGGTCGCCTCGATAATGTCGGCGACGAGCTTGCGCCGCGCGCGCAGGCGTTTGGCGAGTTCTGGGCGGCGCTTTTCGGCGCGCGCGACGAACAGGATCATCTCCATGTGCAGCAGCGGCGAGCGGCCGAGCGGATCCTGCCTGCTGCGATCCATCGCCTTCAAGGCCGCGATGAAATCGTCGAGATTGTCGTGCTGGGCGAGGATGTCCATGTTGCGGCGGATCGACTGCTCGACATGGTCCTCGAGCATGGCGATGATCAATTCGTCCTTGCTCTTGAAATTGGAATAGAACGCGCCGCGGGTGAAGCCAGCGGCGGCCGCGATCGCCTCGATGCTGGCGCCGCCGATGCCGTCCGCTTCGAACACGCGCGCGGCCGCCTCGAACAGCTTATCGCGCGTGTCGTCCCTGGTCGGCCTGGTTCTCAGTCTTGACATCGGACGAGTTTAGGGCAAAATGCAACTCGATACAACAATGTATCGAGTTGATAATAGACAGGGATGGTTACGCAAGGCTCCGTGCAAGGCTCCGGGGCTGCCTCGCGTATCGTGTCATGCGGCAACCGATGTGAGGTCACCATGAACGAGCAAGTGCAACCCGCCGGCGGACCGCTGTTCAATCCGCTGTCGCCGGACTTCATCCGCGATCCCTATCCGCACTACGACCGGCTGCGCACGGTCGATCCGGTCCACGTGACGCCACTCGGTCAGTTCGTCGCCAGCCGTCACGCCGAGGTCAGCCTCGTGATGCGCGACAGGCGTTTCGGCAAGGATTTCGTCGAGCGTACCAAGCGCCGCTACGGCCCCGACATCATGAACGAGCCGGTGTTCCGCAGCATGAGCCACTGGATGCTGCAGGCCGATCCGCCCGATCACACCCGTCTGCGCGGTCTCGTCGTGAAGGCCTTCACCGCCCGCCGGGTCGAGGACATGCGGCCGCGCATCCAGGAGATCGTCGACCAGACCATCGATGCCGTGATCGACCGCGGCCACATGGACCTGATCGAGGATTTCGCCTTCCGCCTGCCCGTGACCATCATCTGCGACATGCTCGGCATTCCCGAGGAGCACCGCGAGACCTTCTACAAGAGCTCGCGCGACGGCGGGCGGCTGCTCGACCCGGTGCCGCTCACGCCGGAGGAAATCGCCAAGGGCAACGCCGGCAACATGATGGCGCAGATGTATTTCCAGCAGCTGTTCGAGCTGCGCCGCAAGAGTCCCGGCGACGACCTCACCACCCAGCTGGTGCAGGCCGAGGAAGACGGCAACAAGCTCACCAACGAGGAGCTGACCGCCAACATCATCCTGTTGTTCGGCGCCGGCCACGAGACCACGGTCAACCTGATCGGCAACGGCCTGCTCGCGCTCCACCGCCATCCGGACCAGCTCGCGCTGCTCAAGGCGCGGCCGGAGCTGATGGTCAACGCAGTCGAGGAGTTTTTGCGCTACGATTCGTCCGTGCAGATGACCGGACGCGTCGCGCTCGAAGACGTCGACCTCGGCGGCAAGCAGATCCCGCGGGGCGAGAGCGTGCTCTGCCTGCTCGGTTCGGCCAACCGCGACCCCGCGGTCTATCCTGACAGGCCCGACCGGCTCGACATTACCCGTCCCAATGTCAGGCCGCTGTCGTTCGGCGGCGGCATCCATTTCTGCCTCGGCGCCCAATTGGCGCGCATCGAGGCCGAGATCGCGATCGCGACGCTGCTGCGGCGGCTGCCGGGCTTGCGGATCGATGACGTCGAGAACCCGGAATGGCGCCCGACCTTCGTGCTGCGCGGCCTGAAGCGCCTGCCGGCGAGTTGGTGAAGGACGGACGCGTTAACCTCCGCGCGCAACAGTCGCTGTGACTTCGCCACACTTCCCCCTATATAAGGGGCTGTTCCGGCGCGCCTGAGGCCCTCAGGTTTGGCCCGGGCCGGTTTGGCCGAGGGGAGACCCGTGCAGACGACGCTGCTCGGACTGGCGATTGCCTTCATCATTGCGCTTTTGGCCGCGCTGATCGGGCCATACTTCATCGACTGGAACCAGTTCCGGCCCCAGTTCGAGGCGGAGGCTGTCAGGATCATCGGCGTGCCGGTGCGGGTGGCGGGCGAGCTCGACGCGCGGCTGCTGCCGACGCCGACGCTGCGGCTGCGCTCGGTTACGTTCGGCGGCAACAACGATCTCGGCCGCCTGCGCGCCGACAAGCTCGATGTCGAGTTCAGCCTGGGCTCGCTGATGCGCGGCGAATGGCGCGCCACCGAACTTTCGGTGGGAGGCATGGCGGCCGATCTCGGCCTCGATGCGCGCGGCCGGGTCGATCTGCCCTCGACCGCCAGCGGCACCTTCAATCTCGCCTCGCTCGCGATCGAGCGGCTGAATCTCACCGGCCGCATCGCCCTGCACGATGCCGCCAGCCGCTCGACGCTGGAGCTGAGCGACATCGCCTTCTCCGGCGACGTCCGCTCGCTCGCCGGCTCGGTGCGCGGCGACGGCAGTTTCACGGTCGGGCGCACCCGCTATCCGTTCCGCATCTCCTCCGGCCCGAGCGCCGACGGCAGCGCCACCCGTCTGCATCTCAACATCGAGCCCGGCGAACGCGCCATGCTTGCCGATCTCGAGGGCGTGCTCGCTTTCGACAACCGCCAGCCGAAATTCGACGGCGCGCTGACGCTTGCGGTGCCCGCGGCCAAAAAGCCGGGCGAGGCCGGGCCGACGCCGTGGAAGCTCACCACCAAACTGAAGGCCGATCCAGCCGGGGCGAAGTTCGAGCAGGTCGATGCCAGCTTCGGCAGTGAGGACAGCGCGCTCAAACTCGGCGGCGTCGGCGATCTCAGGTTCGGCGCCTCGCCGCTGCTGCGCGCGGTGCTGTCCGCGCGCCAGGTCGATGCCGACAAGCTCGCGGGCAAGGACGATGCCGAGCCGCTGCGCATCCTGCCGGCGCTGCGCGCCGGGCTCGCTGCGATCCCGCAGGCGCCGATCCCGGCGCAGATCGAGTTCAACTCCGACCAGATCATGCTCGGCGGCCGTCCGCTCCAGAACATCGCCGCCGAGCTTGCGACCGACGGACGATCCTGGACCTTTCAGAAGCTCGAGCTGCGCGCGCCCGGCATGACGCAGCTGTCGCTCAACGGTGCGACGCCAGGCGCGGACAGTTTCAGCGGCCGCCTCAGCGTCGAATCCTCCGATCCGGATACGCTGGTGGCCTGGCTCCAGGGCCGCAGCGAGATCAACCGCCGCAGCACGCGGCCGCTGCGCCTTGCCGGCGACGTCACCATCGCCGCCAACCATCTCGCCATCGACCACCTCAAAGCCGAGATCGAAGGCGGCGCCGTCGAAGGCCGCATCGGCTTCGTGCAGACCGGCGCGAGCAAGGGTTCGCGCATCGACGCCGAGATCAAGGCCGATCGCCTCGACCTCGACGCCGCCGCAAGTTTTGTCCGCGCGCTCGCGGGGCCGCAAGGCGAATGGCCGGAAGAGGCAAAGCTCTCGCTCGATATCGGCCGCGCCATCTCCGCCGGCCAGGAGCTGCGGCCGTTCACGGCCAGGCTCGGCTACGGCCCGGCGGCGCTGTCGCTGGAGCAGTTGCGGTTCGGTCGGGCCGGCGGCGTCATTACCGAGGCGAGCGGCAATTTCGATCGCACGCATGCCACCGGCAGACTGGCGCTGAAATCCTCCGCCAATTCGCTGCGCGAGCTGACCGCACTGATCGAGCCGTTTGCGCCGTCGGTGCGCGCCCGCTTCGATGCGCTCCCGTCATTGCCCGGCGCGGCGCGCCTCAAGCTCGACCTCAGTCTCGACAAGAATGCCGAGCATGCCGATCGCAGCAACGCCCGCGCCGTGCTCGATCTCGATGCGCCGCAGCTCAAGGCCACCGCGACGCTGACCGCGCAGACACCGGTCGCCGCCGTCAGCGGCATCGATATCGAGACGTTGCGGAGCAGCGACTTCACGCTGGACTCGAAAGTCTCGACGCCGCAGGCGAATGCATTGCTGGCGCCGCTCGGGCTCGACCGCGTCGTGGCGGCGGGCGAGGGCGCCTCGCAATTCGAAAGCAAGATCAGCGGCGCCTGGCATCGTCCGCTGCAGTTGAACGCCAGGCTGAGCGGCGGCGGGCTGGACGCGGATGCGCAAGGCAGCGTCGAACTGTCGGAGCCCAAAGGCAGCGTGAACCTGCGCGTCCGCAACGCCAATCTGGCGCCGCTGTTCGGCGCCAGCCCGGCCGGCAAATCCGTCCAGGGCGTCAGCCTGTCCGCGCGCGTCGGGCTGTCGGGCAATCGCCTGACGCTTGACGATCTCGACAGCAGCGCAGCCGGCTCGCATTTGCGCGGTCATCTCGCGGTCACGCTCGATCAGGAGAAGAGCGTCGAGGGCGAAGTCGGCCTCGATACGCTCGATCTGATGCCGGCGCTCGCGATGGCGATCGGCGCTGCCGGACATGATGCCGGCGAGCCGCTCGGTGCGGGGCTGATCGGTGCCTGGCGCGGCAGGATTGCCTTCCAGGCGCTGCGCGGCGCGCTGCCTGGCGGCATCGAGCTGCGTCCCGTCGGCGGCATCATCAGGAGCGACGGCCAGTCGCTCGCGCTCGATGGCCTCAAGGGCGGCCTTGGCGGCGGTGAGATGTCGGCGAGCCTTGACGCACGCAATGGCGCGGGGGGTCTTGCGTTGAGCGCGCGCATCGAGCTCGCCAATGTCGATGCGGCGGCGCTGCGCTACCGCGATCTGGCGCTGCCCAAGGGACGCGCCTCGCTGCAGATGGCGCTGACCAGCCAGGGCCGCAGCGTCGCGGCCTTGACCGGCGCGCTCGCCGGCAACGGCACGGTGACGCTCGAGTCCGCCGAGATCTCTGGCCTCAATCCCCGCGCCTTCGAGATCGCCATCCGCGCCAGCGACGGCGGCCAGGTCAGCGACGACAACCGCCTGCGTCAGCTGGTCGAGCCCGCGTTGTCGGCGGCTCCCATCGCGGTCGCTTCGGCGCAGATTCCGTTCACCATCCGCGATGGGCGCCTGCGGGTCGGCGCAACGCCGCTGGAAGCGAAGAATGCCCGCGCCATCGTCTCCGGCGGCTACGACATCCCCGCCGACCAGGCCGATATCCGCGCCAGCCTGACGCCGATCATGACCGGGCTCTCCGGCGCGCCGCCGGAGATCCAGCTGTTCGCGGCCGGTCCTCCCGACAAGCTGAACCGCACGGTCGATGTCGCGCCGCTGTCGTCATGGCTCGCGGTGCGCACCATCGACCGTGAGACGCGCCGGTTGGACGCCATCGAGCGCGGCGAGCCACCGCCGGCGACCGCGGCGCTGCCGACGCTGGTCTCGCCCGATCCGGCGCCGGAGCCATCGCGGACCGACGTGCCGCTGCCCGACCGCGATCCCCGCCGTGCGCCATCGTCCAAGCCAAAGGCGGCGCCGACGCCAAGGGCGCCGCAGGCCGCGCCCGCAGCTCCAAATCCGCCGCTCGCAAGCCAGCAGGTCGCGCCCCTGCCGCCGCCGATCGACGTGCGGCCGGCTCCGGGCCCGCCGCCCGCAAAACCCAGGCCGAAGCCGCCGCTGGTCCTCACGCCGCAGTCGAATCCGTGAGGGCGGAGTTGGTTTGCCCGGATCGAGCCGCAGGGTCTTAACCTCTCCCGCTTGCGGGAGAGGTCGGCGCGTAGCGCCGGGTGAGGGCTCTTTCCTCTAGGAGATTGTCCCTTTGTGGAGACACCCTCTCCCCAACCCTCTCCCGCGAGCGGGAGAGGGAGCGCACCTCCTGTGCGGCAGCTTCCCATCCTGGCCGCCGGCTAACGCACTCTCTCGCATTTGAATGAATTCTGCTCGGCAAAACTGATTTGCCGATTTTACTGAATTCTCGCGTTTGATCTCTAACGTCTGCTCCCAGAGGAATCCGTGTCCTGCCGACAGAGGCGGGGCGGCGCGCCAAGAACTGGGCCAAGAACTGGGGTATCGAGATGGACGGGGCGAAATCGCTTCTACAGGACCTGGACGACGCCATCGCGCGCGGCACCGACGAGAGCCGTGCGAAGGCGTTGTGGCATGCGACCGATATCCTGATCACGGGCCGCTACAGCGACGACGAGATCAGCATGTTCGGCGAGGTCATCGGCCGGCTCGCCGACGAGATCGAGGTGGCGGCGCGGGCGCAGCTCTCCGAGCTGATGGCGGCCTGCGACCACGCCCCGCTCAACGTCATCGAGAAGCTCGCCCTCGACGATGAGATCGAGGTCGCCGGTCCGGTGCTGCGCGACTCCACCCGTATTGACGAGAAAATGCTGCTCGAGAGCGCCCTGACCAAGAGCCAGGCGCATCTGCTTGCGATCTCGCAGCGCGAGCAGATCGGCGAGGCCGTGACCGACGTGCTGGTCAAGCGCGGCAACCAGGAGGTCGTGACCTCGGTCGCGAAGAACGAGGGCGCGCGCTTCTCCGGCTCGGGCCTGCTGCACATGGTCCGCCGCGCCGAAGGCGATTCGATTCTCGCCGAGCAGCTTGGCCTGCGCAAGGACGTGCCGCGGCACATCTTCCAGCAGCTGATCTCGAAGGCGTCGGAAGACGTCCGTCGCCGCCTCGAGAGCGAGCGGCCCGAGATGATGCCGCAGATCCAGAGCTCGGTGACCGACGTCACCGGCGACCTCCAATCCAAGTTCGGCCCGTCCTCGCGCAGCTATTTCGTCGCCAAACGCGTGGTGACGACGCAATACCGCCAGGGCAACCTCAACCAGGATTCGATTTCCAATTACGCGCGCCAGCACCGTTTCGACGAGGTGCAGATCGGCCTGTCGCTGCTGTCGTCGCTGCCGGTCGACGTGATCGAGCGCGCGCTGATGGACCGCAACCGCGAGATGATCCTGGTGCTGTGCAAGGCGCTCGACTTCTCCTGGGACACCACGATGTCGCTGCTGTTCCTCGGCGCCAAGGATCATCTGATCACGGCGCGCGACCTCCAGGACAACGAGCGCGAGTTCGGCCGGCTCAAGATCGAGACCTCGCGCAGCATTCTGAAGTTCTACCAGTCGCGCAAGACCGGTGCGGGTGCTGATGCGGGTCGTCAGCCTGAGCTCCAGATCCACTAAGCAGGACTGAGCGAGAGGGGAGTATTTGCCATGTTGCCTCAATTCGGCACCGCAGTTCGCAAGAACAAGAATCTTAACAAAGCCGTTACCGCCGATGTCGGCGGATCGGCGCCGGAAAAGGCGTCCGTCGACGCGGCCTGGCTGGTGCTGGAAGCCGCCAACGATCTCGGCGACCACGCCGCGATCGCGGCCTGCCGCCGCGTCATCGACGCCGAGCTGAACGGCACCGTCGCCAGCAATTCGGATGTCGATCTCGTGCTGGGGTATTTCAGGTAAGACTTCGTAGCCCGCCTCGTCACTGCAAGGCACGCTTGGGGTCGAAGCCATCCAGGCGGTCGCCGAGCGCCGTCTTGATCGCGCATCGCGCCTGATGACATCCATCTGCCGCCGTCGCGGCTCCCTGCGTCCAAAGACAAAAACAAAAAGGCCCCGCCGCAGCGAGGCCTCCTTGCTCAATCGTGCTGGTCCGCACTAATCGTCGTCCCAGTGATGATATCGCCGGATCACGACGCCGCGGTCATAGTCGCCATCGTGGTGGTACCAGCCACGGTGCCAGCCGCGGTCATGCTCGTAGATGCGTGTGCGCGGACCGTCATAATAATCCCTGTCGCCGCCGACATAGACGCCGAAGCCGGCTGCATTGGCGATGGAGGGGGCACCGATCGCGAGCGTCGCTGCCGCCGCAAGAGCGTAAGTCAACTTCTTCATCTGTTCCTCCTTGCTCTGCATTGCCGCGGGGTCAACGGCTGCCGCCATCAGCTGTTGCAGGAACAGCCAGGAAACTTTCTTGAATGGCTGTTCAGGTCGGTTGCATTGGTGCGCTTCCTTGAAGAAGCTGCGATGGAACTGCGATAGCAACGAGAGAAATGTAGGATGGGTAGAGCGCAGCGAAACCCATCATTGATCCCGTGTCGAGGCGTGATGGGTTTCGCTGCAGCGAAACCCATCCTACACGCTGCCGTCCGAGAACACGCGCGTTGCACGCAGCTGTGATCGGTGAACCCCACCACGCGGGTAACGACGGACGCTCCCCTCCGTACAGACCGTAGCGAACGTTCCGTTCGCCGACAGATGCGCGTACAAGCCGGGGAGAAATCGTCACATGAAAGGGTTCAACGTCGCCGAGGATGGTGGCGGGTCTTATCGTCCGCTTGCCATTCTCCGCTGGGTCATGGTGGTCATCTTCGTGTCGTTCGGAATGCAGAAATTCACACTGCAATCCGCCCAAGGCATCGCCCAGTTCATCAGCAACAGTCCGTTCATCTCCTGGCTGTCGGTGTTCGGCTTGAGGGGAGAAGCCTATTTTCTCGGTGTTGCCGAATTCGTGATTGCAGCGCTGCTCGCGGCAGGCAGCTTCAGCCCGGTCTTGTCCGCCCTCGGTTCGCTGATGGGTGTGGTGACCTTCGCGATCACATGGTCGTTCTTCTTCACGACGCCGGGGGTCGTCAAATGGAGTCTTTCAACCGATCCAATGGCGTGGAATTTAACCGGCGAGTTCCTGTTCAAGGACATCGTCCTGCTGTGTGTCTGCGTCGTGCTGTTTCTCGCATCATTGCCGCAGTCGGTTGTCCGGTTGCGCACCGGTTGAGCGGGACGTCGTTTCTCATCGCCGGATTCGGTAACAGGCGATCTCGATGTCGTCGACGCTGTCCACAAGCGCGTGTTCGACATCAGCACCGGTTGGATCGCTTGGACTCCGTGTCCTGCCGAGGTTCTGGCTGCACTGCGCTAAGTGCGGCGGCCAACTCATCTATGTGATAGGGTTTCGGCAAAATCTGGATACCCGCCAGTTCGGCGTCGTGAACTGCGGCGTCGGCGTATCCGCTGGTCAGGAGGATGGGTATGTCGCTTCGCCTCCTTTTGATCTCTCGCGCCAGTTCGACGCCATTGATGCCGCCGGGCATCATGATATCGGAGAAGATGAGATCGACGGCGCGGCCGTCGGCGAGGGCACCGAGCGCGGCGTTGCCACTCGCAGCGCGCGTGACCTCGTAACCAAGCTGGCCAAGCATCTCGCTCACCAGCGCGGCAACCTCGTCATCGTCCTCGACCAGAAGGATGAGGCCATGGTTGCTCTTCGTCGGCCGCACCACGTTGAGATCGATGAGATGTCGCTGCCTGGAAGGAACGTTGTGCGATCGAGGCAGGTAGAGCTCGATGCTCGTGCCTTTGCCGACCGCCGATCGAATGCGGACCGTGCCCCGAGACTGTGTCGCAAATCCATGGACTTGGGCAAGCCCGAGCCCGGAGCCCTTGCCGACCTCCTTGGTCGTAAAGAACGGTTCGAAAACGCGCGACAGTATCTCCGGCCTCATGCCGACGCCGGTATCGACGACGGAGAGGCGCACGTAGTCTCCGGCGATCTGCTCATCGTTCAGATCGGGGAGGTTTTCTCCGCGGACGAGAATCGTGCCGCCATTGGGCATGGCGTCACGGGCGTTGACGGCAAGGTTGAGAATCACGAGCTCCAGCTCGCCGGGATCGACCTCCACCGGCCAGAGCGTATCCGGAAAATCGAACTCGACGTGAACGTCGCCCCTCAGACTTCGATCGAGAAGTTCGCGCATGCCGCCCATCTGCGAGGCGACGTCGACGGGCTCGGGCCGGAGCGTCTGCCGGCGAGAGAACGCAAGAAGCTGCTTGGTCAGGCTGGCCCCGCGCTGTGCCGCCTGGACCATCCCGTCCATCAGGCGGCGACGGCGGACGGGGTCTGTCTGACGGTCCAGCATGTCTAGGCCACCGGAAATGACCATCAGCAGATTATTGAAGTCATGCGCAACGCCGCCGGTCAGCTGGCCGATAGCTTCGATCTTCTGGGCCTGGCGGAGCGTCTCCTCGACCCGGGCGCGCTCCTTCATCTCGAGGCGCAATTGCTCATTGGCTTCCGCCAGCGCGCGCGTGCGCTCGACGACCAGCTGTTCGAGCTGCTGCGCCGTCTGCTCGCGCGCCTCCAGCAGTGCTCGGATCTGGTATTGACGTTCTCGGGCCCGCATCGCCGACTGAAGAGCGCTGGTCAGGGTCATCGGCTGGACCGGCCGCTCAAGCAGCGACACGTTACGAAGCAGCGCGACAATACTGCGGCGCCATGCGACGACGGCAGGCTGCTCGCGGTGGCTGGTGAGGATGACGAAAGGAAGGTCGGACCAGGGCGGCTGACTGGCGATCCATTGGGCCAGCGGCGCCGTGTCCTTCCCGAACAGACCTTCTTCGGCAAGGAAAACCGCGCCCACGCCCGCGGTCATCTCGCTGACGAGTTCGGGAAGGCTTCGGCAGTTGATCGCTTCGAGGTTCGAGCCGCGGAAGAGCTCCGTAGCGGCCGGTCCGTCGCGCCCTATCGGAGCAAAGACGAGAACATGCTGATCTCGGCCGACGCTCATTCAGCCGGTCCTTCCGGCATTGCCGTACCGGTATAACGCGGGTTGCCTGAAAAGATGCCGCTGAACTCCTTGAGCGGCGGACCCAGCCCGATGCCGGCACTGCTGAGGCGAAACTCGCGGATGGTATGCTCGTGATGACCGCTGCGCTTCTTGACGACCGACAAGGCGCGCCGCACCGTGCCGCCCAACTCGAAATACCGCAGCATGATCACCGCGTCGCTCAGATAGCTGATGTCGAGTGGCGTATCCATCGGCCCGACCAGCCCATGCTGGGCTAGAACCAGGATGGTCAGCACACCTTGCTGCGCAAGATAGCTGAGGAGCTCGTGCATCTGCAGGATGAGAAAACGCTCGTCCGGCATGGCATTGAGATACCCGTTCAGACTGTCGATGATGACGACTCGCGCGTTGTCGCGTTCGACGCTTTTTCTCACGTTTGCGGCGAACTCGCCTGGAGACAGTTCGGCCGGGTCGATTTGTTGAAACCGGATGTGTCCGGACTCGATGTGTTTTTCGAGTGGCAAACCGAGTGTCCTGGCGCGGGCTTCAACCGTGCCGCGGCCCTCGTCGAAGGCGAGGAAAACCGCGTGCTCGCCGCGTTCGGCCGCCGCGATCGCGTAAGTCAATGCGAGAGATGACTTGCCGACGCCCGCGGCGCCGATGAGGAGCGCATTGGTGCCGCGCTCGAGGCCACCTCCCAGGAGCTGATCCAGTTCAGTATTTCCGCTGGGCGTGTAGTCGCCGCGAAAAGGCTTGTGATGCTCGGCGGCGACCAGACGCGGAAAGATGTTCAGGCCGCCTTGCTCGATCGTAAAATCATGGAAGCCGCCGCGAAATTTGATGCCGCGCATCTTGACGACGCGAAGCCGCCTCCGCTCCGCGCCATAGTCGATGGCGAGCTGTTCGAGCATCACCACGCCGTGCGCGATCGAATGCAATTGCAGATCGTCCTGGGACGATGAGAGATCGTCGAGCAGGACGACCGTGCAATTGCGATTGGTGAAGAAATGCTTGAGAGCCAGTACCTGGCGCCGGTAACGAAGCGGGTTCTGGGCAAGCAGGCGCAGTTCGGACAGGCTGTCGAGCACCACGCGGGTGGGATTGATCCGCTCGACCTCCTTGAAGATCAGACCGGTCGTTTCGCTCAGCTCCATTTCGGCGGGATGGAACACAGTGAGCTCGCGGTCCGGATCGAGCGTCGTCTCCGGCGGCACCAGCTCGAAGATGTCGACGCCCTCGAGCGACCAGCCGTGCCGTTTCGCCACGAGGCTCAGTTCGCGCTTGGTTTCGGAGAGCGAGATGTAGAGCACGCGTTCGCCGCTGCGGACACCCTTGAGCAGGAACTGGAGCGCCATGGTGGTTTTGCCGGTGCCGGGCCTGCCTTCGTACAGGTACATCCGGTTGGCATCGAAGCCCCCTCCGAGAATGTCGTCGAGCCCTTGGCTGCCCGTCGAAACTCTCGGCAAATCTTTGGGCTCGCCGGCTTGGGCGGCGCTGGTTTGGTTAGTCATCAAATATCCTGACGCTTTCACCCGAAAAGGGCGTCACCTGTCCCCGCATTTGGTCCAAGGCCTGAGGCTCAAGGCTTCGGCCAAAAAAGACGTAGAGAGGAACTCCAACGCAGCCGCCGAGTTCCAATCCTGAAAAAGGGGGCCGGCCTTCTTGCAGCTCTCACCCTCGAATACGGTAAATCACCACGTTCTCGCCGTGACGGTTCGTGCTCTGCTCGAGGAGATAATTCGATTTCTCCAGCACGCGGCGGGAAGCGCCGTTGCGGACATAGACGATGCCAATGAGAGATGGCAGTGACAGCTGTGACAGCCCGATCCGCGTCATCGCGGTCGCGATCTCACTCGCAAATCCCTGACACCAGAGATCGCGCGTGAAGGCGTAGGCAATCTCGATCTCGTCGGTGTCGTCGACGAGGATGTGCCGGATACCCGCCCGTCCGGCAAACGCGCCGTCTTTCGTTCGCAGCGCCCACAGCCCGAAGCCGTGCTGATCCCAGTGGGCCATGTTGATGGAGAGATATTTCTCCGTTGTCTCCGCCGAGCGCACGCCGCCGAGATAGCGGGAGACGTCGGGATCGAGATGCAGTGCGACGAGGTTGCCGAGGTGATCCTCGCACAGCCGCTCGGCGATCAGTCTGTCGGTGCTGAAATGGTCTACGGAGACGGATCGCCGCCGCTGTGGCGTGTCGTCGTTCATGCTGCCATCGCTGCGGGCTGATCATGACATCATGCCCCTGTTTTGCCCGACGGGTCAACCGGGGCGTGGTCCGTCGTCCCCCGCTACGGCCGGACGGTTCGACTGGCGTAAGCCATTGATTCAACAACCCACGTCTACTGTGCATGGGGTTGTTTTCGAAGTTTTGGTTTTGAGAGGGGCTATCCCGCCCCGAGCGCCACCGCGACATTGTAGGTCAGAAGGCTCGCCGCATAAGCCAGCACCAGCATGTAGGCAAAGGTCGCCGCCATCCAGCCCCAGCTTCCGGTCTCGCGCCGGATCACGGCCAGCGTCGAGGCGCATTGCGGGGCGAAGATGTACCAGGCCAGCATCGACAGGGCGGTGGCCAGCGACCATTTCGTCGCCAGCACCTGGCCGATCTGCTCGGCCGCTTCCTTGCCGCCCTCGATCGCATAGACGGTGCCGAGGGCGGCGACCGCGACCTCGCGCGCCGCCATGCCCGGGATCAGCGCCACCGCGATCTGCCAGTTGAAGCCGACAGGCGCGAGCAGCGGCGCGAGCGCCTTGCCGATCATCGCAGCCAGGCTGAAGTCGATGGCAGGCTCGGTCGCGCCCGCGGGCGGCTGCGGGAACGAGGCCAGAAACCAGATCAGCACCATCATCGAGAAGATCGTGGTGCCGGCGCGGTGCAGGAACATCTTGGCGCGGGTGTAGATGCCGATCGCGATCGATTTCAGCCGGGGCACCTTGTAGTCCGGCAGCTCCAGCATGAACGGCGCCGGCGCATAGTCGCGTATCATGAAGAACTTGATGACGAACGAGACGGCAAGCGCGCTGACGATGCCGGTGGCGTAGAGGCCGAACATCACGAGGCCCTGCAGGTTGATGAAGCCCCAGACGTCCCTGGCCGGAATGAAGGCGGAGATGATCAGCGTATAGACCGGAATGCGCGCCGAGCAGGTCATCAGCGGCGCGATCAGGATCGTGGTCAGCCGGTCGCGCTTGTTGTCGATCACGCGGGTCGCCATGATGCCGGGAATGGCGCAGGCAAAGCTCGACAAGAGCGGAATGAAGGCGCGGCCGTGCAGCCCGGCGCCGCCCATGATGCGGTCCATCAGGAACGCGGCGCGCGCCATGTAGCCGAAATCTTCCAGGAGCAGGATGAACAGGAAGATGAGGATGATCTGCGGCAGGAACACGATCACGCTGCCGACGCCCGCGATCACGCCATCCTGAAGGAAGCTCTGCAGCAGGCCGCCGGGGAGGGTGGCCTGCACCAACCCGCCGAGCGCGTCGAAGCCGGACTTGAGCAGGTCCATCAGCGGCTGCGCCCAGGCGAACACCGCCTGGAACATCACGAACAGGATCAGCGCCAGCACGATGAGCCCGCCGACGGGATGCAGCACGAGGGCATCGATCCGCGCGGTCCAGGTGTCGGGCCTGGCAGGCAGGCTGACGCAGTCCGCGATGATGCGGTCGGCCTCGCGCTGGGTGGCGCGCAGCTCGGCGACGCTGAGCGCGCGCCAACTATTCTCGGCCGGCTCAGTGGCGAGTTTGGCCGCGATCTCGTCGGTCAGCGCCAGCAGGTCGGCCGTGCCGCCCTTGCGCACCGCGATCGAGGTGACCACGGGCACGCCGAGCTCCTTGGCGAGCCGCTCGACGTCGACAGTGATGCCGCGACGGCTCGCGATGTCGAACATGTTGAGCACGAGGATCATCGGCCGTCCCGTGCGCTTCAGCTCCAGCAGCAGGCGGATGGTCAGGCGCAGATTGGTGGAGTCCGCGACGCATAGCACGAGGTCGGGCACGGTCTCGCCGGAAGCCTTGCCGAGGACGAAGTCGCGGGTGATCTCCTCGTCCGGGCTGCGCCCGCGCAGCGAATAGGTGCCGGGCAGGTCGACCACGGAGACCTGGCGTCCCAGGGGCGTGACGAAGAAGCCCTCCTTGCGCTCGACGGTGACGCCGGGATAGTTCGCGACCTTCTGCCGGCTGCCGGTCAGCGCGTTGAACAGCGAGGTCTTGCCGCTGTTTGGCGTGCCGACCAGGGCGAGATGCAGCAGGGGCAATTCCATGGGACAGATATCCGGTCGCTATCTAGGCGACGATGACGGCCATGGCTTCACGGCGGCGCACCGCGATCGTGATGTTGTCGACACGGACGGCGATCGGATCGCGCCCGACCAGCCCCTCGTGCAGGATTTCGACCCGGGCGCCCTCGACGAAGCCGAGCTCGATCAGCC
Organism: Bradyrhizobium diazoefficiens; assembly: GCF_016616235.1. Taxonomy (NCBI): domain Bacteria; kingdom Pseudomonadati; phylum Pseudomonadota; class Alphaproteobacteria; order Hyphomicrobiales; family Nitrobacteraceae; genus Bradyrhizobium; species Bradyrhizobium diazoefficiens. Next base: position 2,317,674 of record NZ_CP067100.1, read on the forward strand.
GGCTCTCCAGCTCGATGTCCGAGAGCGCCGAGCCTGCATCCTTGGCGGACAGATGCTGAATGATGCCGGCATAGCCGCGCTGGGCCAGGCCCAGCGGCATCTCGCGGCGCGTCTCATGGGTGTCGGTCATGCCCTGTATTTTCAACGCAGGGCATTGAGGTCAAGCGCGCCGGCTCGCCGAACCTGCACCTTAGAGCGATTTTAAAGTGCAGGGGGCCGGACGCTCCGGAAATGGCCCGGCGGCTATTGGGCCGAAACCTTGTCCGGCTGCGGCGCCATGGCGCGGCTCTTGAAGTAGTCGAGCACGAACAGCCGGATCGCCGAGGACAGATTGCCCTGCTGGCGGTTGCTGTCGATCTCGCCGACCAGCTCGGACAGCGTCATGTTGCGCAGGCCCGAGATCTCCTTCATGCCGTTCCAGAACGCCTCTTCCAGGCTGACGCTGGTCTTGTGGCCGGCGACCACGATCGACCGTTTCACGACGGGCGACTTCATGGCTGCTCCTCGCGATCGATCCGGTGCTGGTCCAGATGCGCCTTCGCCTGGTCCGCCTGCTTCTCCTCCGCCGACCGCTCGGCCTTCGTGCGGCCGAACTTCGTTCGGTTGGCGTCCGCCTGCTTCGCCGAGGCTTCCCGCTCGGCGCGCTTCCTGAAGCGATTCAGGTTGATGACGTTCCCCATGCCGCGTCTCCATCATCCGATCCTCTGCGGGCAGGATGAAACATTCAGAAACGGGGTGCCGCGTTGCGCCCCAAAAGACTTGATCGCCATTCGCTCGTCCTCGTCAATCGGCCTCTCGGGCCATCAAACGATGAATTAAGTCCGTCAGGGGCGGACGGCCGTGTAACACGCCGTCCGGCCATAACATTGACGGTAATCAAATCCCGCCTCTGACGCCGCATATTTCTGAGCATCGAGCGTCCGTATCACTACGGATGACTATCGGAATTCGGAATCTATCCCGGGCTGGTCATCTTCTCGGGACGCACCAGGCGGTCGAACTCCTCCGCCGAGACGAAGCCGAGCCGCAGCGCCTCCTCCTTCAGCGTGGTGCCGTTGGCATGCGCCGTCTTGGCCACCTTGGCGGCATTGTCGTAGCCGATCTTCGGGGCGAGCGCCGTCACCAGCATCAGCGAGCGCTGCATCAGCTCGCTGATGCGCTTCTCGTCGGCGCGGATGCCGCTGACGCAATGTTCGGTGAAGGAGCGCGCGGCATCCGCCATCAGGCGGATCGAGTGCAGCATGTTGTAGGCCAGCACCGGCTTGTAGACGTTGAGCTCGAAATGGCCCTGGCTGCCGGCGACCGTGATCGCGGTGTGATTGCCGAACACCTGGCAGCACACCATGGTCATCGCCTCGCACTGCGTCGGATTGACCTTGCCCGGCATGATCGAGGAGCCCGGCTCGTTCTCCGGCAGGATCAATTCGCCGAGCCCCGAGCGCGGGCCCGATCCAAGCAGGCGGATGTCGTTGGCGATCTTGAACAGGCCGGTGGCGACCGAATTGATGGCGCCGTGCGCCAGCACATAGGCATCGTTCGAGGCCAGCGCCTCGAATTTGTTGGCGGCGCTGGTGAAGGGGAGCTTCGTAATCGCAGCCACGTGCTTTGCGAACAGTTTTGCAAAGCGCGGTTTGGAGTTGAGGCCGGTGCCCACCGCGGTGCCGCCCTGCGCCAGCGGATAGAGCTCCTTCACCGCGACCTTGAGCCGCGCGATGCCGCTTTCGACCTGCGCGGCATAGCCGGAGAATTCCTGGCCGAGCGTCAGCGGCGTCGCATCCTGGGTATGGGTGCGGCCGATCTTGACGATCTTGCCGAACTCTTTCTCCTTCTTGCGCAGCGCGCCGAGCAGCTCGCCGAGGGCAGGGACGAGATCGGCATTGATGCGGCTTGCGGCTGCGATGTGCATCGCGGTCGGAAACGAGTCGTTCGACGACTGGCTCATGTTGACGTGGTCGTTGGGATGCACCGGCTTCTTGGCGCCGAGCTCGCCGCCGAGCAGCTCGTTGGCGCGGTTGGCGATGACCTCGTTGAGGTTCATGTTGCTCTGCGTGCCGGAGCCGGTCTGCCACACCACCAGCGGGAAATGATCGTCGAGCTTGCCGTCGATCACCTCGCGCGCGGCGCGGATGATGGCATCGGCGCGGCGCTGGTCGAGCAGGCCGAGCTCGAGGTTGGACTGCGCTGCCGCAAGCTTGACGATGCCGAGCGCATGCACGAGCGAGATCGGCATGCGGTCGGTGCCGATGCGGAAGTTCTGGCGCGAGCGCTCGGTCTGCGCCCCCCAATAGCGATCGGCCGGTACTTCAATCGGACCAAAACTATCGGTCTCGGTGCGGGTCGCGGGACGGGTCGTCTTCGAGGGAGCAGCTTTGGCCATGAGCACATCCATTCCGCCGCACGAAACGCCGCGCAGCCTCTTCATGTGCTCTTCTATATAGGCAGTTGGGCCGGGCGCGACGATCTCGTGCGGCAGCCTGGATCATTTCTTGCGGAAACGATCGAGCCGCACGACTTCGGCACCGCCCTGGCTCGGCGGGGTCGGCTCGTCGGCGGCATCCGCCTTCTCAGCGGCGGGGGCGGGCACCGATACGGCGGACGCCGCGGGGCCTGCCGGCAATGTCTCCGGCGCGACCTCGGCAACATCGGAGGTATCGAACTGGAGGCCGAACTTCACCGACGGATCGAGGAAGCTCTTGATGGCGCTGAACGGCACCACCAGCCGCTCCGGAATGCCGCCGAACGACAGGCCGACCTCGAAACGGTCCTCGAGCACGGTCAGGTCCCAGAACTGATGCTGGAGGATGATCGTCATCTCTTCCGGATATTGCGCAAGCAGCCGCGAGGACAGTTTCACGCCCTCGGCCTTCGACATGAAGGTGATGAAGAAATGGTGGTCGCCGGGAAGCCCATGGGATGCGGCATCGGTCAACACCTTCCGCAGCACGCCGCGCAGCGCGTCGCGGGCCAGCACATCGTATCGGATATGATCGGTCGCCATGGTGGTCCTGTTGCATTCCAGGAGACGGGCCCTGCCGGCCCGACTCGCCAAGCCGCAATAGTACCGCGCCTGACGGGTCAGCAGGAGTCCCCGCCGGAAAGGAAATAAATGTAAGTGGAGGCTTCTGTTGCCAGGTGCCTCCGAACCCCGCCTAACGGAGCTTAACCCGTTAGGACTTTAAGTTGGTCTTTCAAACTGCGTTACGCAGCCTGAGCAACCGGAGCAAAGTTGTCGTTGGCAACTATTGCAGTAGCCCGATAACGGCGGAACAATACCGGGAAAAAGTACGCCCTTTACGCCCTCGTCGATCCTATTTCGCCCCCGCCAAAACCCGCTTCGGGCTAGCCCGCTCGTGGGCTTTGGTGGAGGCGCCGGGTACCGCCCCCGGGTCCGAATGGTTTATTGCGACGACCGTTTATTTCCATAGCCGGCGAACCGGCACCCCCAATATAGGGGGCAAAGGTTTCAAATAACAGGTGTTTCGAGCGGCGGATCTCATGTTCTCTTTGGATAGGTTCCGCCCGGCTGCCGGTCTGATCTTGGCCGCGTCACGGCCGGCGTTCTAAGCTCCTGACATGTCCCCGGATTCCGCACCGGCCGCCCAAGAGCCGGATATCGCCGCCGGTCACGCCCCACGGCCCGGCTTGCCGGCGCTATTCCTGGCCTTCGCCCGGATGTCGCTGGCCGGTTTCGGCGGGGTCCTGGTGTTTGCCCGGCACGCCATCGTCGACCAGCACCGCTGGATGACGGCGGACGAGTTCAACGAGACCTTCGCGCTGTGTCATTTCCTGCCCGGACCCAACATCGTCAATCTGTCGATGGTGTTCGGCTCGCGCCTGCGCGGCATCGCCGGCGGCGTGGCCGCCTTTAGCGGCCTGTTGCTGCCGCCGACGCTGATCATGATGGTACTTGCGATCATCTATGCCCGGTTCGGCGACGTCGAGGTGTTGCGGCGTATTCTCGCAGGCATCTCCTGCGCGGCGGTCGGTCTCCTGATCGCGGTGGTCTTTCGCATGATGACGCCGCTGTTGAAGCGAATCGATGCCGTTGCGCTGCTCCTGATGCTCGGCGTGTTCGTTGCCATCGGCGTGCTCCGCCTGCCGCTCCAGGCCGTGCTGCTCCTCGCGATGCCCCTCAGCATCGGCGCCACATATTTGATGCGGCGGAAGGTAGCAGCATGAATGCCGAGAACCCGATCTGGGCGCTGATCTCCACCTTTGGTCTAATGTCGCTGTTCGCGGTCGGCGGCGCCGCGGCGGCGGTGCCGGAGATGCACCGCATCGCGGTCGACGTGCATCACTGGATGACCGACAAGCAGTTCACCGATGCCTATGCGATCGCGCAGCTCTCGCCCGGTCCGAACGTGCTTATTGTCACGTTGATCGGCTATGCCGTCGCCGGCATTCCCGGCGCCTTGGCGGCGACGCTGGCGATGTGCCTGCCGACGGCGCTGCTTGCCTATTATGTCAGCCGGCTCCTGAACCGGCCGAGCCAGTCGCGCTGGCCAGGCCTGATTCAGGCTGCACTGGTTCCGCTGTCGATCGGATTGATGGCGGCCAGCGCCCTGATCCTGGCCCAGTCGACCGATCGCACCATTGCTGCACTGCTTCTGACCGTATTGGTTGCGGCGATCGCCTCCGTCTCACGCATCAATCCACTATGGCTCCTGCTCATAGGTGGCCTGTTGGGTTTTGCTGGCATTGTATGATGAAAATCGCTAGGCAGTGATGCGGGCGGGGGATCCATTTCCAGCCGATTAGAACAACAGTGCTCGTGACTTACGGGTCGCGGAGGAGACATGCATGGCCGACACGATGGGCCACTCAGCGACAGCCACTCGAAACACCAAGGTGGCGCTCGGCTTTTGTCTGCTGGCGATAGCGCCGCAGATTTTCGAATTGATCTGGTCGATCGGGACGATCTTCGGTTGGGGCGCCGGACGCGGCCCGGCCACCGTCCTGATCAGCCATGCCACCGCGCTGGTCGCGGGTGCTCCCGCGGCGCTGATCGGAGCGGCCAGCGGTGACGCCAAGAAGGCGTCAGCCGATGTGCTGCTGGCGCTGATCTACTCCTATCCGATCTTTGCAGTGGCGATCCTCACGATCTTTATGACGATCAGATCGGCACAGGATTATGTCGGCGGGATTGCCCTGATGGCGCTCGCCTTGTTCGCGCTGTGGGCCTCCAGCGATTTGCAGGGAATGCGCGGCTTCTCCTTTGGCGCGGGCACGGCGCCGCGGATGTTCGGTGGGCTCCTCGTGGCGCTTGGCGCCGGCATCGCATTGACGGGATTGTTGTCCGATGGGCCGGCCATGGCGCATTATTCCTGGCGCGGGCCGCTATTCGTGATGGCGTCGATCGTCTTCTTCGCGCTGGCGATCCGCCCACTGGGCGTCGTCGTTTCGGCATTCACAAGCTTCCTGATCGCGGCGATGGGCACGCATGAGACGCGGTGGGTCGAAACCATCATCGTCGGCGCCTGCCTGACGCTCGGCTGCGCGCTGCTCTTCCCCTACGTGCTCGGTCTGCCGATGCCGATGTTCCCGCGTTTCCTGGTCCAGTGAGGGTGTGATGGATATCTTTGCCAACCTCGCTCACGGTTTTGCCGTCGCGCTCTCTCCGATCAACCTGCTGATGTGCCTGATCGGCGCGCTCGTCGGCACGCTGGTCGGCGTTCTCCCCGGTATCGGCACCATCGCGACGGTCGCAATGCTGCTGCCGATCACCTTCGGCCTGCCGCCGGTTGGCGCGCTGATCATGCTCGCCGGCATCTATTACGGCGCGCAATATGGCGGCTCGACCACGTCGATCCTGGTCAACATTCCAGGTGAGGCGACATCGGTCGTCACCGCGATCGACGGTCACCAGATGGCTAAGCAGGGCCGCGCCGGCCCGGCGCTGGCGATCGCCGCGATCGGCTCGTTCTTCGCTGGCTGCGTCGCCACAGTTTTGATCGCGGTCCTTGGCGCGCCGCTAACGAAACTCGCGCTGGCGTTCGGTCCGGCCGAATATTTCTCGCTGATGGTGCTCGGCCTGATCTTCGCGGTCGTGCTGGCCAAGGGCTCGGTGCTGAAGGCGATCGCGATGATCGTGTTCGGCCTGCTGCTCTCCATGGTCGGCTCGGACATCGAGACCGGCGCCTCGCGCATGGCCTTCAACATTCCGGAGCTTGCTGACGGCCTCGGCTTTGCCACGGTGGCGATGGGCGTGTTCGGGTTTGCCGAGATCATCCGCAATCTCGACGCCGGCGCCGAGATGAACCGCGATCTCGTGCAGCAGAAGATTACCGGCCTGATGCCGACCAGGAAGGATCTGAAGGACTCGACGCCTGCGATTCTGCGCGGCACCGTGCTCGGCTCGATCCTCGGCATCCTGCCGGGCGGCGGCGCGGTCATCGCCTCGTTCGCGGCCTACACGCTCGAGAAGAAGCTCGCGAAGGATCCGAAGCGGTTCGGCCGCGGCGCGATCGAGGGCGTGGCGGCGCCGGAAAGCGCCAACAACGCCGCGGCGCAGACCTCGTTCATCCCGCTGCTCACCCTCGGCATCCCGCCGAACGCGGTGATGGCGCTGATGGTCGGTGCGATGACCATTCACGGCATCGTGCCCGGTCCGCAGGTGATGCAGAAGCAGCCTGATCTGGTCTGGGGCATGATCGCCTCGATGTGGATCGGCAATCTGATGCTGATCATCATCAACCTGCCGCTGGTCGGCATCTGGGTGCGCCTCTTGCGCGTGCCCTACCGGCTGATGTTCCCCTCGATCGTGATCTTCTGTGCGATCGGCATCTACTCGGTGAACAATGCACCGGTCGATGTCATCCTTGCGGGCGTGTTCGGTCTCGTTGGCTACTGGCTGATCAAGCACGATTTCGAGCCGGCGCCGCTGCTGCTCGGCATGGTGCTCGGTCCGCTGATGGAAGAGAACCTGCGTCGTGCGCTGCTGATCTCGCGCGGCGACTGGAGCGTGTTCCTGACGCGTCCGCTGTCGGCCGTGCTGCTCGCGATCGCGGCGTTCCTGCTGATGCTCACCCTGTTGCCCATGCTGCGTGCCAAGCGCGACGAGGTGTTCACCGAATCCGAGAACTGAGCGCCGCGCCCTGCGTCCGCGCGGCGCCCTGCGTCCGCGCGCCGCATTCGGAAGTCGAATCGACTTGCGCGACGGCTTTGTGAAATGAAAATGCCGGCCCTTGTGGCCGGCATTTTTGTTTGTGTCAGAGGGGATCGACATGACGGTCATTCGCGCGCTCACGGGCGCCTGTGCTGCCGCGCTTGCATCGCTGTGCGCCTTTGTCGCACCAAGCGAAGCGCAGACCTATCCGACGCGCAGCATCACCATGATCGTACCGTTCGCGGCAGGCGGTCCGACCGACGTGATCTCGCGCATCGTCACCGCGCATATGGCGCAGACGCTCGGCCAGAGCATCATCATCGAGAACATGGTCGGCGCCGGCGGCACCACTGCGACCACGCGCGCCGCGCGTGCCGCCAATGACGGCTATATGCTGATCACCGGGCATATGGGCACACACGCCGCCTCCGTACCGCTCTATCCGAAGCTCGCCTATCATCCGGAGAAAGATTTCGAGCCGGTCGCGCTGCTCGCGGGCACGCCGATCCTGATCCTGGCGCGCAAGGACTTTCCGCCGAAGGATCTCAAGGAGTTCATGACTTACGTGAAGGCCAATGCCGAGAAGGTGAACGCGGCTCATGCCGGCGTCGGCTCGGTCTCGCACGTCTCCTGCGAGCTCCTGCATTCCATCCTCGACGTCAAGCCGGTCGGTGTGCCCTTCAACGGCACCGGTCCGGCGATGAACGCGCTGGTCGCAGGCCAAGTCGATTACATGTGCGACCAAATCGTCAACGCCGTGCCGCAGATCAACGCGGGCACCATCAAGGCCTACGCGATCGCAACGCCCGAGCGCAATCCGTCGCTCCCGAACGTGCCGACAACGGTGGAAGCCGGCCTGCCGGCATTCCAGGCCCAGGCCTGGAATGCGATGTTCGCGCCGAAAGGAACTTCGCCCGCGATCATCGCGAGCCTGAATGGCGCCGCCATCAGGGCGCTCGACGACGAGACCGTGAAGAAGCGCCTGGTCGAGCTCGGCAGCGTCATCCCGGCACCTGCGGATCGGACGCCGGAGGCGCTGGCGAGGCTCGTCAAGAACGAGATTGCGAAGTGGAGCCCGGTGCTCAAACCGGCGACTTGAGCAGCACTTTCAAGCCGATGGGCGAGGGGCGGGGCGCGAGTTCCGCCCCTTGTCGTTTGCCGGGGGAACACTCACCTTTTCCGGGTATAATCTGTGGGAGCAGCGAATCGCCGCTGTCACAGCACGGGGGGCGCCGTTAAGTTCGCCGCCTCCCCAACGGCTCATTGGCACATGCACCAGTATCAGGACCTGCTCGAGCGGATTCTTTCAGACGGCGCCGAGAAGACCGACCGGACCGGCACCGGTACGCTCTCGGTGTTCGGCCATCAGATGCGCTTCAATCTGTCCGCCGGCTTCCCGATGCTGACCACCAAGCGGCTGCCACTGAAGGCGATCGTGCATGAGTTGCTGTGGTTCCTGAAGGGCGACACCAACATCAAATATCTGCGCGACAACGGCGTCACCATCTGGGACGAGTGGGCCGACGCCAACGGCGATCTCGGCCCGGTTTATGGCCATCAGTGGCGGTCCTGGCCTGCGCCGGATGGCCGCAGCATCGACCAGATCGCGAATGTGGTCGACATGATCAAGCGCAATCCGGATTCGCGCCGTCTGATCGTCTCGGCCTGGAATCCGGCCGAGGTCGACAAGATGGCGCTGCCGCCGTGCCATTGCCTGTTCCAGTTCTACGTCGCAGGCGGCAAGCTGTCGTGCCAGCTCTATCAGCGCTCGGCCGACGTCTTCCTCGGCGTGCCCTTCAACATCGCCTCTTATGCGCTGCTCACCATGATGGTGGCGCAGGTCACGGGCCTCAAGCCCGGCGATTTCGTTCATTCGTTTGGCGACACGCATCTGTACTCCAACCATCTGGAACAGGCCCGCCTTCAGCTCACCCGCGCGCCGCGCGCGCTGCCGGTGATGCGGATCAACCCTGATGTGAAGGACATCTTCTCCTTCCGCTACGAGGATTTCGAGCTCGTCGGCTATGATCCGCATCCACACATCAAGGCGGAAGTGGCGGTCTGACGCCGATGTCTCTCAACATCCGCCGTGTGCGCCCGGGCGAAGCCGGGCTCGTTCTCTCCTTCATCCGCGAACTTGCCGAGTACGAAAGGCTCTCGCACGAAGTCGAGGCGACCGAGGCAATGATTGCCGACGCCTTGTTTGGCGATGATCCGCGGCTCTTTTGCGCGATCGCCGAGTGGGACGGCGAGGCCGTTGGCTTCGCGGTGTGGTTTCTCAATTTCTCGACTTTCAGCGGCCGCCACGGCATCTATCTCGAAGATCTCTATGTGCGGCCCTCGCATCGAGGCAGGGGCCTCGGCAAGGCGCTGCTGGTCCATCTCGCCAGCGAATGTATCGACAACGGCTGGTCGCGCCTGCAATGGGCGGTGCTCGACTGGAACGCGCCGTCGATCGCGTTCTACAAATCGCTCGGCGCCGTCATGATGGACGATTGGACGCTGTGCCGCGTCTCCGGGCCTGCGCTGACGCGGCTTGCCGGGAGCTCAGCCTGATGGAGATCGTCTTCGTGGTCGCGATCGCGGAGAACGGCGTCATCGGCGCGGGCAATGCGATCCCGTGGCGATTGAAATCCGACATGGCGCGCTTCAGGGCGCTCACCGTCGGCAAGCCCGTGATCATGGGCCGCAAGACTTTCGAATCCCTGCCCCGCCGCCCCCTGCCGCGCCGCACCAATATCGTCATAACGCGCGATGCGGATTATCGCGCCAACGGCGCCATCGTCACGACGTCGGCCGCGGATGCTGACGCGGTTGCGCGCGGCGATGCCCTGCGGCGTTCGGTCACCGAGATTGCGGTGATCGGCGGTGCCGAGATCTTTCGGCAATGGCTGGATCGCGCCGATCGCCTGGAAATCACCGAAGTGCATGCCCGCCCCGACGGCGATACGCATTTCGAGGTCGACAAGGCAGACTGGGACGAGACGGCGCGCATCCGCCATCCGGCCGGCCCCGACGACAGCGCCGGCTTCTCCTATGTGACATATCGTCGGCGGCGCCGCCATTAACCGCTTTCGCCAATGTTTACATTGACTTTTTCGTGCCCGAGCATAGCTCGGAAGTCGGCGAGGGCTGCGTTGTAAGGGACCTGCCGGTCCCCTATAAAGCCGGACCGGACAACGTGGGCCGGGTTAGTTCTAGTCCCGGTCTGCCGAGGAGAGCGTCGAATGCCGTGGAAGAATCAGGGCGGTGGCCCGTGGGGCTCGGGTCCGAAGGGACCATGGGGCTCAGGCCCGCAACCGGTCGGGCCGAGGCCGCCGGATCTGGAAGACCTTCTGCGGCGCGGCCAGGACCGTCTCCAGCAGATCATGCCGGGCGGCTATTTCTCCGGCGTCGGCATCACGCTGATCATCCTGATCATCATTGCGTTCTGGCTGCTGTCGGGTTTCTTCCGCGTGCAGTCCGAAGAGCTCGGCGTCGTGCTGCGCTTCGGCAAGCACGTCCGCACCGTGCAGCCGGGCCTGAACTATCATCTGCCCTATCCGATCGAGACCGTGCTGCTGCCGAAGGCACTGCGCGTCAACACCATTTCCATCGGCATGACGCTGATCGACGATCCGGCGCGCCGCGGCCGCTCCATTCGTGACGTGCCGGAAGAGAGCCTGATGCTGACCGGCGACGAGAACATCGTCGACGTCGATTTCACCGTGCTGTGGCGCATCAAGCCCGACGGCGTCGGCGATTTCCTCTTCAACATCCAGAACCCCGAGGGCACGGTGAAGGCGGTCGCCGAGAGCGCGATGCGCGAGGTGATCGGCCGCTCGCAGATCCAGCCGATCCTGACCGGCGCGCGCAACGTCACCGAGCAGAACGTGCAGGAATTGATGCAGAGGACGCTCGACGCCTACGGCTCCGGTATCCAGATCACCCAGGTGCAGATGCAGAAGGTCGACCCGCCGGGCGACGTGATCGCAGCGTTCCGTGACGTTCAGGCGGCGCGCGCCAACCTCGAGCAGCTGCAGAACGAAGCCCAGACCTATGCCAACCAGGTCGTGCCGCAGGCGCGCGGACGCGCCGCGCAGATCCTGCAGGCCGCCGAAGGCTACAAGGAGCAGGCGGTCGCCGAGGCCAAGGGCCAGAGTGCGCGCTTCCTCAAGGTGTACGAGGAATACAAGAAGGCGCCGGACGTGACGCGTGAGCGGATTTATCTGGAGACCATGGAGCGGGTGCTCGGCGGCGCGGACAAGCTCGTCTATGACGGCGGCCCCTCCGGCCAGGGCGTCGTGCCTTATCTCCCGCTGAACGAATTGACGACCAAGCGGCCGCCTGCCAGCGGTCAGCCCTCGAGCGGAGGCACCCGATGAGGTCTCCGGTCACAGGTATCGTCACGCTGCTCGCGCTGCTCCTTGTCGTGATCGTCGGCTACATGTCGCTGTTCACGGTGCAGCAGACCGAGCAGACCATCGTGCTCCAGTTCGGCAAGCCCGTTGAGGTCGTCACCGCGCCCGGCTTGCATTTCAAGGCGCCGTGGAATTCGGTGATCAACATCGACAAGCGGATTCTCGATCTCGAGAACCCGTCGCAGGAGGCGATCGCGTCCGACCAGAAGCGGCTCGTCGTCGACGCCTTCGCGCGCTATCGCATCAAGGACGCGCTGCGCTTCTACCAGAGCGTCGGCTCGATCCAGGCCGCCAACATCCAGCTCACCACGCTCCTCAACGCGGCACTGCGCCGCGTGCTCGGCGAGGTCACCTTCATCAACGTGGTGCGGGACGACCGTGAGAAGCTGATGCAGCGCATCCGCGAGCAACTCGATCGCGAGGCCGACGGCTACGGCATCCAGGTCGTCGACGTCCGTATCCGGCGCGCCGACCTGCCGGAGCAGAACAGCCAGGCGGTCTATCAGCGCATGAAGACCGAGCGCGAGCGCGAGGCTGCCGAGTTCCGCGCGCAGGGCGGCCAGAAGGCGCAGGAGATCCGCTCGAAGGCCGACCGTGAGGCAACCGTGATCGAGGCAGAAGCCAGGTCGCAGGCCGAGCAGACGCGCGGTGTCGGCGACGCCGAGCGCAACCGCCTGTTCGCCGAGGCCTACGGCAAGGATGCCGACTTCTTCGCCTTCTACCGATCGATGACGGCCTACGAGAACGGGCTGAAGTCGAGCGACACCCGTTTCCTGCTGCGGCCGGACTCGGATTTCTTCCGGTATTTCGGTAACCCGTCGGGCAAGACGGCCGCCGAGACGCCGGCCAAGCCTTGAGCCAGGTAAAAGCCGGACAGGCGTCAACGCGATCGGGGGCGGCAGCTCTGCCGCCCTTCGTCCAGACAAGAACAGCACGCCGGGAGGTTCCAATCCGATGAGGTCCATTGCGTTCACCGACTTCCTCATCGGCTTAGGCATTCTGTTCGTGCTGGAAGGCTTGATGTTCGCGGCAAGTCCGAACTGGATGCGCAAGGCCATGAAGAGCGCCATCGCCACGCCGGACAACATCCTGCGGGCAGTCGGGATCGGATCGGCCGTGGCCGGCCTGATCCTGATCTGGGTGATGCGCCGCCCGATTTAGGCGTTCCGCCAACGCCAAAGTGAAGGCGCCAGACCGGTTTTCGCCGTATTCTCGGAGCCTTGAGGCTCGTTAACGTCCGCGCTTGCGCCGTCCCCCCGTTCGAGCGCAGTCTTGACGCCGAATCCTTGTTTCCTGGAGATCACAATGACCGCTGCCACCATTGCCCCGACCCGCTTGCGCTTAGGGCTGGCTGTGCTCGCCGTCAGCGCGTTCGGCGCATTGAGCACGCCGGCCGCCGCGCGCGGACCGGACGGTATCGCCGACGTCGCCGAGAAGGTGATCGACGCGGTCGTCAACATTTCGACCTCGCAGACCGTCGAGGCCAAGGGCGGCGGCAACGCCATGCCGCAACTGCCGCCCGGCTCGCCCTTTGAGGAGTTCTTCGACGACTTCTTCAAGAACCGCAAGGGTCCCGGCGGCGGCAGCAAGGGCGGTGACAACGGCAGCGGCCCGCCGCGCAAGACCAACTCGCTCGGGAGCGGCTTCATCATCGATACGTCCGGCGTCGTCGTCACCAACAACCACGTCATCGCCGACGCCGACGAGATCAACGTCATCCTCAACGACGGCACCAAGATCAAGGCCGAGCTGGTCGGCGTCGACAAGAAGACGGACCTTGCCGTGCTCAAGTTCAAGCCGCCAAGGCCGCTGGTCGCGGTGAAGTTCGGCGACAGCGACAAGCTGCGCCTCGGCGACTGGGTGGTCGCGATCGGCAACCCGTTCAGCCTCGGCGGCACCGTGACGGCCGGCATCGTCTCGGCCAAGAACCGCGACATCTCCTCCGGCCCCTATGACAGCTACATCCAGACTGACGCCTCCATCAACCGCGGCAATTCCGGCGGTCCGCTGTTCAACCTCGATGGCGACGTCATCGGCGTCAACACCCTGATCATCTCGCCGTCCGGCGGCTCGATTGGCATCGGGTTCGCCGTGCCGTCGAAGACGGTCGCGGGCGTCGTCGACCAGTTGCGCCAGTTTGGCGAGCTGCGCCGCGGCTGGCTCGGGGTGCGCATCCAAAGCGTCACCGACGAGATCGCCGAGAGCCTCAACATCAAGCCGGCGCGCGGCGCGCTGGTCGCCGGCGTCGACGACAAGGGTCCGGCCAAGCCGGCCGGCATCGAGCCCGGCGACGTCATCGTCAAGTTCGACGGCAAGGACGTCAAGGATCCCAAGGATCTCTCCCGCGTCGTCGCCGACACGGCCGTCGGCAAGGAGGCCGATGTCGTCATCATCCGCAAGGGCGAGGAGCAGACCAAGAAGGTCACGCTCGGCCGCTTGCAGGATCCCGACAAGGTGCAGGCCGCGGTGAAGACCGACGAACCCCCGCCGGAGAAGCCGGTGACGCAGAAGGCGCTCGGCCTCGATCTCGCAACGCTGAACAAGGATCTGCGCTCGCGCTACAAGATCAAGGACAGCGTCAACGGCGTGGTCGTGACCAACGTCGACGCCAGTTCGGATGCGGCCGAGAAGCGCCTCTCTGCCGGCGACGTCATCGTCGAGGTCGCGCAGGAAGCCGTCTCCAGCGGCGCCGACATCCAGAAGCGCGTCGACCAGCTCAAGAAGGACGGCAAGAAGTCCGTGCTGCTGCTGGTCTCGAACGGCGAGGGCGAGCTGCGGTTCGTGGCCCTGAGCGTGCAGTAAGGGACGTTCTTAGCCCCACACTCACTGGATGCCCCGGCTTGACCGGGGCATTCAGTACGCCGCGGCTTCTCGGTTCGAGCACTGCCGCCTCTGGAATACTGGATCACCCGCTTTCGCGGGTGATGACAGCGGAGAGAAGGCTACGCCTCCACAAACTCATCGCGCCGGTACCCCTGCGCATAAAGCAGCGCCGTAAGATCGCCGTGATCGATCCGCGCCGCTGCGGCCGCGGCCACTGCCGGCTTGGCGTGATACGCCACGCCCAGCCCGGCCGCCTGGATCATCGCGAGATCGTTGGCGCCGTCGCCGACCACGAGCGAATCGATGTCGTCGAGATCGAACGACTCCATCAGATCGACCAGCGTCGCAAGCTTGGCCGCGCGGCCCAAGATCGGCTCCTTCACCTCGCCGGTGAACTTGCCGTCGCGCACGACGAGCTCGTTGGCGCGGTTCTCGTGGAAGCCGAGCTTGGCGGCAACCGCACTGGTGAACAGCGTGAAGCCGCCCGAGACGAGGCAGGTGTAGGCGCCGTGCTTGCGCATGGTCGCGACCAGCTCGCGTCCGCCCGGGGTCAGCGTGATGCGCTTGTCCAGCACCTCGTCGACGACCCTGGCGGGAAGATCCTTCAGCAGCGCGACGCGCTCGCGCAGCGCCGGCTCGAACTCGATCTCGCCGCGCATCGCGCGTTCGGTGATGCCGGCGACATGGGCCTTCATGCCGACGAGGTCGGCCAGCTCGTCGATGCATTCCTGGCCGATCATGGTGGAATCCATGTCGGCGAGAAAAAGCTTCTTGCGCCGGAAGCCGACTGGCTGCACCACGACATCGATCGGAAGGTCGCCGCGCAGCTCGCGGAGCCGCTGTTCGATGGCGTGACGGTCGCCTTCGAGGTTATCCTGCGCGCCGAAAGGAATATCGACCGCAACTCCGTCGAACAGCCAGTGCGCGGGAGCCGCCTGAGGCAGGACGGCGCGCGCGCCGTCGACGATGGTGGAATCGAGCGCAGGATTGTTCGGGTTGCAGATCAGCGTGGCGACGAGGGACATTTGAGGTTTTCGTGAGCGGGGAGCATTTGAGCAAGGCGGTGCTTATCGCAGGCCCGACCGCCAGCGGCAAGTCGGCGCTGGCGCTCGAGCTTGCCCTGAGCGCGGGCGGAATCGTCATCAACGCCGATTCCATGCAGGTCTATCGGGACCTCCGCATCATCACGGCGCGTCCCACACATGCCGAGGAGGGGCGCGCGCCGCACCGCCTCTATGGCCATGTCGATGCGGCCGTGAATTTTTCGGCCGGTGCCTGGGTGAGCGACGCTGCAAATGCGCTTGAAGAAGCGAAGGCCGAAGGGCGCCTGCCGATCTTCACCGGCGGCACCGGGCTCTATTTCAAGGCGCTGACGGCCGGCCTCTCCGTGGTGCCGCCGATCCCCACTGACGTCCGTGAAGACGTGCGCGCCCGGCTGGAGCGCAATGGCGCGGAGGCACTGCACGCGGAACTCGCGCGCCGCGACCCGCGTGCCGCGGAGCGATTGAACCTGCGCGACCGAACCCGCATCGCGCGCGCACTTGAAGTGATCGAGGCGACCGGCCGTTCGCTGCTGGACTGGCACCAGGAAGGTCAGCCGCCGCTGCTGCCCAGAGACAGCTTTCGCGCCATCTTCCTCGCCCCCGAACGCGACGAGCTCTACGCCCGCATCGACGCCCGTTTCGACGCCATGTTAGGTGCCGGCGCCCTCGCCGAGATCGAGCGCCTCGCCGCGCGAGGCCTCGATCCGCTGCTGCCGGCGATGAAGGCCCATGGCGTGCCGGCACTGATCCGGCATTTGCGCGGCGAGCTCAATCTCGGGGACGCCGCCACGATCGGACGCGCCGATACCCGCCACTACGCCAAGCGGCAATTCACCTGGTTCCGGCATCAATTGCCGGAGTTCGAATGGGTGAAGCCGGAGGAGGCGAGGGGGTGGCTCGCTGCCGTTGTCAGCGCCGCGCGGGACCAGGGCTGACGTACTTTTGGGCGAGTTCCCGAATTTACCTCTCGCCGAGCCCCGGGAACACCGCTACACTGGCAAAATCGCGCGGGGAATAGCCGCATCGCCTTGACATCCGGGCTTTGGTCGCTATGTTCGCGCAACCTTTGGGAAGCCGGGCGCCTGCCATGCGTAACATTATTACCAAACTCCTTATCGCCGTCGTACCCAGGCACACCGCCGGGGATGGCTAGCTGCCATCCACAAGACAGGCGGTGTGCATGGGCCCTCTTCGGGGCCTTTTTTATTTCCCGAACCCAGAACGAAGCCGCTGACGACAGCGCATCCGGAGCAAGCCAATGAGCGACAAGAGCCACGATCCGAACCAGATGACCGGCGCCGCGATGATCGTCCGTGCGCTCATCGATCACGGCGTGACCGACATTTTCGGCTATCCCGGCGGCGCCGTGCTTCCGATCTACGACGAGATCTTCCAGCAGAGCGAGGTCCAGCACATCCTGGTCCGCCACGAGCAGGGCGCGGGCCACGCCGCCGAGGGCTATGCGCGCTCGACCGGCAAGCCCGGCGTTGCGCTGGTGACCTCCGGCCCCGGCGCCACCAACATGGTGACGCCGCTGACCGACGCGCTGATGGACTCGATCCCGCTGGTCTGCATCTCCGGCCAGGTGCCGACGCATCTGATCGGCAACGACGCGTTCCAGGAATGCGACACGGTCGGCATCACGCGGCCCTGCACCAAGCACAATTGGCTGGTTCGCGACGTCAATGATCTCGCCAAGGTGCTGCACGAGGCGTTCTATGTCGCAACTTCGGGCCGTCCCGGCCCGGTGCTGGTCGACGTGCCCAAGGACGTGCAGTTCGCCACCGGCACCTATCATCCGCCGCGCAAATCCGACGTGCATCGCTCCTACGCGCCGCGCGTGAAGGGGGATGCGACACAGATCCGCAAGGCGGTGGCGCTGCTCGCCAATGCCAAGCGCCCGGTGATCTACAGCGGCGGCGGCGTCATCAACTCCGGCCCTGAAGCCACCAAGCTGCTGCGCGAGCTGGTCGAGGTCACCGGTTTCCCGATCACCTCGACGCTGATGGGCCTCGGCGCCTATCCAGCATCGGGCAAGAACTGGCTCGGCATGCTCGGCATGCACGGCACTTACGAGGCCAACATGACGATGCATGATTGCGACGTCATGCTGTGCGTCGGCGCGCGCTTCGACGACCGCATCACCGGCCGGGTCGATGCGTTCTCGCCCGGCTCGAAGAAGATCCACATCGACATCGATCCGTCCTCGATCAACAAGAACATCCGTGTCGACGTGCCGATTATCGGCGATTGCGGCAACATCCTCGGCGACATCCTCCAGGTGTTCAAGGCGGAGGCGAAGAAGCCGGACATCAAGTCGTGGTGGCAGCAGATCGCGCAGTGGCGCGCCCGCAACTCGCTCTATTACAAGAAGAGCAATGACGTCATCCTGCCGCAGCATGCGATCCAGAGCCTGTTCGAGGCGACGCGCGGCAAGGACACCTACATCACGACGGAAGTCGGCCAGCATCAGATGTGGGCGGCGCAGTTCTACGGCTTCGAGGAGCCGCACCGCTGGATGACATCAGGCGGCCTCGGCACGATGGGCTACGGCCTGCCGGCCGCGATCGGCGTGCAGGTGGCGCATCCGGACAGCCTGGTCATCGACATCGCGGGCGATGCCTCGGTGCAGATGACGATGCAGGAGATGTCGACGGCGGTGCAGTACGAGCTGCCGATCAAGATCTTCATCCTCAACAACCAGTACATGGGCATGGTGCGGCAGTGGCAGCAGTTGCTGCACGGCAATCGCCTGTCGCATTCGTACTCGGAGGCGCTACCGGACTTCGTCAAGCTCGCGGAGGCCTATGGCGGCGTCGGCCTCCAGGTCACCAAACCCTCCGATCTCGACGGCGCCATCAAGGAGATGATCTCGGTCAAACGGCCGGTGCTGTTCGACTGCCGCGTCGCGGCGCTCGAAAACTGCTTCCCGATGATCCCCTCCGGCAAGGCACATAACGAGATGCTGTTGCCGGAGCAGGCCAATGACGAGGCCACGGCGAAGGCGTTCGCCGGCGGCAAGGCGCTGGTGTGAGCGCGATGGTCAAACAACACTCCGCTGTCATCGCTCGGCTTGACCGGGCGATCCAGTACGCCGCGGCAGATGTGAGACTCTGGGCGCCGGTGATTGCTGGATGCCCCGCCTTCGCGGGGCATGACAGGAACGAATAAAGGGGACGACAATGAACCAGCCGGCATCCGCCTACTTCATCGAGGACCGTCACGATCCCAACGAGACGCACACCCTCTCGGTGCTCGTGCAGAACGAGCCCGGGGTGCTCGCGCGCGTGATCGGCCTGTTCTCCGGGCGCGGCTACAATATCGAGAGCCTCACCGTCTCCGAGACCGAGGCCCAGAAGCACCTGTCGCGCATCACCATCGTCACCACCGGTACGCCGATGGTGATCGAGCAGATCAAGCATCAGCTCGACCGTATGATCCCGGTCTACCGCGTCGTCGACATGACCCAGACCAAGCGCTCGATCGAGCGCGAGCTTGCGATGGTGAAGGTGCGGGGGCAGGGCGAGCATCGCGTCGAGGCGCTGCGGCTCGCGGATGCGTTCCGCGCCCGCGTGATCGACGCCACCACCGAGAGCTTTGTGTTCGAGATCACAGGCAATACGGACAAGATCAATCAATATATCGACCTGATGCGCCCGCTCGGCCTTGTCGAGGTGTCGCGCACCGGTGTTGCCGCGATCGGCCGCGGGCCTGAAGGAATGTGAACCATGCTGGCGCGCGACTGGTACTACAACGAGCGGAACCGGATGGGGATCGGCCCCGCAGTGGCCTCGATCTACGACAGCCACGAGGATGCCGATCTGCGGGCGCGCGCCGCGCTGAAAATGCTCGGTGTCCAGCGCGGCTGGCGCATCGCCGATATCGGCTGCGGCAACGGCGTGCTCGCCACCGAAGCGGCGCTGATGGGCGCCGAGATCGATGCCATCGACATCTCGCCGGCGATGCTGGCGCTGGCCGAGATCTACGCCCGCGACCGCAAGGCAAAGGTCGCGACGCAGTCGGCCGGCCTGCTCAGCTTCGCCTACCGGCCGGACTCCTACGACCTGATCGTCAGCGAGTTCACGCTGCATCATCTGCCGGATTTCTGGAAGGCGGTGGCGATGTCGCGGATTTTTCGTGCGCTGAAGCCTGGAGCGAGCTTTTACCTGCGCGACATCGTGTACGCCTCGATGCCCGACGCGATCGAACGCGACGTCGAACAATGGGCTGACTTTCAGATCAAGAACCACGATTTCTCGCGCGAGAGCGTGGTGACGCATATGCGCGACGAATATTCCACCTTCGGCTGGGTGATGGAGCGGATGCTGACCGATGTCGGCTTCACGCTGGTCTCGGCCGATTACCACGCACCGATGCACGGCACGTATCTCTTACGCAAACCGAAAGCCGGCGAGCAAGGCTAGTGGCAATGAATTCCGTCAGCCAAAGCGACGGTGCGCTCCCTCCCCCGCTTGCGGGGGAGGGCCGGGGAGAGGGTGTCTCCACGAGTCGGAGCCTCCGTGCGGAGAAAGCCCTCACCCGCGCCTCCGGCGCGACCTCTCCCGCAAGCGGGAGAGGTTAGGAAGATGAAGCCGGCCGACATCCTCATCGCCCTCATGGTGGCGATCATCTGGGGGCTTGCCTTCGTGGCGAGCCGGATCGCGCTCGACGAGTTCTCGCCGGAGCTGATGACGGCGATGCGCTTTGCCATCGCCGCGGTGCCGTGCCTGTTCATTCCCAAGCCCAAGGTTGCGTGGTCTCTCCTGATCGCGATCAGCTTCACGCTGTTCCTTGGCCAGTTCCTGAGCCAGGCCTATGGTATTGCCCATGGCGTGCCGGTCGGGTTGACCTCTGTCGTTGTGCAGAGCCAGGCGCTGTTCACCATCGGCTTTGCCGCGATCGCCTTCGGCGAGCGTCCGACGCCGGCGCAGACGCTTGGCATCGTCATCGCCGCGGCCGGGCTGCTGATGATCTGCGGCACCGTCGGTTATGATTTCAGCGTCAGTGCTTTCGCGGTGCTGATGATCTCGCCGATCTGTTTTGCGATCGGCAACCTGCTGCTGCGCGGCGCCCGGGGCGCGCCGATGTTCGATCTGTTCGCCTGGCTCTGCTTCACGGCGGCCGTGCCGCTGTTCGCGCTCGCACTGGTCGTCAACGGGCCGGTGCCGACCTTCCAGTCGCTGATTCATATGTCGCTCACCGGTCTCATCTGCCTGCTCGTGATCGGGGCCATCTCCACCAGCATCGCCTATTGGCTGTGGGGCCGGCTGCTGCGTGATTATCCTGCCGCGCAGGTCGTCCCGTTCGCGCTGCTCGTGCCGTTCGTCGGCTCCGCCGCCTCCAGCATCGTGTTCGGCGAGCGGTTCGGGCCGCTGCGCCTTGCCGGCATGGTAACCGTGATCGCCGGCATCGCGGTGATGGTGCTGGCGAAGCGCCCGCAAGTCCTTCCGAAGACCGCGTGAGGTGACGATGGCCTCCTCGCTGTTCTATGCCTTCCTCGCCTTCATGGTGGTGATGTACTTCACGCCGGGGCCGAACAACATCATGCTGTTGTCCTCCGGCCTGACCTACGGCTTCCGGCGCACCATCCCGCACATCGTCGGCATCGTCATCGGCTTTGCATTCATGGTCGCCGTCGTCGGCCTCGGGCTCGGCACCGTGTTTCTGGCCTATCCGATCCTCCAGACCGTCCTGAAATATGCCGGCGCCGCCTACCTGATCTACCTCGCCGTCGTGATCGCTTTCTCGGGCCCGGCCAAGCCGGGCGAGGAGAGTGCTCGCGGCCCGATGACCTTCTGGGGCGCGGCCATGTTCCAGTGGATCAACGCCAAGGGCTGGGTGATCGTGATCGGCACCATCACCGCCTATGCGGCGATCGCCAGCTTCCCCCTGAACATCGCGATCCAGACCCTGATCAGCCTGCTCGTCGGCACGGCTTCGACCGTGGTCTGGGCCTTGTTCGGCACTGCCTTGCGGCCCGTCCTGACCTCCGAGCGGCTGGTCCGTGCCTTCAATATCCTGATGGCGATCCTGCTGCTCGCCTCCCTCTATCCCGTTTTCATGGATGCATGATGTCGCGGATTTCCATGCAGAAACGGGTTTCCCTGGGGCGCGAAAATGCTCTAGACAGCCCCCGAAATCCGCAAATTTCACCGTCCGAGACCTGACCACGGCCGATTCCGGCCCCTGAATGAGGAAACGACTATGCGTGTTTATTACGATCGCGACGCCGACCTGAACCTGATCAAGGGGAAGAAGGTCGTCATCGTCGGCTACGGCAGCCAGGGCCACGCCCACGCGCTGAACCTCAAGGATTCCGGCGTCAAGGAGGTGGCGATTGCGCTGCGCCAGGGCTCGGCCTCGGCCAAGAAGGCGGAAGCCGCCGGCTTCAAGGTGATGGAAGTGGCCGAAGCCGCCAAATGGGCTGATCTCGTCATGATGCTGACCCCGGATGAGCTCCAGGGCGACATCTATCGCGAGCACCTGCACGATAACATGAAAAAGGGCGCCGCCCTCGTGTTCGCGCACGGCCTCAACGTCCACTTCAACCTGCTCGATCCGCGCGCCGACCTCGACGTGCTGATGATCGCGCCGAAGGGCCCCGGCCACACCGTACGCTCCGAATATCAGCGCGGCGGCGGCGTGCCCTGCCTGATCGCGATCGCCAAGGACGTCTCGGGCAACGCGCATGATCTCGGCCTGTCCTACGCCTCCGCCATCGGCGGCGGCCGCGCCGGCATCATCGAAACCACCTTCAAGGAAGAATGCGAGACCGATCTGTTCGGCGAGCAGGTGGTGCTCTGCGGCGGCCTGGTCGAGCTGATCAAGGGCGGCTACGAGACCCTGGTCGAGGCCGGCTACGCCCCGGAGATGGCCTATTTCGAGTGCCTGCACGAGGTGAAGCTGATCGTCGACCTGATCTATGAAGGCGGCATCGCCAACATGAACTACTCGATCTCGAACACCGCCGAGTATGGCGAGTACGTCACCGGCCCGCGCATCGTCACCGCCGAGACCAAGGCCGAGATGAAGCGCGTTCTCGCCGACATCCAGGGCGGCAAGTTCGCCCGCGACTGGATGCTCGAGAACAAGGTCAACCAGACCTCGTTCAAGGCGACCCGCGCCAAGCTCGCCCAGCATCCGATCGAGGAAGTCGGCGCGAAGCTGCGCGACATGATGCCCTGGATCAAGAAGGGCGCACTGGTCGACAAGTCGAAGAACTGACGCATCGCCGTCATTCCGGGTTCGCGACTTTGTCGCGCCCCGGAATGACGCGTGAAGCAAGAGCTTCGCTCGCCAAACCAAATCTTAAACCTTCGCGACTACATTCGAGCGAGATCGCAAACAGCGGTCTCGCTCTTTCATCTCGCGCGAAGCATTGCTGCTTCATTCGAATTCTTTGCGAGCTGATGCGCATTCCGAGCGCCAAGAACTGACGCTTAAACCACATTCTTGATCTCGCGTCGTTCTTCAAGTTTTCCGCTGCGCCGCCAAACACCAAAACGCTAGCGTCTTCAGAGTCAAGGATTCGACTCTTCATCCGCATTGTCATCGTCCGATCGTTTCACCTCGCGATGTTCGTGCGGCGGTTCATCTTAAGAAGTGACATGCTGTTGTGCGTTCTTGATCGCCTTAGAGGTCTGTCGAGTCGGCCGCGCGACCATCGCAATCAGGCGCAGCGCCAAAACGGCAAGCAGCGGAAGGAGGAACGCTGCATAGAGCGGCATCGCGGGCACGCGCTTGCCGAACGAGACCATGAACTGGAACCAGAGATAATAGCCGCCCGCAAGGTGCAGCATCCGCCAGATGCGCGGTCCGATCAGCGCGGCGGTGCGGTCGAACGACGTCGCGCTCATGGCCATGATGACGGCATAGCCGATGCCGCCGAAAATGTAGGATGCGGCCGAGGTGGCTACGGCAAAGCCGGCCGGATCCATCCAGGCGAACGCGACGATCGCAACCGCGTGGATGGCGTGCGAGGCCGCAAAGCTCAGGCCCAGATGCCGGCCGTTGCGGCGCTGCCATTGCGTCCAGGCGTTCGGCCACAGCCGCCCCAGCGCTGCCGCACTGAAGGCGAGGCAGAACAGCATGAGCGAGCTGCGCGCCGTGAAGCGGATCACCGTCCGCACGCCCTCGACCTCGAAGTGCCGCATCGAGGCGATCCAAAGGCTGAGTGCGATCAGGCTCAGAGTGAGGACGGCAAGCAACCGCCAGCCTTCGAACCAGCCTTGACGTTGTGACATGACGATCTCCTCCGCTATGTAATCATCGATTACATTTCGCGGTGGCGAGGCCGTCAACAGTGTAATCGCTGCTTACATTCACGTTCGAGTGATGCTAGGAAGAAGCGCTATGTCCATCCGACCGAAGTCTAAGCCGCGCGCCCGTCGCCAGACATCTGAAGCCCGGCCCTATCATCACGGAGACCTCCGCCGCGTGCTGATCGATGCTGCGTTGCAATTGGCTGCGGAGGGAGCGGAGGTTACGGTGCGCGAGGCCGCGCGCCGGGCCGCGGTGTCACCAGGGGCACCGTTCCGGCACTTCCCGAACCGCGATGCGCTGATGGCGGCCGCGGCCGGGGAGGCCCAGCGGCGCTTTCGTGCCGAGATCGAGGTGGCACTTGGCCAAGCTCCGGCCACCGATCCGCTCGGCCGCTTCCGCGCCTTTGGCCTCGCTTACCTGCGCTGGGCGATGCGCAATCCCGCACATTTCGAGATCATCTCCACGGGACGTTACTTCGCCCACGAACGCTCCACCGAGCTGACCCAAGACAATGCCGAGCTGATCGCACTGACGGAGCAGATGCTGGCCGACGCCGCCAGGCAGGGCCTGCTGCGCTCGTCCGACCTCAAGCGCATCCAGATCGCCGGCCGCGCCCTGGTCTACGGTTTTGCCCGGATGAATCTCGACGGTCATTTTCCGCGGTGGGGCGTCGAGGCAGGCGAAATCGACCGGATGGCGGAAAGGGTGATCGACCTGTTCATCGCAGGGATTGCGAAGCCTTAGCGCCGCGACCGTCAAGCGTGCGGCACATTCGCGCGTCGCTAACATTAAGCGAAGGTCGGATGGCGGATCGCGTTGCCTGCGAGTGACCGTTCCGTTACAGTTTTGTGACACGGCGCAGGCTTCCGGCTACGCCGGGTGCCGCGGCCGTCCCAAGGCCGGCTCGACGGCTTGGGCATCACAGCGCCGGACCAGAAGTTGCGTGCCGTCGATGGCGTCCGCGCCCAATCCAGGTCCCTCTGTCGCCACCGCCGTGCTGGCGAGCGTCGCCGCGCTCGGCATTTGGCGCCTGCTCGCAGTGGCGGTGCCGCATCTGGCAGCGCTGGCGCTGATGTACGAGACCGAGACCGATTTCGGCTCTCGCCTGTCCTTCGCGCTGGCCTGGGGCATTCTCAACTTCTTCTGGATCATGCTGCTGCGGCGGCCGGCGCTGTCGGGCGCGCTGTCGCTGACAATGGTCGTGGTGCTGGTGCTGCTGTCGCGGCTCAAGCACGACGTCGTGCAGATGACGGTCAACTTCATCGACCTCATGATGATCGACCGCGACACCGTCGCGTTCCTGTTCACGATCTTCCCGAACCTGCGCTGGTCGGTGATATCAGCCGGCCTTGTCACGCTGCCGCTGATGTACGCGCTGTGGTGGCTCGATCCGTTCCGCATCCGCCGCCTGCCGGCGCTTGCTTCCATGCTCGCCTGTGTGGCTGGGCTGGTCGGCTATTCGCTCTATCACCCGGACGAGGCCTGGCGCGGCTATTACGACGACGGCTATCTCTCGAAGTTTTTCCGCTCCGGCGTCACCGCCGTGTCCGACTTCGTGCAGTACGGCTTCATGGAGTCGGCCGCCGCTACGAGCGAGCGGCTCAACATGCCCCTGGTCGATGCCTGCCATCCTCCCGGCCGCCGGCCGAACATCATCATGATCCATGATGAATCGAGTTTTGACATCCGCGCCGCGCAGGGCATCAAGGTGCCGGCGGGCTATGGCAATCACTTCAAATCCTGGGACGGCAAGCAGCGCACGTTCCTCGCCGAGAGCAATGGCGGGCCAAGCTGGTTCACCGAATACAACGTGCTCGCAGGGCTTTCCTCGCGTTCGTTCGGCCGCTTCGCCTATTTCGTAACGCGCATCGCGTCCGGCCGGGTCGAGCGCGGTCTGCCGCTGGCGCTGCGCCGCTGCGGCTACGATACTCTATCGCTTTATCCCGCCTATGGCGGCTTCATGGGCGCGCGCAGCTTCCAGATGACGACCGGCGTCGAACGCTTCCTCGACGCAAAGGATCTCGGCGCCAGGGATGTCGAGCCCGATAGCTTTTTCTATGACAAGGCGCTGCAGCTGATGGGCCAGCAGCCGCCGAACAAACCGCTGTTCACCTTCATTTATCTCGGCGCCAATCATTTCCCCTGGGAAACGCGGTTTCGTCCCGATCTGCTGCCGAACTGGCGCGCACCAGGCAATGTGGCCTCGATCGACGAATATCTGCGGCGGCAAGCGATGAGCGCCGAGCAGTACAAGGCCTTTGTCGCGGGCCTGAAGAAGAATTTTCCGGGCGAGCCCTTCCTGATCGTGCGCTATGGCGATCATCAGCCCGAGTTCGCGCCCAGTCTGCTCGAGCCCGGGCTCGATGAGGGCGCGATCGGCAAGAAGCTCGACGCCTACGATCCGCGGCTCTACGCGACCTATTATGCGATCGACGCCGTCAATTTCGAGCCGGTCAGAAGCGAGGCCGTGATGGACACGGTCGATGGCCCCTATCTGCCGCTGGTGATCCAGGAGGCCGCCGGCATCCCGCTCGATCCCTCCTTCGCCGCGCAGAAGGAGATCATGCTCCGCTGCAAGGGCATCTTCTACGGCTGCAAGGATGGCGCCGAAGCGCGGCGGCTGAACCGGCTGCTGATCGAGGCAGGGATGATCCGGGGGCTGTAGCGGCACGTCGTGCTTCAGGCGGAGCATCACCGGCGCTTGATACGTACCGGAGATAAATCGCATGACGATATATTTAATCTTCCGCGCGTGCAGGCCATCGTCGAACTAAAGTCTGAGGCAAAACGGCCTGCAATCACCGACTTGTAACTGGCGGGCCGCCGGGCTTCCAAAACTTTGTCACGATTGCTCCCATGATCGGCCGAACCGCCAAGATTGTCTTGCCGGCGGTGCGATGAGCATTCCCGATTCACCTTTCCTTGCAGGAGTATCGTCCATGCGAGCGCTTGATGCTGCGCGTCTTGCATTTGCCCTCGTGCTGCTCGGGCCCGCCGTGCATGCCGCCGAACCGGTCCGGGACATCAAGGGCCTCTATCTCATGACCGATTATCCGGCGGTGACAGTGCGACCGGGGACCTCCACCAACATTTCGCTGCGCTTGCAGGACTACGGTCTCGCGCCGCAGCGCTATCAACTATCGGTGGCCGGCGTGCCGAGCGGCTGGACGGCAACGCTGCTCGGCGGCGGCCAGCCGGTCGGAGCGGCGATGCCGGCCCCCGACGGCAGCGTCGCGCTTCAGCTCAGGCTCGACATTCCCGCCGGCGACGATCTCGCCGCGCATACGCTCACCGTCAAGGCCGAAGGGCAGGGCACCACAGCCGAGCTGCCGATTGCGGTGTCGCTCGCCAAGCAGCTGCCCGCCAAGCTGAGCGTGAAATCCAGCTTGCCGTCGCTGCGCGGCAGCCCGAAATCCAATTTCAATTATACGCTCTCGATCAAGAACGATTCGGGGCGCAATCTCGTTGTCAGCTTTGCGGCAGAGGCGCCTGCCAATTTCGAGACCTCGTTCACAGAAGCCTATGGCACGCAGGAGCTCTCATCGATTCCGATCGATGCGGGCCAGTCGAAGGACATCAAGCTGAAGGTACGTCCGCCCACGACGGTCGATGCCGGTCATTTCCCGGTCAAGGTCACCGCGAAGGCAGAAGACGCCATGGCGTCGACCGAGCTCGCGCTCGATGTTGTCGGGCAGCCACAGCTCCAGATCTCGGGCCGCGACGGCTTGTTGAGTGCGCGTGCGGTCGCCGGCAAGCAGAGCTCGATCCCGATCGTCGTAACCAATTCCGGTACCGCACCTGCCGAAAACATCAGTTTGGCAGGAACCGCGCCCAACGGATGGAAGGTGACGTTCGAGCCGGCGACGATCGAGCGTCTCGTGCCGGGCAAGGATACCGAAGTGCAGGCGCTGCTGACGCCGAGCGACAAGTCCCTGGCCGGTGACTATCAGACCACGATCCGCGCCACCTCGCGTGGAGAGAGCGCGTCCAGCCAGTTCCGCGTCACGGTCGGCACGTCGACGGTTTGGGGCATGGCGGGCGCTGGCGTCATCGGCGTCGCGCTGTTGCTGATGTTGGGTGCAGTGGCGAGGTTCGGACGGCGATGAGCGGGCAGAGGATCGAGGCAGAGGGTACGCCACGCGATCTCGTCATCAGCGCGCGCGGCCTGACCAGATGTTACGGGAAGTCCACTGTGGTCGACTCCATCGACTTCGATATCGCCCGCGGCGAGGTGTTCGGCTTGCTCGGCCCGAACGGCGCGGGCAAGACCACGACCATCCTGATGATGCTCGGCCTGACCGAGATCTCGTCGGGCAAGGTCAGCGTGCTCGGCTTCGATCCGGCGCGCGAGCCGCTGAAAGTCAAGCGTCGCGTCGGCTATCTGCCTGACGCCGTCGGCTTCTACGATCAGCTCACGGCTGCGGAAAATCTGGCCTACACGGCGAAGCTGATGGGCCTTTCCCGCGGCGAGCGGGCGGAGCGGATCGACGCGGCGCTGTCACGCGTTGGTCTCGCCGAGGTCGCCGGGAAGCGTGTCGCGACCTTCTCGCGGGGCATGCGGCAGCGGCTGGGCCTTGCCGAGATCATCGTAAAGCGGGCCGAGATCGCGATCCTCGACGAGCCGACGTCCGGGCTCGATCCGCAGGCGACGCAGGAGTTCCTCGGATTGATCCGGGAATTGCAAGCGGAGGGCGTTACCGTCCTGCTGTCGTCCCACATGCTCGACCAGGTGCAGCGCATCTGCGATCGCGTTGCGCTCTTCAAGACAGGCCGCATCGTGCTGATGGGAGCGGTGCCGGAACTGGCAGTCAAGGTGCTCGGCGCCGGCTTCGTCGTGGAGATCGAGGCCGACGGACCTGGCATCGCTCGCCGGCTGGCGATGATCCCGGGCGTCAGCCAGGTCGAGAGTCTTGCTACTGATCGCTTCCGCATGACCGCGGAGCGCGACGTGCGGCCGGACGCGGCCCGTGCGGTCGTCGCGGTCGACGGTGCGTTGCGAAAGTTGTCGGTCGACGAGCCGAGCCTCGAAGCGATCTATGCGCGCTACTTCCAGGCGCAGCCGGAGGGAGGCGTTCGTCATGCGGCGTGAGGGATCACCGTTCCAGGGCCTGTCGACGGTTTTTGTCAAGGAGCTCGCGGACAACGTCTCCAGCATCCGGATGCTGATGCTGGAGCTCCTGATTGTTTCCACAGCCCTCGCGGCGCTCTACGAGGCGATCAACAGCCTCAGGCAGAACACGGCGGAGGATCCGTTTCTGCTGCTGCGGCTGTTCACGATCGACCAGGCGCCGTTGCCGTCCTTCGTCGCGATCCTCGGCTTTCTCATTCCGCTGATGGCGATCGGACTGGGCTTTGACGCTGTCAATAGCGAGCACAACCGGCGGACGCTGTCGCGCATCCTGGCACAGCCGATCTATCGCGATGCGCTGCTGATGGGAAAGTTTCTCGCAGCGCTTGCCACCATTGGCGTCAGTCTGGCGGCGCTGTGGCTGCTGGTGATCGGCCTCGGCCTGATTTTCCTCGGCGTGCCGCCGGGCAGCGAGGAGATCGCGCGCTCGCTGGTGTTCCTGGTCGTGGCGGTCTTTTATGCCGGTGTCTGGCTTTCGCTGGCCATCCTGCTCTCGATCGTGTTCCGGTCGCCCGCCACGGCGGCGCTGGTTTCGCTCGGCATCTGGCTATTCCTGACCGTGCTATGGCCGATGCTGGCCCCGGCGATCGCGCAGGCGATCGCTCCGGCCGATCCGCGCTACGCGCTGCTCGGCCTCAATGATCCCGCCACCGCAATCTGGACGCAGGAGCTGCTGCGGCTGTCGCCGAACGACTTGTTCGGAGAGGCGATGCTCGCCGTGTTGTCGCCGACGACGCGGACGCTCGGGCCGGTCTTTCTCGACCAGCTCCGCGGCGCCGTCATGGGCGCGCCGCTCCCCTTCGGCGAGAGCGTCATGATCGCCTGGCCGCAGACCGTCGGCCTGATTGCAGGCACCATCGTGCTGTTCGCTTTCGGTTACGTGTTGTTCCAGCGGCAGGAGGTGCGGGCGTGAGCTGATCGCCACTATGCCCGCTCGTTCTCCAGAATTGGCGAGAGGGGGTGGCCGAAGTCCCCCATCGCGGCCATCCCCTCGACTTCGTTCTACCGCCGCATGATCCTGCCCCAAAGCCATTTCGCCACTACGTCCGGCGACGAATTCGCGTCGTTGCCGCTGGCGCGCAAATTCGCCTCGCGCATGGTGGCGATGTCGATCTTGCCGAGCAACGGCTTGAGCGCCGCCTGCAATTTCTCGTCGCCGGCGCGCTTTGGCGCCAGCAGCAGGATCGCGTCATAGGGCGGGATCGCCTGCTTGGGATCGTCGAGCACGACGAGATCGTATTTCGCGATCAGCCCATCGCTGGTGTAGCCTGCAATGACGTCCACCTCGCCGCTGGCGACCGCCGCATACATGAAGTCCGGCTGCATCTGGCGCTGGGCGCGGAACTGAAGGCCATAGGCCTTTTGCAGCGCCGCCCATTCGGGACGTGAGAAGAATTCATAGTCGCCGGCGATCGACAGCGTCGGTGCGCGCGCGGCGAGATCGGAGATGGTGCGGATACCAAGCGCCTCGGCGCGCTTCTTCGGCATCACCAGCGCATAGGCATTCTCGAACCCGAGCTCGCCGAGCAGGGTGACGTTGTCTTTCGCGAGCGCCGTCTTCAGCTCCGCCAGCAGTTCCGCGCGCGGCTTGATGTCGCTGCGATGCAGCTGGTTGGCCCAGAGCGTGCCGGAATAATCGATGTAGAGATCGATGTCGCCGGCCTTGAGCGCCTCGAAGATCACGCTGGAGCCGAGGCCCGATCGTGCGGCGGCCGAAAGGCCGCTAGCCTGGAGGCGGTCCCGGAGCAGGGCAGACAGCACATATTGCTCGGCGAAGGTCTTGGCGCCGACGACATAGCTCTGCGACGAGCGTCCCATGGTCGGCACCAGCGTTGCGGCGACCAGGGCAGCGATCCCGGCCGCCCCAAGGCCAGTGCGCGCGCGGCTGCGCCGGCGCAGGCCGCTCTCGATCAGGCCGAGCAACTGATCGACGGCGAGGGCCAGCAGCGCCGAGGCCAGGCAGCCAAACAGCACGAACACCCAGTTCTGGGTCTGAAGCCCGGCAAAGATGTAATTGCCGAGGCTGGTCTGTCCGATCGGGGTCGAAAGCGTCGCTGTGCCGATCACCCACACCGCGGCGGTGCGGATGCCCGCCATCATCACGGGCAGCGCCAGCGGCACCTCGACCATGACGAGCGACTGTCGCTCCGTCATGCCGACGCCTTTCGCGGCCTCGATCAAAGCGGGATCGATGCCGTTGAGGCCGGTGATGCCGTTGCGCAGCACCGGCAGCATCGAGTAGAGCGCCAGCGCCAGCATGGCCGGCAGGAAGCCGAATGCGGAGAACGAGATGCCGAACCATCTCAGGGTCACTGAGGCGGCAAGCAGCAGCAGCGGATAGAACAGCGCAAGCAGCGCCAATCCCGGCACTGTCTGCACGATGCTGGCGAGCGCGAGCAGGATGCCGCGCGGCGCCGGGCGATTGCGCGTCAGGATCGCCAGCGGCAAGCTGACGATCAGGCCAAGCGCGAGCGCGGCGAGGCTCACCCGTACATGGTTGCCGAGATAATCGGACAGATGCGACAGCGCCTCGCCCCAGCGCGGATCATTGAGGAGGCTCATGCCGCACCGCTCTTCGGCAGCAGCGCATTCAGCCGTTCGACCTGGCGCCGCGGCGTGCGCAGAAGCTCCAGCACATAGGCGTCGCTGCTGTTGGAAAGCTCTGCCGGCGTGCCCTGCGCCAGCAGCTTTCCGCCGCGCATCACGGCGATGCGGTCGGCGAGCAGGATCGCTTCGGTCATGTCATGCGTGATCATCACGGTGGTCAGCCCGAGCTTGCGATGCAGCGCGCGATAGTCGTCGCCGAGGGCATCGCGGGTGAGGGGATCGAGCGCGCCGAACGGCTCGTCCATCAACACGATGCGGGGCTTTGCCGCCAGCGCCCGCGCCACGCCGACGCGCTGCTGTTGGCCGCCGGAGAGCGCCTCGGGCAAGCGTTCGCGATGTGTGGTCCGGTCGAGCTGTACCAGATCGAGCAACTCGTCGACGCGGGTTGCGATGGCTGCTGCCGGTTCGCCCAGCAGTTTTGGCGTGATACCGATGTTGTCGGCGACACTCAGATGCGGAAACAGCCCGCCGCTCTGGAAGACGTAACCGATCCGCCGCCGCAGCGCGACCGGATCGACATTCGCCACGTTCTCGTCCTCGATGATGATCGTACCGCCATCGGCTTCGATCAGCCGGTTGGCGAGCCGCAGCAGCGTCGTCTTGCCCGATCCAGACCCGCCGACGATGGCCAGAAACTCGCCCGCGGCCACATCGAGCGATACGTCGTCGACAGCCTTGAGCGGACCAAAGCTCTTGGTGACGTTTCGGTAGCTGATCGCCAGCTTTGAAGGCATTCGACGCGGCTCGTTCTTTCTTACCCTCCCCTGGAGGGGGAGGATCGCTCGCGCAAAGCGCGGGCGGGGTGGGGCGATCTCTCCATACGGGCGGTGTTGGAGGGACCGTCACCCCACCCTGGTCCGCATTCCGCTTCGCTTCATGCGCACCGACCCTCCAGGGAGGGTAAGAACGCCTTCGCACTGCATGCGTAGCACGCTTGGCGCCTTGATTGAACTTGGCCGCGCGAGCGGCTAAGGCATCAAGCCAAGTCTGGAGGAAGCATATGACGACGCCCACGGCAGTGGCGCTGGAAGATGCCAAGGTCGCGTTCCGGCTCGGGGACGGGCGGGTCTATACGGCTGTGGAGAAGGCGCACCTCGCGGTCGCGCAGGGCGAGTTCGTCGCCATTGTCGGGCCGACCGGCTGCGGAAAATCGACGCTCCTCAACGTCGCGGCCGGCCTGCTCAAGCCCGCCGCCGGCAGCGTCAAGATATTTGACCGGCCGCTCGCGGGGCTGAACCGGGACGCCGGCTATCTGTTCCAGGCCGATGCGCTGTTCCCCTGGAAGACCGCGCTCGACAATGTCGCGATCGGGCTCGAGATCAAGGGCACGCCGCGAGCCGAGGCGCTGCCGCAGGCGCAGAAATGGCTGACGTCCGTCGGCCTCGGCGCCTTCGCGGGCCGCTATCCGCACATGCTCTCGGGCGGCCAGCGCAAGCGCGTAGCGTTGGCGCAGGTCCTGATCCGCGATCCCAAGATCCTGCTGATGGACGAGCCGTTCGGGCCGCTCGATGCGCAGACGCGCCAAGTGATGGGCAATCTGCTGCTCGACCTCTGGAATGCCGACCGCAAGGCCGTGCTGTTCGTCACCCATGATCTCGAAGAGGCGATCGCGCTGGCCGACCGCGTCGTGATCATGTCGGCCGGGCCGTCCTCGCGCATCATCGGCGACTGGCGCGTGCAGCTCGCCCGCCCGCGCGACATTTTCGAGGTGCGGCTGGACAAGGACTTCCATGCGCTGCATCGCGAGATCTGGAGCGTGCTCAAGGACGAGGTGATGAAGGGTTACGCGCAATCCACCCAAGCGGCGGAGGCAGTCTGATGTCGCGCGTGACATTGCTGGCGCTGCAAATGCTGGTTGCAATTGTCTGCCTGGTGCTGTGGCAGGTGCTCTCGACGGTGCCTGTGTTCGGAAAAATTCTGCTGCCGCCGTTCTTCTTCTCCAATCCGGTCGACGTGTTCGAGCAGATCATCAAGTGGTTCGCCTCAGGCGTGATCTGGAACCATCTCTGGATCACCCTGGTGGAATCGCTCCTCGCCTTCGTGATCGGATCGGCTGGCGGCGTGCTGGTCGGCTTCTGGTTCGCGCGACAGCCGCTGGTCGCCGCGGTGTTCGATCCTTACGTGAAGATGGTCAACGCGCTGCCGCGCGTGGTGCTGGCGCCGATCTTTGCGCTGTGGCTGGGCCTCGGCATCTGGTCCAAGGTCGCTCTCGGCGTGACCTTGGTGTTCTTCATCGTCTTCTTCAACGTCTATCAGGGCGTCAAGGAGGTCAGCCGCACGGTGCTCGACAACGGCCGCATGCTCGGCATGAGCGAGCGGCAATTGATGCAGCACGTCTATTGGCCCTCGGCGCTGTCATGGATGTTCTCCTCGCTGCACACCTCGGTCGGCTTCGCCGTGGTCGGCGCGGTCGTCGGCGAATATCTGGGATCGGCGGCGGGGCTCGGCTATCTGATCCAGCAGGCCGAAGGCGTGTTTGACGTCGCGGGCGTGTTCGCCGGCATGTTCGTGCTGTCAGCCTTCGTCATCCTGATCGACTTCGGCGTCACGCTGATGGAGCGGAAGCTGCTGGTCTGGCGACCGACGGTGGACGGGCGCGGCTAGCCGTATCCGTTAGTTGCCTTCTCAAGCCAGTCCGGCTGCTCTATGGTGCGGCCGGCCGAACGGAGGACACCAATGAAGAACACGATTGCCAGGCTCGCCGGCGCGTTGCTCGCGCTGACGCTCACCACCGGATTTGCCGCGGCGCAAAGCAAGGTCACCATCGCAGTCGGCGGCGGTGCCTGCCTGTGCTATTTGCCGACGGTGCTAGCCAAGCAGCTCGGCGAATACGAGAAGGCCGGCCTCAATGTCGAATTGGTCGATCTCAAGGGCGGCTCGGACGCGCTCAAGGCCGTGCTCGGCGGCAGCGCCGACGTCGTTTCCGGCTATTTCGACCATTGCGTCAATCTCGCCGCGAAGAAGCAAGAGCTTCAGGCCTTCGTGGTCTATGACCGCTATCCCGGCCTCGTGCTGGTGGTCGCGCCGTCGCGCACCAACGACATCAAGTCGATCAAGGATCTCGCCGGCAAGAAGGTCGGCGTCAGTGCGCCCGGCTCCTCGACCGACTTCTTCCTGAAATATCTCCTGAAGAAGAACGGACTCGATCCCGCCGGCACCGCCGTGATCGGCGTCGGCCTCGGCGCCACCGCGGTCGCCGCGATGGAGCAGGGCCAGCTCGATGCCGCCGTGATGCTCGATCCCTCCGTCACCGTCCTCCAGGGCAGCCACAAGGATCTGCGCATTCTCTCGGACACCCGCACGCAGAAGGACACGCTCGAGACGTTCGGCGGCGAATACCCGGGCGGCGCGCTGTATTCGACCGTGGCCTGGATCAATGGTCACGAGAAGGAGACGCAGGGGCTCACCAACGCGATGCTCGCGACGCTCGCCTGGATCCATTCGCACAGCCCTGAGGAGATCATGGCGAAGATGCCGGACGAGATGGTCGGCAAGAACAAGGACCTCTATCTCGCTGCGCTGAAGAACACGATCCCGATGTTCTCCGAAACCGGCAAGATGGACCCGAAGGGCGCCGACGCCGTGCTCGCGGTGTTCAGCGTCGGTTCACCTGAAGTCGCGAGCGCCAAGATCGACGTCAGCAAGACCTTCACCAACAAGTTCGTCGAGGCCAAGAAGACCACGGGGAACGCCAAATAAGTGACGCGAAGGGGCAGTAACCTGAGCGTCATGACGTCACCCATCATCCATCGCGTCACGACGCTTGATCTTGCCGTGCGGCCGATCTCCTGGCCGTTCGCGGAGGAGCGCCGCGCCGAGATCGCGGCGCATTTCGCCGAGAAGCAGCGCGAGCGGCCGAAGATCTGGAATGGCCGTATCCTGCTCGGCCGCGATCCCGTGTTCTCGGACGGCCATTTCGCCGCGACCTATTCCGAAGTGGATTTCGCAAGCTTTCTCGCTTGGCGCGACTGGGGATTTCCTGACCCCGCCGTGTTCAACGGTTTTGGCATGGGCGCGCTGCAGGCCTCCGACGGTGCTTTCGTCATGGGCGAGATGGCGCCCCACACCGCCAATGCAGGCCGCATCTATTTCCCCTCTGGCACACCCGATCCGGGCGACGTCAGGGAAGGCACGCTCGATATTTCCGGCAGCGTTGTGCGCGAACTCGAGGAGGAGACCGGGCTCACGGCCGACGACTATCGGGCCGAAGCAGACTGGCACTGTGTCGTCTCAGGTCGTGCGATTGCAATGATTCAGGTGCTCAACCTGGATGTGCCGGGCGACGTTGCGCGTGCCCGGATCGAAGCCAATCTGGCGCGAGAGGCCGAGCCGGAGCTGTCGGCCATCCATCTCGTGCGCGGAATCGATGATCTCACGCCGACCATGCCGCGATTTGTCACGGCCTTCGTCGAGCAGCAGTTCACCTCGCGCTGACGTGCGAGGCTTGACATCGCTGCGCATAGCCCATGTGATGGGCAAAAAGCAAAAACAACAAGAATGCAATGCACAATCGTCCAGGGAGGTTTTGATGCGTCTGCGCATGGCTGCCCGCTTGGTACGTGGGCTGTTGGTCGCGATATCAGCGACGGGCTTGGCGGTGTCCGCTGACGCTCAAGAGAAGAAGATCAAGATTGGCGTGATTTTCGATCTGACCGGGCCGCTCGCGGGCGGCGGGTCGGAGCTTGAATATATCGGCACCAAGATCATCCTCGACCAGTTCGTGAAGACGGGCGTCGAAGGCTATAAGGTCGAGGCGGTCTACGCCGATGCGCAGAGCAAGCCGGACGTCGCCATCAACGAGTCCGTTCGCCTGCTCGAACAGGAGAAGGTCGACCTGGTGCTCGGCTTCTTCTCCTCGGCGCAGTGCGTGCCGGTGGCCGAGCGCGTCGAGCAGCTCAAGAAGTTCATGTGGATGACGACCTGCATCTCGTCCGCCGTGTTCAACGAGAAGAACTACAAATACGTGTTCCGCCCGCAGGCGAGCGGCGACCAGTTCGGCATGATGACGATGGATTTCATCGCGCAGAACGCCAGGGAGAAGTTCGGCAAGGAGCCGAAGGATTTGCGCGTCGCCATCATCCACGAGGATGGCTCCTATGGCGTCGATGTCTCCAAAGGCAACGAGGCCGGCGCGAAGAAGGCCGGCTTCAATGTCGTCCTGAAGGAAGGATACTCGGCGACCGCGCCCGATCTCTCCGCGCTGGTGACCAAGCTGAAGCGGGCCAAGCCCGACATCATCTTCCACACCGGCTACAATCCCGACATCACGCTGTTGCTGCGGCAGGCTCGCGAGCAGGGGCTGAAATTCGGCGCGCTGATGGGGCATGGCGCAGGCTACGGCGTCTATGAAAAGCTGAAGGAAGGCATGGGTGCCGACGCCAGCTACATCTTCAACACCGATCCGATCTCGATCTGGCTCGCCAACCAGAAGACGATGGATCCCAAGCTCCCGCCCGTAATCAAGATGGTCGGCGAGGAGTTCGACAAGATCAAGCCAGGCGTTGCCATCCGCTCCGCCCATGTCGGCATCGGTGCATCCAACACCTACGTCTTCATGAATGACGTGCTGCCGCGCGCGATCAAGAAATATGGCGGCGTCGATCCCGACGCGTTGCGCAAGGCCGCGCTCGACACCGACATTCCCGAGGGCGGCACCATGCTCGGCTTCGGCGTGAAGTTCTACGGCGAGGGGACGCCGATGGCCGGGCAGAACGAGCGCTCGTTCCCGGTCGTGATCCAGTACATCGACGACAAATCCGCCGTGGTGTGGCCGAAGAGCCAGGCGCAGCGCGAGGCCGTGCTGCCGCTGCCGAAGGGCACCACCTACAGCAACCAGTAGCGGCGGAGCGGGACGGTGCTGGAGGTCAGCGGGCTGGTGAAGCGGTTCGGCGGCTTCACCGCCGTCAACAACGTGTCGTTTAGGGTCGATCAGGGCGAGATCCTCGGCCTGATCGGCCCCAACGGCTCGGGCAAGAGCACGATCTTCAACATGCTCTCCGGCACGTTGGCGCCGACCTCGGGATCGATCCGGTTCGCCGGCTCCGAGATCGCGGGCCTTGCGCCGCACCGCATCATCAACAGCGGCATCGGTCGCACCTTCCAGATCCCGCGGCCGTTCCGCCGCCTGACCATTTTTGAGAATGTCGCGCTCGCCGGCTTTTATGGGCAAGGTCGACAGAGCCGCATCAAGGCGGAGGAGGCGGCCGACCGATCGCTCGCCATGGTCGGATTGCCGACCGATCGGCATGCCAGCGTCGATGGCTTAGGTGCCGCCGGCCTGAAGAAGCTCGAACTCGCAAAAGCGCTCGCGACGGCGCCAAAGGTGCTGCTCGCCGACGAGAGCCTCGGCGGGCTGGACGAGACCGAGATGGACCAGGCCGCCGACATGCTGCGCAACATCCGCGACGAGCTCGGCATCACCATCATCTGGGTCGAGCACATCATGGGCGTCTTGATGCGCGTCGTCGACCGCGTGATGGTGCTCGATCACGGCGAGAAGATCTCGGAAGGGCTGCCGAGCGCGGTTGCCGGCGATCCGCGCGTGATCGAGGTCTATCTCGGCACTGATGCCGAGACCACGCAGGCCGCGGCCGCCGAAGCGCGCCGCCGCGCGGGAGGGCAATGATGCTTGAGCTTCGGAGCGTCGGTGCCGGCTACGGCACCTTCCAGGCGCTGTTCGACGTCAACCTCGACGTCAGGGCCGGCGAGGCCGTCGGCGTCATCGGTCCAAACGGCGCCGGCAAGACCACCCTGATGCGCGTCATCTCCGGCCTGATCCGTCCGTCGCGCGGCTCGATCAGGATGGAGGGCGTCGATGTCGTGGCGACGCCGCCGCACAAGATCGTCAGCCTCGGAATCGCGCACGTGCCGGAAAACCGGCGGCTGTTTCCGCAGCTCACGGTCGATGACAATCTCAAGATGGGCGCTTTTATGAAGGAAGCGCGCGGCCATTATGCCGAGCGGCTGGAGGTCGTGTTCGAGCTGTTTCCGCGCCTGAAGGAGCGCCGCCATCAGATGGCCGGCACCATGTCCGGCGGCGAACAGCAGATGTGCGCGATCGGCCGCGCCCTGATGTCCAATCCCAAGCTGCTGCTGCTCGACGAGCCCTCGGCCGGGCTCGCACCGGTCGTGGTGCAGCAGGTGTTCGAGCTGGTGAAGCGGATCCGTAGCCGCGGCCTCACGGTCTTGATCGTCGAGCAGAACGTGCAGCAGGTGCTGAAGGTGGTCGACCGCGCCTATCTGATCGAGGCGGGGACGATCAGGGCATCGGGCACCTCGGCCGAGATGCTGGCGAGCGACACGGTCAAGGAAGCGTATCTCGGGGTGTGATGGGCATGCAGGCGGTCCTGGATATATTCGACATCTACCTGCTGGAGGCCGTGATCAACGGCATCCTGCTCGGCGGCGTGCTGGCGCTGCTCGCGCTTGGGCTGAACCTGATCTTCGGCGTCATCGATGTGACCTGGATCTGCTACGCCGAACTGGTGATGATCGGCATGTACGCGATGTATTTCATGGTGCAGTATTACGGCGTCAGTTATTTCGTCGCTGCGCCGTTCACGATCCTGCTGGTCGCGTTGCTCGGTGCCGCCTTGCATTATCTCGTGATCGCGCCGCTGCTCACCGCGCCGCCGATCAACCAGCTGCTCGCCACCGGCGGCGTGCTGTTCGTGCTGCAGAGCTTTGCCACTGTTGCCTTCGGCATCGACTTCCGCAACCTCGGCATTCGCCTGCCGGTGCTCGCCTTCGGCGACATGAATTTCAGCTACGCCCGCCTGCTGTCGTTCCTTGCCGCACTCGTTGGGATGGTCGCGGTCTACCTGTTCATGACCCGCACCTTCACCGGCACGGCAATCCGGGCGATCTCGCAGGACCGGCAGATCATGGCGCTGATGGGCGTCGACACCAAACGAATCTATCTGATCACCTCGGCGCTCGGCGGCGCGCTGGCCGGGCTCGCCGCTTGCCTGCTGGTGCTGCAGTATGACGTGCATCCCTTCGTCGGCCTGTCCTTCGGGCCGATCACCTTCCTGATCTGCGTGCTCGGCGGGCTCGGAAATTTCATCGGCGGCTTCATCGCCGCCTTCGTGTTCGCCGAGATCATCTCGCTCGGCGGCCTGTTCTCCGATCTCGAATGGGGCTACGTGCTCGCCTTCGCGTTCTTCATCGTCATGATGTTCATCCGGCCCGCGGGCCTGCTGGCGAGGCGCCGATGACGGGACAATGGCGGCTTGCGGCTTGGGGGATCGGGCTTGCGGCGCTGGTCGCGCTGCCGTTCGTCTATCGCGATCCCTATCATCTGCACATCCTGGTGCTGATCCTGATCTGGTCGTTCGCCTATACATCATGGTCGATGATGGGACGGTTCGGCCTCGTCTCGCTCGGCCATGGCGGCTTCATGGGGATCGGCGCCTATGTCACCGCGCTATTGTGGAATCATCTCGGCCTGTCGCCCTGGATCGGTATTCCCGTCAGCATGGTCGCGGCCGGCGCGCTGGCGCTGATCGTCGGCTATCCCTGTTTCCGCTTCCGCATCACCGGCCACTATTTCGTGCTGGTGACGCTGGCGCTGTCAGGAATCGTGCTCCAGGTCATTACCGCGACGCGCGACCATACCGGCGGCTCGCTCGGCTACACACCGAACCGCGCCGCGGGCAACAAGCTGTTGGCGCTGCAATTCGACGACAAGACCACCTGGTATCTGATCGCGCTCGCGGTCTGGCTGTTCGGCATCGTGGTCTGGCACTGGGTCGACCGCAGCATGGCGCGCTATGCGCTGGAGGCGATCTCGGAGGACGAGGACGCTGCGGCCGCCGCCGGCGTCAACGTCACTGCGGAGAAGCTGAAGATCACGCTGCTCAGCGCGCTGATGACGGCGCTCGCCGGCGCGATCTACTGTCAGTACCAGATGTTCATCACGCCCGATACGGTCAGCGGCATCGCAGTGTCGCTCCAGATGGTGTTCGCCGCCATCGTCGGCGGCCTGTTCGTCTCGCTCGGCCCGACCTTCGGCGCGATCATCACGATCCTGCTGGCCGAGACCCTGCGCATCGGCTTCGGCACCAAGGCGGTCGGCTGGGACAATCTCGTCTACGGTGTGCTGCTGGTGCTCTTCATCATATTCCTTCCCAAGGGCATCCTTGGTAGCGTGCTCGACCGATTGAAGCCGCAACGCAAGGTGCCCCGCGCTCATGAGCAAGAAGTCGTCCAGGTCGCACGCCCAGGAACTTGACCGCTACATCACGCCGTTCCGCTACGACGGATCGGGCAAGTTTCACCTCAGCGATCACAAGACCGACGAGAAGGGCGATCTCGACAAGGAGAAGGCGCAGGCGATCCTCGAGGCCAACAAGAAGGGGCTGATCGAATTCCAGGAGAAGCTCTACGCCCAGGACCGCTGGTCGCTGCTGATCGTATTCCAGGCCATGGATGCCGGCGGCAAGGACAGTGCGATCAAGGCGATTTTCGAGGGCATCAATCCGCAGGGCTGCGAGGTCACGGCCTTCAAGGCGCCGAGCAGCAAGGAACTCGACCACGACTTCCTCTGGCGTCACGTCGTCGCGCTGCCCGAGCGCGGCCATATCGGCATCTTCAACCGCTCGCACTACGAGGAATGCCTGGTGACGCGCGTGCATCCGGAAATCCTCGCCAGGGAGAAGCTGCCGCCAAAGCTCGTCACCAAGCACATCTGGAAGGAGCGGTTCGAGGACATCGCCGCGTTCGAGCGTTACCTTTGTCGCAACGGCACACTGGTGCTGAAGTTCTTCCTCAACGTCTCCAAGGAGGAGCAGCGCGAGCGCTTTCTCGACCGGCTGGAGATTCCGTCCAAGCAGTGGAAGTTCTCGATTGATGACATCAAGGAGCGCGCGCTGTGGCCGCGCTACCAAGCGGTCTATCAGGACATCGTCCGGCATACGTCAACGCCGCATGCGCCCTGGTACGTCGTGCCGGCCGACCACAAATGGTTCGCCCGCGTCGTGATCGGCTCGGTGATCAATGCCGCACTCGAAAAGCTCGACCTGCGCTTCCCGCGCGCCGACAAGGCCTCGCTCGCGGAGTTCAAGACCGTACGCAAGGCGCTGGAGAAGGAGGGGAAGGGAAGCAAGAAGCGGGCAGGGAAGCAGTGAACGGCGCACCATGCGCATGGCGAGAACAAGAAATGCGAAAACAACCCCATGCACAGTAGCAGACGATAGTGGGATCAACGGCTTGGCCGACCGTCGCGAATGTTGTTGCGGATTTTACGGAATTGCGCTCGACGCGTCGGGCAAAACAGGGGCATGATGTCATCATCGCAACAGGTCGCGATCAAATCGCGTAGGGTGGGCAAAGCGGAGCGTGCCCACGTCTTCGATCCTGGTCAAGAAGACGTGGCACGGCGCAAGTGCGCCTTTGCCTACCCTTGCGATCACTGTGCAAGGCGGTCGCTCGTCGCATCACTCCAGCAGCCAAGGAACCCGCGTTCAAATGTGATCTCATGTGCCGTTGATCCCGCTTGACAGTTTTGTGTCGCAGGAGGAGCATCGTCATGGTCGCGAATACGCGACGCGCAACGTCCACCTCATGAGCAAGGGGAGGTCTATGACACCACCTCCGCAAATCCAGCCGCGTTAATTGCGATGGAGCTCGTTCGGACTATCGCATAGCGGCAAAACCGCGAACGGCACGCCGGGATAAGGTTTAGCGGGCCGCATCAGTGAGGCAAGGCCCCTACCGT
This sequence comes from Bradyrhizobium diazoefficiens, assembly GCF_016616235.1. NCBI lineage: Bacteria > Pseudomonadati > Pseudomonadota > Alphaproteobacteria > Hyphomicrobiales > Nitrobacteraceae > Bradyrhizobium > Bradyrhizobium diazoefficiens. The sequence goes on from NZ_CP067100.1 coordinate 2,359,759, forward strand.
CCCGGCGCTGTATTTTGAGAACGCGCTGAGCGCGTTGAAAGAGCCGTGACGGGGCCGCCGAATCGGCGTCTTTGACATCCAGTTTTCTCTCTCCTCCTCGCCGTCATTCCGGGCCTATCCCCGGAATGACGGGAGAGGTTTGGCGTGTCTCGCAGCAAAGCCGGCGCTTCGGCCGCGCGGAAGCTCGCAGTTCCCATTCCTGGACCGATTCCTGCACCCATCCTGCACTGCGGCAAATGCCAAGAGAAGGTCGCCTCATTGGCCAACTTCCGACACAGCGCAGGGGCGAATAGCGGCGATCCGACATGACGCAGTGCTTCGGCGATGACGATGCCGAGTCCGCTGGCGCATTCATCTTTTCCAGGGATCATCGTGTCGCACAAGCTTGCCCCGGCGCTCTTCGCCGCTCTCTTCCTCGCGATCTCGGCTGTCTCCGGCGCCCGCGCCGAGCCGCCCGCTCCGGCGGCCAGTGCTGCTGCCGCGCTGTCGCCGGACGAGGCGAGGCGTGCGCTGGAAACCCTCCAGGACGACAAGAAACGCGCGCAGATCATCGACACCTTGCGCGCGATCGCGAATGCGTCAGGTCCACAGCAGCCCGCGCCCGAGCAGAAGTCACCGATCCCGCTCTCGGCCGACGGTCTCGGCGCGCAGCTTCTGCTCACGGTCTCGGAAGAGATCGGCGAGATCTCGCGCGAGATCGCCAGCATGGCGCGGACGCTGACGCATTTCCCGGCGTTCTACTATTGGATTGTGCGCACCGCCAATGATCCCGCCGCCTATAACCTCCTGATCGAGATCGCCTGGAAGCTCGCGCTGGTGCTCGGCTGCGCGCTTGCGGCCGAATGGGTGATCTTCCGCGCGATCCGGCGTCCGGTCGCCTTCCTGGAAGGACGCGTGCCGCAAACCGCACGGCTGCCGGTGCAGGCGCTGCCGATTGCCGACCCACCATCGTCAGTGGCCGACGTGACGCCGGCGCCTGAATTGCAGAAGCGGCGCAACAGCCTCGCCCGGGTCTGGCAGGTGCTGCTGCGGCTGCCGTTCGTGCTCGGACGCCTCCTGCTCGAACTGCTGCCGGTGTTCGTCTTCATCGGTTTAGCGACCGCATTGCTCGGAACCGAGATCGGCGATCCCGTCACCGTCCGCTTCGTGATCCTCGCCGTCGTCAACGCCTATGCGTTCTCGCGCGGGCTCATCTGCGTGGTTCGTGCGCTGGCGGGACCGTTCGGCCTGTTTCCGGTGCGCGCCGAGACTGCGGCCTATGTCGAGATCTGGGCGCGCCGCATCGTCGGCGTTGGCGTTTCCGGCATCGCCTTCGCCAATGTGGCGCTGCTGCTCGGCCTGCACCGCGCCGGCTACGCGGCGCTGCTGCGCATGGTGATGCTGGTCGTGCACCTCTTCATCGTCGTCATCATCCTGCAATGCCGCCGCCAGGTCGCTGAGGCCATCCGCGCGCCGGCCGAACGGCAGGGCATCGCCGCGCGCCTGCGCAACCGCATCGCCGGCGGCTGGCACTATCTTGCCATCGCGCTCGATCTTGCGTTGTGGGCGGTGTGGGCGCTCAACATCCGCAACGGCTATTCGCTGCTGCTGCAATATTTCGTCGGCACGATCGTGGTGGCGCTGATCACGCGCGTCGCCATCATGGTGACCTTGAGCCTGATCGATCGCGGCTTCCGCATCAGGCCGGAGATCCTGCAGCGCTTTCCGGGGCTGGAGACCCGCGCCAACCGTTATCTGCCGCTGCTGCGCAGGATCGTCTCCGGCGTGATCGCCTTCATCGGCTTCGTCGCCGTGCTCGAGGTCTGGGGCGTCGATGCCATCGTCTGGTTCTATGGCGGCCAGATCGGCAGCCGGCTGATCTCGGCCGTGGTGACGATCGGCCTCGCCGTGTTCATCGCAGCGGCGATCTGGGAAGCCAGCAACGCGCTGCTGGATCGCCAGATCAACACGCTGTCGCGCGACGGACACTATGCCCGCGCGGCTCGCTTACGCACCTTCCAGCCGATGCTGCGCACCGCGCTGCTCTGCCTGATCGCAACGGTCGTCGGCCTCACCGCGCTGAGCGAGATCGGCGTCAATGTCGCGCCGCTGCTGGCGGGCGCCGGCATCGTCGGCATCGCCATCGGCTTCGGCTCGCAGAAGCTGGTGCAGGATCTCATCACCGGACTGTTCCTGCTGCTGGAGAACACGGTGCAGGTCGGCGACACCGTGAGTGTGTCGGGCCTAACCGGCGTGGTCGAGAACGTCTCGATCCGCACCATTCGGCTGCGCGCTGGCGACGGCGCCGTGCACATCGTGCCGTTCAGCGCGGTCACGACCATCACCAATGCCAGCCGCGGCGCCGGCAATGCCTCCGTCAGCGTCAACGTCGCTTACAAGGAGGACACCGACCGCGCCGGCCAGATCCTCAAGGACATCGTCGACGAGATGCGGCGCGAGCCGGAGTTTCGCGCGGCGATCCGCGGCGATCTCGAACTGTGGGGCATCGACAAGGTCGACGGCGCCATGGTGTCCATCGTCGGCCAGATCCGCTGCACCGAAGCCGGGCGCTGGCCGGTCCAGCGCGAATTCAACCGCCGCATGAAGCTGCGCTTCCAGCAGAACGGCATCGAAATCGCGTCCCCCGTCCAGACCATATTGATGCAGGTCGCGCCGCCGGCTGACGCTGCCGCCAATTTGACGCCGCGGCGGGCGGCCCGATAGCGACGGCCGCCGGCACGATCGGGACCTTGATGGTTCACCCGGCGATGCGCAGCATCGTCCGGAGATGGCGCTGACGCGCCTCCTCACCATGAGGGACAAGAGCAGCTTTGCCGCGTTAATTTTGTCTCAAGCCGCTCGCGCTCTCGCGCGAAAATCTCGCTGCGGTGCGAGATCACAATCGACGCCCGAGTTTCTGTGTCCTTGATCTCGGTTGCGCGCTGGCCGACAATGTCGGCCCTTCCATAAGAAACTCCCTGGGGGATTCGTGAATAGACCTGCTCGGGTCAACGCCCATGCGACATCATCCGAGACCGCGCACGGCATGACGCTGCTGCGCGATCCCCTGCTCAACAAGGGCACCGCCTTCACGGAGGCGGAGCGCGAGGCGCTCGGCCTGCGCGGCCTGCTGCCTCCATGCGTGCTGACGATGGAGACGCAAGCTCAGCGTATTCTGACCAATCTGCGCACTTTGCCGACGGATCTCGAAAAATACGTCGCACTGAATGCGCTGCACGACCGCAATGAGGCGCTGTTCTTCCGCGTCGTCGTCGACAATATCGACGAGATCCAGCCGATCATCTACACGCCGACGGTCGGGCTCGCCTGCCAGAAATACGGCCTGATCTTCCAGCGGCCGCGCGGCATGTTCATCTGCTCGCGCGATCGCGGCCAGATCGGTGAGATCCTGAAGAACTGGCCCCATGCCGCAAAGCTCATCGTCGTCACCGACGGCGAGCGCATCCTCGGCCTCGGCGATCTCGGTGCCAACGGCATGGGCATACCCGTCGGCAAATTGTCGCTCTATTCGGCCTGCGCCGGCGTGCATCCCGAGCAGTGCCTGCCTGTTGTGCTCGACGTCGGCACCAACAACGAAGAGCTGCTGGGCGATCCCTATTATCTCGGCCTGCGCGAGCGCCGGCTCACGGGCGAGGCCTATGACAGCTTCGTCGACGAGTTCATGGAGGCGGCGCGAAAGACGTTTCCCGGCGTGCTGATCCAGTTCGAGGATTTCGCCAATCACTCGGCGTTCAGGCTGCTGCACAAATACCGCGACGAAGCCTGCGTCTTCAACGACGACATCCAGGGTACCGCGGCGGTGGCGCTCGCCGGCCTGTTTTCGGCCCTGCGCGTCTCCGGCGGCAGGCTGAGGGACCAGCGCATCCTGTTCCTCGGCGCCGGCGAAGCCGCGACCGGCATCGCCGATCTCGTGGTCTCCGCGATGATGGCGGAGGGCGCGTCGGAAGCGGAAGCGCTGCGGCGCAACTGGCTGGTGGATTCCCGCGGCCTCGTCGTTGCGGGCCGCGACGGCCTTCACGGCCACAAGCTGCGTTATGCCCATACCGGGCAGGCGCCGATCGCCGATTTCCTCACCGCGATCAGGACGCTGAAGCCGACGGCGATCATCGGCGTCGCCGCCGTTGGCGGCGCCTTCACGCCCGACGTGCTCAAGGCGATGGCCGAGCTCAACGGGCAGCCGATCGTGTTCGCGCTGTCCAACCCGACCTCGAAGGCCGAATGCTCGGCGGAGGATGCCTATCGCTACACCGAGGGCCGCGCGCTGTTCGCCTGCGGCAGCCCGTACGATCCGGTGAAGCTGAACGGCCGCACCTTCGTGCCGCGCCAGGGCAACAATTCCTACATCTTCCCCGGCGTCGGCCTCGGCGTCATCGCCAGCCGCTCGCGGCTCGTCACCGACGAGATGTTCATGGCGGCCGCCCATACGCTCGCCGATTGCGTCGGCAAGGACGACCTTGCGCAGGGCAGCCTCTATCCGGCGCTGCCCCGCATCCGCGAGGTCTCGGCCCGTATTGCGGTTGCCGTCGCGGATGTCGCCTATCAGCGCGGGCTGGCGGATGGACCGGCGCCCAACGATGTGAAGGGTCTGGTGCAGTCGCAGATGTACGAGCCGATGTACTGAGGCTCACAATTCGATCCAAACTTGCGGAGGCAGCCCCTCACCCCACCCTCTCAGCGCGAGCGAAGCTCGTCGCGACCCCGTAAGAACGGGGAGAGGGAGTGAGAGAGCGTGCCTCGTTAAACCTCTCCCCGCTCTTCTGCGGGGAGAGGTCGGATCGCTCGGCAATGCGAAGCATCGGCGGGCGATCCGGGTGAGGGGCAGGGCACCCCGTCAATCAGGTCGAAAGTCCATCCGACTCCCCAGGCGTTTTTGGACCGGCATCAGGTCAGCCCATCGACACCATCCCAGGTAGAATCGCCGTTGTGCCGCGCGACGACATATGCGACAATCTGTAGCGTTACAAGAAATTCAAGCCGCAAGGTAAGCCGCCATGGACGATCGTTTGCCCGAGCTGGGCGACCTCGAGCGCGAGGTCATGCAATTGGTTTGGTCCCATGGTCCCGTCACGGCCGAAATCGTGCGGGAGCGGCTGTCGCGACGTCTGAAGGAATCCACCGTCCGCACCGTGCTGCGCCGGCTCGAGGAGAAGGGCTATGTTCGCCACACCGTGGACGGACGGACCTATGTCTACCACGCCGCCGAAGAGCGCTCACGGGTCGCCGCCAAGGCGGTGCAGCGCATCGTGGACTGGTTCTGCAACGGCTCGATCGAGGAAGTCCTCGTCGGCATGGTGGACAATGCGATGCTCGACCAGCAGCAGCTGCGCACGTTGGCCGATCAAGTAGCCAAGGCGAAGAAAGCGAGGGGAGTGAAGAAAGAATGATCGCAACTCTGGCGGAGGCGGCGCTGCGCTCCCTTGTGCTGGGAGGCGTCGTCTGGTTCGGTCTTTGTCTTTTTCGCGTGCGCAATCCGCACGTCCACATGACGGCGTGGATCGTCGTGCTGCTGGCGTCGCTGGCGATGCCTTTCGTCATGCATTGGCCGACGCTGACGATCACCCGGCTGCCGTTGCCGCTGCCGATGTCCTTGGCAGACGATCTTGCGCCGGCTGATATCTCGATGCTGGAGATGCCGCAGCCGTCCTTGGCAGTGCCGCCCGCAGCAGCAGTCATTGCGCCGCCGGCCAGAAGCGGCCTCTCGATCAACTGGTGGTTGGTCGCCACGCTGGTCTATGCCGGCGTCGCCGGGCTGCTCTTGCTGCGGCTCGCCATCGGCCTCTGCCTGACCTGGCGCCTGGCGCGGGCAGCGCAGCCCGTGGGTGGCGTGAACATGATCGCGGCCGACGTGCGCATCAGCCGCGACGTCGGCGGTCCCGTCACCTTCGGCTCGACCATTCTGGTGCCGCCGCAATTTGCGGCCTGGGATGCGAAGAAGCGCCTCGCGGTGCTCGCGCATGAGGGCGCGCATGTCGCCAATTGGGATTTCTACATTCTGCTGCTCGCTTCCCTCAATCGCGCGGTGTTCTGGTTCAGCCCGTTCTCGTGGTGGCAGCTCGCGCGCCTCGCTGAGCTCGCCGAGATCATCAGCGACGCCGAAGCGATCGAGGTGATCGACGACCGGCTGTCCTATGCCGAAATCCTGCTGGATTTTGCCAGCACCGTGAAACCACGTCCGATGGAGCTTGCGATGGCGCGCGCCTCGACCGTGCGCGCCCGCATCGAGCGCATCATCGCGGCGGCCGCAATGCCCGTTGCGGTCGGCTGGCGCAAGCGGCTGTGGATCGCGGCGGGGATCTTGCCCGCCGTGATCGTCTCCGCCGGCATGATCGCCTATCGCAGTCCGGACCCCGCGCCGGTCGCCGCGGAGACCGGGGAGGTGCCCGCGCAGCATTACCGTCCCTTCGTCAATTTCTACGCCATGGGTCCGGCCTCGGTGTTCGCGATTTTCCGCGAGGGTGACGAGCTCTATGGACAGATCACCGGACAGCGCAAGCTGCGGCTCTCGGTTGCTGCCGACGGTACAGCGTCCTACGCGGCGTCGTTCGCTGAGATCACGTTCGCGGTCGAAGCCGAGCGCCGCTCGTCCGAGCTGATGCTGCGCATGAACGGCCGTGACATCCGCGCGGTTCGCGTCGCCGAGATGCCGGCCTCGCCGACCGATTCCGTTTCGCTCGATCAGTATGTCGGCTGGTACAGGATTGCGCCGAATCGCGTGCTCACCGTGCGGCGCGACGGCGACCGGCTCTGGCTGAACGAAACCGGACAGGGCGCCATGCAGGTCCTTGCCGAGGGCACCGACGCCTTCTCTTTCCGCGGCGATCATCTCGTGATTTTCCTGCGCGACGAGCAGACAAAAGTCTCGCGCGTGCTGGTGCAGAGCGCCGTTTTCGGTGCGCGCCTCGCATCCCGTGTCGATGCGGCGGTGGCTCAGGCGGTCGAGGCGGAGTTCGCGCGGCGGCTCGCCGAAGTTCCTGACAGATTCAGAGACCAGGTCCCGGCTGCCGGCAGCAAGGAGATGATCTTGCGCGGAATCGAGGAGCTGCGTGGCGGCACGCCGAGCTATGAGCGCATGAGCGCACCGCTGGCGGCCAAGATCCATCGGTACCTCAATGAAATGCGCGCGACGTTCCAGGCGCTCGGCGCGGTGGAGTCGCTGTTCTTCCGCGGCGTTGGGCCTGGCGGCTACGACATCTATGGCGCGAAGTTCGAGAACGGCACGGCGGAATTCCGCTTGCTGCTCGAGCCCGACGGCAAGGCCGGCGACGTGATCTTCCGCGCCGACGGCAACGACGAGCTCGGCGGCATCGTGCCCTGCGCCGAGGAAGCGAATGTGCGCGGCCGTGCCGGCACCTCTCCGATCCGGATCTTGGTCTACAACGAGATGGGCGAGGACATCCAGGTCTTCAATCTCGACGTCGACGGCAATCACAAGGCCCAGAGCGTCGTCTGGCCCAACGCGACCTGGGCCGCCACCACCACGGTGAACAATCCCTGGGTCATTGCCGACAGGTCGGGGCGGTGCCTGGAGATCCTGGTGCCGGGCCGGCAGACGCGCTTCCACAATGTCGAGGCCTCGAATCTCGGCGCTCGTCCGGGCCGTGCCGCACGCCGCGCCGTTCCGATCGCCAATGGCGAGGAGATGCTGCGCCGCTACATCGATGGCATCGGCAAGGGCCAGCCGGATTACGAGCTCATGACGCCGGAGGTGGCCGATATCACGCGCCGGCAGCTGCCGTTCGACCAGGCGATCCTGGCACGGCTCGGTGCGTTGCGCGCAGTCTCGTTCCGCGGCGTCACCGCGCTCGACAGCGACATCTATGTCGCCCAGTTCGCCAACGGCTCGGCGGAATGGCGCATCGGGGTGAGGAACGGCACGATCACGAAGATCGCGCTCGGGCCGAACTTCTAGGATCGTTTGCGCCCGCCCGCGTGGCGCGGGCGGCTCCGGATTTCCTGATGGCGACCACTCAATCTCTGCTTGCGGGTCCATATCGCAAATGTTACGATGTGTAGCATTACGGCTCGTAGCTTGATGTCGACATTCCTGGCAGGCACGAAAGAATGGGCGTTCGCCATGAGCAACTCCGCAAAGGCCGAAGCTGTGCTGGCGCTTCATCGCTTCGGGATGGGCCCGCGACCGGGATCGATTGCCGCGATCGGCACCGACCCGCGCGGCGCGCTGATCGCCGAGCTCGACCGGCCGCTCGCGCTGACAGGAGCGGCGAGCCTTCCCTCCAGCGCAAAAGCCTATCGCACCGTGGCCGACGCCAATGCGCGGCGGACCGCGCGCGCCAAGCAGGCGCAGCAGCAGGCCAAGAAGCAGCAGATGGCTGCGGCGCAGGTTGCTTCGGGTGAGCAAGGTCAGGCGCAGAGCGAGGCGCAAGCGCCGGCGCAAGGCGAGGTTAAGGATGCCGCCGAGATGGCCGCCAAGCAGGCCGCCGACGCCATTCCCGATCCCGGCCGCGCCATTTATTTGGAGGAAGCCAAGCTGCGCACGGAGGCCGCGCTCGCGGCCGATATCGGCTTCGCCGAGCGGCTGGTGTGGTTCTGGTCCAACCATTTCTGCGTCTCGGCCAACCGGATCCGGAGCATGTCCGGCGCCTATGAGCGCGAGGTTGTTCGCGCCAATGCGCTCGGCCGCTTCGTTGATCTCCTGCTGGCCGCCGAAAGCCATCCGGCGATGCTGTTCTATCTCGACAATCTGGAATCGATGGGCGCCAACTCGACGGCCGGCATCAACCGCAGCCGTGGCCTCAACGAGAACTTCGCGCGCGAGATCATGGAGCTGCATACGCTCGGCGTGCGCACCGGCTACACCCAGGACGACGTCATCAGTTTTGCCAATGTGCTGACCGGCTGGACGCTGGTGCCGCCGGGCGCCGATCCCAATCACGGCGGCGAGTTCACCTTCAATCCGCGGCTGCACGAGCCCGGCGGACAGACCGTGCTCGGCAAACGCTACGAGCAGGAGGATGCCGAGCAGGGCCGCGCCGTGCTGCGCGACCTCGCCGCGCATCCGGCCACCGCAACCCATGTCGCAACCAAGCTCGCGCGGCATTTCGTTGCGGACGAGCCGCCACCGGCGCTGGTCGAGCAGCTTGCGAAGTCCTTTCGCGACACCGAAGGCGATCTCAAGCAGGTCGCGATCGCCATGGTATCGTCGGACGATGCCTGGCGCGGGCCGCCGGCCAAGCTCAAGCGTCCCGGCGAATGGGGGGCCGGCATGGTGCGCGCGACCGGCATCACAGCCGTCGATCCGGTCCGCTACACCGCAGGCCAGGAACTGCTCGGCGAGCCGCTGTGGCGCCCGTCAATGCCAAAAGGCTATCCGGACGACGAGGTGAGCTGGATCGACGGCGTCGGCCGGCGGCTCGACGTCGCCAACTATTTTGCCGAACGGCTCGCCGGCATGGCCGATCCGCAAGCGATCATCGAGGATGTCTTTGCATCGCAGATCGCGATCGAGGTGAAGCAGGCGGTCGGCCGCGCGGAGAGCCGGCAGCAGGCGCTGGCGCTGCTGTTCATGTCGGCGGATTTTCAGAGGAGGTGAGCATGGGCTTTGAGCATCATCTGCCCACGCGGCGCGAGCTTCTGGTCGGCTCCGGTGCATTGTTCGCATGGAGCCAGATGCCGCGGATTGCACGCGCCGAAGGGCGCGATCCGCGCCTGCTCGTGATCGTGCTGCGCGGCGCGCTCGACGGTCTTGGCGCGGTCGCGCCGGTCGGTGATCCCGACTGGATAAGCTTGCGCGGCGATCGCGCGCTGCTGCTGGACGGCAAGCCGCCGGCGCTGCCGCTCGATGCCTTCTTTGCGCTCAATCCGGCGATGCCGAATCTGCACCGGCTCTACAAAAGCGGCAAGGCCGCGATCGTCCACGCCACCGCGACGCCCTATCGCGAGCGCTCGCATTTCGACGGCCAGGACGTGCTCGAGAGCGGGTTCACCAAGCCCGGCGCCACCGCATCGGGATGGCTCAACCGGGCGCTGCTCGCGATGGAGTCGGGCGGACGCGTCGATCCGCGCGGCAGCCGCGCGCTCAGCATCGGCTCCGTGACGCCGCTGGTGGTGCGCGGCGCGGCGCCGGTCATGACATGGGTGCCGCAGAAATTGCTGCCGGCGAGCGAGGACACGCAGAACCGCCTGCTCGATCTCTACCAGCACACCGATCCCAAGCTTGCGACCGTGCTCCAGGCGCGCATGAGGCTGGCCTCGCTCGGCGGCGCACCGGGTGCGGGCGATCCGATGTCGGATGATCCGACCCTGGCGCCTCCGGGCATCGCGCGCGTGCGCGCCTACTTTGCCGAGGCCGCCGGCACCGCCGCGCGCTATCTCGCCAAGCCCGATGGCCCCCGCGTCGGCGCCATGGGCTTCGTCGGCTGGGACACGCACATCGCGGAAGGCGCAGCCTCCGGCCAGCTCTACAATCTGCTCGGCGCGCTCGACGGCGCGTTCGCGGCGATCGAGAGCAACCTGGGCGAGGCGTGGAAAGAGACCGTGGTCGCCGTCGTCACCGAGTTCGGCCGCACCGCGCGCATCAACGGCACGCAGGGAACGGATCACGGGACGGCCACGGTCGCCTTCCTCATGGGCGGCGGGCTTGCCGGCGGCCGCGTCATCGCGGACTGGCCGGGCCTCAAGCCGGCGCAGTTGTTCGAGGATCGCGACCTCAAGCCGACCACTGACTTACGTGCCGTGCTGAAGGGTCTGCTCAGGGATCATCTGCGCGTCGAGGAGAAGGTGCTGGCCGAGACGGTCTTCCCCGGCAGCACTGAGGTCAGACCGATGGGAGGCCTCGTCGGCTGACGAGGCTCGTTGCAACCGGATCGGGTTCATGATGTGCACACTGACGCAATTCGAGCTCGACTTTCTCGCCAGCCTGAAAACCGGCTGGCGACGGCTTTATCGGCGCGAGCTGATGCGGCTGTTGAAGGGCGACGCCGAGTGCGGTGAGGCCCGGTCGGACGCGCACCCCATCATTTTGCAGATCATATCGGGCTGATTTTCCGAAAAATTTGTCCCGATTCAGGACAGCGACTGTGGTGGAATCGTCACAGTCGGTCCGAAAGGGCCGCGGCCCCAAGGCCGCTTTTGTTCAGCCAAGGTTCTGCCCCGATTGCCCACCGAAACTTGCGGTTGTTCGGAGGGCGCATCATGTCTCGCTTTGCAAGTGCCGAAACTGCCCGGATGTCGCTGGCGACCTCGACCCGGTTGCTGCTTGCAATCGTCGGTGCCGCTTCGCTCGCCGCGTGTGCGCAGTCGCCGGTCGGCCGCCAGAAAGCCGATCTCGGCACCAGCAGGCAGCCCACGGTCGAGCGTCCGCACCGCGTGGCGATGCTGCATCCGCGGCCGATCAGGCGGGCGCGTGTCCCTGATACCGACGCGAAGCAAAGCGCCTCGCATGGTCTCGCCAGCTTCTATTCGGATAGCGAGACTGCGAGCGGCGAGAAGTTCGACAAGAACGAATTGACCGCGGCGCATCCCACCCTGCCGTTCGGCACACGCTTGCGCGTCACCGACGTGTCCTCCGGCCGCTTCGTGACCGTCAGGGTCAACGATCGCGGGCCATTCGTTCGCGGACGCGTGGTCGACATCTCGCCGTCGGCGGCCGAGGCGCTCGGCATGGTCGACAAGGGCGTCACCAATGTCAGGCTCGACGTCGTGCAATAGCGCGCGCGATTCATCGGCTGAGACACGCCGCGCTTAACCGCCTGTTAGTCGCTTCTCACGCACCATGGCTGCCCAAACAATTCGGGGCTCCTGGGGGGCGGACGCTTGAACACGATCCAGTATCTCGAAGATCAGGCCGCACGCGCCGAGCGGCTCGCCAAACGGATCACGGATACGTCGACGGTTGAGAAGCTCCTGAGCTTCGCAGGCGAGCGCCGCCGCGAGATCGAACTCATCGCCGGCAAGGGGCGCGCCTCACTCTCATAAATCACGCTCTGAACGCGTGCCCAGCGCGGAGTTCTTCGAACTTCCGGCGCCAACTGGGCGGAGCGGCGCGGATGTTGCGCGATCAGGTGTGGCTCTCGATGAAGTCGCTGAGATAGTCGGGCACGCCATCGATATCGCAGCGCGCCTGGATCTCGCCGGCAACATCGGTCGAGATGTCCTTCATCCAATGCTCCAGCGTGTTGAACGAGATCACCTTGATCGGATCGCTGAAGCAACCGGCGACGAGCTCGCCGATGGTGGTTTCGAGATCGCTGCGTTCGATGCGGATTTCGGTCGCCTCGTCGAGGCGGTCGATCACCACGAACAGGGTCTGGTCTGCACCGTAGGGCACGATGGACGATGGTACGCCGGCTTCAAGCATCTTGAGGCACTCGTCTTGACGTCCGATGCCCGTTAACGGGAAAAAACGGAAGAAGGTTCCTGCCTCACCGGTAAGAAGGAAGTGAGCATCTTGCCGCGCGTGCAGCGTCGGCGCCTGCACGCAATCAGAGAAATTCCCTCAAGCGCGACAGCTCGGCGACGTGCTCGGGCGAGAGGACATCCGTGACCAGCGGCGGCTGCGGCGCCGTGTGGATTTCATAGAGGTGCCTGGTCGTTGCCGGCTTGTCCATGAATGCGGTGATGCACTGATCGAGCGTGCCTTCGCTCACCTGGTAGGAGTCCCGGTCCGGGCGGCGCTGGTTCGCCAGTGACGGCCATTTGTGCAGCACCGCAAGCGCGCTGAAATCGACCTTTGAACCCGTACCTGATCCGTCCCCCATCGTCCTGCCCTCACGCAAAAAATGCCCCAGCACGCGCTCTTGCGTGCCGGGGCCCACACCTATCGCTGCATCTCAATGCCACATGCACTCAACGGGACTGCCGGGAAAAGGTTCCCAGCTTTGTTGCCGTCAGCTTGCGGCCGCCGCGATTTTGTGCCCCGGACGGGCCTGATCGTGGCTGCTCTCGTCGCCGCGGCTGACCTCCGGCGAAAGCCCGGCAAAGCGCCGCAACGCCTCGGCCATCTGCACGCGGCCCTGCACGCCGGTGATCACCACGTCGACCATTGCAAAGGACGAGTGGAAATGACCGCGCGCCTTGAGTTGCTGGACCGGGACGCCGCCCGCAGCCATGGCCTCCGCATAGGCGATGCCCTCGTCGCGCAGCGGATCGAACTCGCAGGTCACGACGAAAGCCGGCGGCAGGCCGGCAACGTTGCCGCGCAGCGGCGAGACACGCGGATCGGTGCGGTCGGCCGGCGAGCAGTAGAGGTCCCAGAACCAGTACATCAGCGAGCGCGTCAGGAAATAGCCGGTCGCATTGTCGTTGTAGGACGGACGATCATAGCTGCAGTCGGTGACCGGACAGACCAGCAGCTGGCCGGCGATGTCAGGCCCGCCGCGGTCGCGCGCGAGCTGGCAGGTGACGGCCGCGATGTTGCCGCCGGCGCTCCAGCCCGCGACCAGCACCGGTCCCGGCTTGCCGCCGAGCTCGGTGGCGTGCTCGGCGATCCAGCGCGTCGCTGCATAGCCGTCCTCGGCTGCGGCCGGGAAGCGATGCTCCGGCGCATGGCGGTAGCCGACGCTGACGAACATCATGCCGGTCCGCCGCACCATGTCGCGGCAGAACGGCTCGTCCGACTGCTCGTCGCCGAGCACCCAGCCGCCGCCGTGGAAATAGACCACGACGGGATGCGGCCCCGGCGTCGCAGGCTTGTAGACGCGGTAAGGCAGCGCGCCCTCGGCGCCGGGCAGGGTGCCGTCGACGATCTCGCCGATCGGCCGTCCCGCCGGCCGGCCCTTGTTGAACTCGTTGACGAAGGCGCGGGCGCCGATCGCGCCCATCGACTCGATCGGCGGCAGGTTCAGCGACGTGAGCAGGTTCAGCACCAGCCGCACGTCCGGCTGCAAGCGCACGACTTCGCCATCGTTGCATTGCGCGGCGCCATCGGGACCGGTGAGCCTGAAGCCGAGCATGCCGCGGCTGACGACCTCGTCGCAGATGCTGCGATAGGGGCCGGCGCCGCCGGTGTAGGGCATCAGGCCCTGCACCTTGCCGGGCACGTTGGCGCCCGTGTACCAGGTGTTGGCGAGCCGGTGCAGCGTCAGCATTGAGCAGTCCGCCATGTGCCTGTTCCAGCCGGCCTGCGCCGTCTCGGTCGGCTCGATCGTGGTGAAGCCGGCGTCGCGGAGCGCCGCCAAACGATCGACGACCCAGTCGACATGCTGCTCGATCGACACCGCCATGTTCGACAGCACCGACGGGCTGCCGGGCCCGGTGATCATGAAGAAGTTCGGAAAGCCCGCGACGGTCAGGCCGAGATAGGTCTGCGGCCCCTGCGCCCAGACATCGGTGAGCGACTTGCCGCCGCGTCCGGTGATCGGATGCACGGCGCGGATCGCACCGGTCATGGCATCGAAGCCGGTCGCGAACACGATGACGTCGAGATCGACATTGCGCTTGGCCGTCGTGATGCCGCTTGCGGTGATTGCCTTGATCGGCTCCTGGCGCAGGTTGACTAGGGTGACGTTCGGCCGGTTGTAGGTCGCGTAATAGTTGGTGTCGAGGCATGGACGTTTGGCGCCGAAGGGATGGTCGTGCGGCATCAGCGCCGCGGCCGTCTCGGGATCCTTCACGGCCGCCGAGATCTTCTCGCGGATCAGGTCCTGGACGATCTTGTTGCCGTCGACATCGACGGCCTGGTCGGCCCAGAGCTGGGTCAGGATGTGGACGAGGTCGCCGGCGGCCCAGGCGCGCTCGAACCGCTCGCGCCGCTCGGCCTCGCTCAATTGCCAGCTCACCACCGTCTGCTGCGGATAGGGCACGCCGGCCATCGATTGGCGCGCCTGCTCGCGATAGGCCGCACGATCGCCTTGCAGCAGGCTCATGCGGTCGTCCGGTGCCGGGCCGTTATGCGCCGGCAGCGCGAAGTTCGGCGTGCGCTGGAACACGGTGAGATGCGCGGCCTGTTCGGCGATCAGCGGGATCGATTGAATCGCCGACGAGCCCGTGCCGATCACGGCGACGCGCTTGCCGGCGAGATCGACGCCATCATGCGGCCAGCGTCCGGTGAAGTAGATCTTGCCCTCAAAATCCTTGACGCCGTCGATCTCCGGCGGCTTCGGCGCGGAGAGGCAGCCCGTGGCCATGATGTAGTGGCGGCACGAGACCGGTGCGCCATTGTCGGTGGTGAGCTGCCAGCGCTCGGCCGTCTCGTCCCATCTGGCTTCGGTGACCTTGGTCCGGAAGCGGATGTCGCGGCGGAGGTCGTAGCGGTCAGCGACAAAGCCGAAATAGCGCAGGATCTCGGGCTGGGTCGCGTATTTCTCCGACCAGGTCCAGGCTGTCTCGAGTTCCGGATCGAAGGTGTAGCTGTAGTCGATGGTCTGGATATCGCAACGCGCGCCGGGATAGCGGTTCCAGTACCAGGTGCCGCCGACGTCGCCGGCCTCTTCGAGGCCGACGGCGGAAAAGCCGGCCTTGCGCAGGCGATGGAGCAGATAGAGGCCGGCAAATCCGGCGCCGACCACGGCGACGTCGACCTGCTCTGCTATTCCACTCGTGCCCCTGGACTCACGTGCGGCAACCATCGCGTCCGGCATGGCATTCCTCCGTGTGTTTTGTTTTGCCGGCAGGCTAGCCCTGCAGGCTCGGCTTGTCATCACAACAAGTGCAATCCTCGGTAGTCGTTTTTGGCGTCACCGTGGCGGCGCGAACGTTGCTCCAATGCACGCATCGCGATGCACAATGGCCGTGATTACCCGGGCTAATCATGCACGATCCCCCTGTGTATGCTTGCGGCTACAAGCCACGCGTACCAGCCGGGCGTCATGACTGAGTTGAGTGAGCGGACCAAAGCGAACATGGACGTCGTCCTGGAGGAGACGTGCCGCCAATTGCCGCATGGCGGCGATCACGACAGCCGCAGGTTCATCGCCGAGCGCCTGATCGAGGCGGCACAGGCGGGGCATTCGACGCTCGGCGAGCTCGGGATCATCGCGCGGCGCGCGCTGGCGGAACTCACGGGCAAGGGCAGCTAGCACGGGCTCGATTTGGCTGCATCGATGCGCGCTCTGGACTCGGTTCACCTCTCCCCGTCGGGAGAGGTGAACCACGGATAGTCCTCACGGCTCTTCCGGGCGGCGGGACATGAAGCTGGCGGCGCGGGCGTGCGAGACGCCGTGCTCGCCCAGTAACTGAGCTGCCGGGCTTCTCGTCTCCGGGAAGATGCCCATGAGCATGTCCGCGCCGGTGACCTCGGGCCGGCCGAGCTCCTGCGCATGAAGCTCGGCACGCTGTTCCGCGCGCTGAAAGGCGGGCGTCGGCTTGGCTTCGCCTTCGCCCTGAATGGCGATGTTGTTCAGCCCGCCATCGACATAGACCCGCAAGCTTGTTCGCATCGCTTCGAAATCGGCATTGCAGGATCGCAGGAGCTCGGCCGCGTCGTCGTCGTCGAGCAGGGCGAACAGAAGATGTTCGAGCGTGGCATATTGATGGTTGCGCCGGGTCGCATGCAGGAGCGCACGACGTTTCGTCGCGTGGAGCCGCGGCGATGCCGGACGGCCGAAATCCATGAAGGCATCGACTTGCTTCAGCCGCGCCACGGGATCGAGCATCGTCAGAAGATTCTGCTTGTCGTCCATCGGCAGCCGCAAGCGTGCTGCGATGATATCGGCGACGCGTCCGGGGTCGCGGGTCTGCTCAAGGAGCGGCCAAACGCCGGGGATGCGAATGTCGCGCACCGCCGCATAGCGCTCGAAGCGTTTGACGGCACGCAGGATCAGCTCGGGTGCGTCGGGGATCGGTCCTTCGCTGAGAGCTGTGACCTCGGCTTCGAAGGCGCCGGTTTCGCCGACGAAGCGATGGATGAGCACACGGCGGTGGACCTGCGTCAGCACCTTCAGCGTGCCGTCGGGTAGCGGCTCGAGCTCGAGCAGCTGGGCCAGCACGCCGATGGCGTGAACGTCGTCTGCTCCGGGCTCGTCGACGCCCGACTGCTTCTGGATTGCAAGCACGACCTCGCGCTGCCGCTGGAAAGCATGATCGAGCGCCTGCATGGTCTTTGGGCGGCCGACGAAAAGCGGATAGGTCGCCGCAGGAAAGGGGACCAGGTCGCGCAGGGGAACGGCCGGGTAGGCGGCGATGTCGACGTGCGGTGCTGCCTGCACAGCGGCCGTCGCCTTGCGATCGGGGCGATTGGTCTGAAGCATTGCCGACAACGTATTCCAATCGGCAACGCCGAACATCCTGGACACCAGCTCCAGGCTCTCGCCATGGCTTATGCTCACGGCCTTCGACTTGAGGGAGTCGCGCAGGGTCTGCGCCATAGCCTTGGCATCGCGAAAATCGCGCATTGATTCCGTCCTTTGCAATGAGCGAACCAGGCGTGTCAGGTGGTTGCGTTGCTGACCCGGTCGCTCGGGCAAAGGGTGGCCAAAAAAGGCTTCGATACGTTCACCGTCCCCCTGGCGGGGGTGCAACCGGCAGGTCGTATCTACCGAGGGGAAAAATTGAACCAAAGCGCGTTCGCTGTCAATTCCAACTGCAAGAGGCTTGCCCCATCACCTCGGAGGCACGTAAATTCCGCAAAGCGCCTTCTCCGCGTTGAGAACTTGCCGATGCGATCCTTATTGGTGCTCGCTGCGGCTGTCGCAGTCCTCGGCTTCGCCGGCGAGGCCACGGCTCAGGCCGTCGGACAATTTCCGTTTGCCCTGACCCACGAAGGCCAGATGCTCGGCGCCGTCGAAGGCGAGGTGGCCTCGTTCAAGGGGATGGCCTATGCGGCCGCGCCGGTGGGTGCGCTGCGCTGGCGGCCGCCGCAGCCAACGGCCGAGAGCTCGGAGATGCGTACCGTCTACGACTACGGTGCGCCGTGCCTTCAGCCGTCGCTGCCTGATACGAGCGAGGATTGCCTGACGCTGAATGTGTTCCGTCCGTTCGGGGTCGACGGCCCGCTGCCGGTGATGGTCTTCATCCACGGCGGCGCGTTCGTCTCGGGCACGGCGAACGACCCGCTGTTCGACGGTGCCAAGCTCGCGCAGGCCGGCCTCATCGTGGTCACCGTGAATTATCGCCTCGGCGCGCTCGGCTGGCTTACGCCCCCCGAATTGTCGGACGGCGGCTCCGGCAATTTTGGCCTGATGGACCAGATCGCCGCGCTACATTGGATTCACGACAACATGGCGGCGTTCGGCGGCGATCCCGGCAATGTCACCCTGTTCGGCAGCGACGCAGGGGCGACGTCGATCGCGCTGCTGATGCTGTCCGCGCACTCGCGCGATCTGTTTCAGAAAGCCATCCTGCAATCGGTGCCCGGCCGTAGGCGCCTGCGATCCGTACGGGAGGCCGAAGCGGTGGGACGGCAATTCGCGGCGGCGCTTGGACCTGAGGTGGATCTACGTGCGGCCGAGCCGCGGCGCGTGCTTGCGGCCGAAAAACATCTGCTGGAAAAATCACCGCACGGCTTTGCACCTGTCATCGATGGACGTCTGGTGACCGGGGATATTGCCGCAGGCTTTACGGCCGGACATGAAAGCCGCATTCCCGTGATCATCGGCGCGAACGACGACGAGACGGGTTTCGACGCCGACCTCGACCTCAAGGAGGAGCTCGCGGCGTCAGGCGCCACGAGCGACGAGCTGCGCAAGCTCTATCCCGATATCGCCAGACCTTCGGACCTCGCGGCGAGGTTCTACACCGACAAGACTTTCTCCGAGCCGGTGCGATTGCTGGCTCGCCTGCATGCCGCACGCGGCGCGCCGACGTTCCGCTATCGGTTCGGCTATGTGCCCGAGGCGCGGCGCGCAAATCCGGAAGGCGGTCACGGACGGGAATTGCAGTTCATCTTCGGCGTCGAAGGCGTGCCCGGTGCGGGCATCTTCTCGCGGCGCGACCGCGAGCTCGCAACGCGCATGCGCAGCTATTGGGTCAACTTTGCGAGGAGCGGCGATCCCAACGGACCCGACCTGCCGCGCTGGGATGCGGCCGCAGACCGCGATCGCCTGCTGCTGATCACCAACGACCGCATCGCGAGCGGAGGCGATCCCTTGTCGGAGCGCCTCGACCGGCTCGCGAAGTGAGAGCAAAAAAAATGAGTTGGATTAAGCCGCGAGTTCGACGCGCGGCGCCGGGCTCAGCCGGTCTTCCTCCAGATAGTCCATCGCGCCGTCCTTCTCGACGGCATAGAACTGCTGGCCTTCCCGGGACTTGAAGGCGGCGCGAACGACACCGCGACGGCCCTTGTCACTGTTGACGACGTCCCCCAGCGCAAACTTCCTCATCTCGCGTCCCTGGCAACCGGCCGACTCCTTCGGCCACACGTCAGCGATTGTGGGAGGCAAATCGTTAACGGCTTGCTAACCATGCCGGTTTGCCTATGCTCGCCGGCGATTGCGCGGCTGCTGCACGCGCATGTCGTCTTCGAGCCGAGCTTTAGCCATGACGCGATTTCCGACCCTGTTCCTGTCGCACGGCGGCGGCCCCTGGCCGTTCATGGAGGACAGACGGGTGCAATATGCGAAAACCGCCGAGGCGTTCGCACGGCTGCCGCAACTGCTGCCGGAAAGGCCGAAGGCCGTGCTCGTCATCACCGGCCACTGGGAGGCCGATGCCTTCAACGTATCGACCTCGGCGCATCCGCCGATGGTGTACGACTATTACGGTTTCCCCGAGCATACCTATCAGCTCAAATATCCGGCGCCGGGCAAGCCCGAGCTTGCCTTGGAAGCGAAGGCGCTGCTTGCGCGCGCGGGCCTCGACTGCCGGGAAGACCCCAATCAAGGCTTTGATCACGGCACCTTCGTGCCGCTCGGCCTGATGTATCCGAATGCCGACGTGCCGATCGTGCTGCTGTCGCTGAAGGCCAGCTACGATGCGGCCGAGCATATCAAGGCCGGGCAGGCGATCGCATCGCTGCGCGACGAGGGCATTCTGATCATCGGCAGCGGGTTGACCTATCACAACATGCGCGGCTTCAACCGGCCCGAGTCCAAGCCGGTCTCGTATGATTTCGAAGCCTATCTGAACGAGGCCATCAGCAACCCCGATGCAGCGCGCCGCAACGCGATGCTGGTCGATTGGGAGAGCGCGCCGAGCGCGCGGCTGGCACATCCGCGTGAAGACCATCTGCTGCCGCTGATGGTGGCCGCCGGCGCCGCCGCCAGCGATGTGGGCAAGCGCGTCTTCGTCGACGAGGTCGCGAACGTCGCGATGGCGTCGTATGTGTTTGGGTGATGATCTCTTCTCCCTCTCCCGCTTGCGGGGGAGGGCTGGGGTGGGGTGCTTCCGCGTCGGGATTCCAAGGGATTGCGGAGAACGTCCCTGCGTGGCGAGAGCCCTCACCCGCCGCGCGCGGGACGATGCTTCGCATCGCCCGGGCACGTCGGCCTCTCCCGCAAGCAAGCGGGAGAGGCGGAGCAAGCCTCATCCGTATCGCAGCTTCATCACCAGAATGCCGCCGGCGAGCAGCATGGTGATGGCGTTGGCGGCGACCAACGGGGCATCGCCGGAGAGCAGGCCGTAGATCAGCCAGAGCGCGAGGCCCAGCACCATCACCAGGAACATGCCGAGCGAGATGTCTGCGGTGGAGCGGGTCTTCCACACCTTGATGGCCTGCGGCGCGTAGGCCACAGTGGTGCAGGTGGCGGCGGCAAAGCCGATCAGCTTGATCACGAACGGTTCCATGCGCGCTCTATAGCATGGATTCGAGGGCGGTCATGCGCTGCGGCGCGACGTCATGAGAGCGCGATACAGCGCCGCATAGTCGCCGGCGCGGTTGCGCCAGGAGACGTCGGTGGCAAGGCCGCTCAGTTGCAGGCGGCGCCAGGTCAGCTTGTCATGGAAAGTCGTGTTGGCCTTGCGCAGCGTGCCGGCGAGGGCATCCGCTGTCACGGGCCCGAACTTGAAGCCGGTAGCGTCGCGGTCCGACGTGTCGGCCTCGCCGATATCGACGATGGTGTCCTCGAGGCCGCCGACGCGCGAGACGATCGGGACGGCGCCATAGCGCAGCGCGCAGAGCTGGGTCAGGCCGCATGGCTCGAACCGCGACGGCACGATCAGCGCATCGGAGCCGGCCTGGATCAGATGCGCCAAAACCTCGTCATAGCCGATCAAGACGCCGATCCGGCCGGGGTTGGCGCGGGCGGCGGCCTGATAACGATCCTGAAGATCGCGGTCGCCGCTGCCGAGCAGCGCGAGCTGCATGCCTTCGCCCAGGATGGTCGGAATCGCCTCGAGCAGGAGATCAAGCCCTTTCTGCCAGGACAGCCGGCTGATGACGCCGAGCAGCGGCGCCTCATCCGAGGAATCGAGATTGAACTGCTGCTGAAGCACCGCCTTGTTCGCGGCCCGGAACGTCAGGTCCTCGGCGCCGAAGCGGTAGGCGATGTGCGGATCGGTTTGCGGATTCCAGACTTCGATGTCGATGCCGTTGAGAATGCCGCTCAAAACGTCCGCGCGTTCGCGCAGGAGGCCGCCGAGCCCCATGCCGCCTTCGTCGCTCTGGATCTCGCGCGCGTAGGTCGGTGACACCGTAGTGATGCGATCGGCGAATTGCAGGCCGGCCTTCAAAAAGCTGATGCCGCCGAAATATTCGATCTCGTTGACGTTGAAGGAAGACCAGGGCAGGCCGATCGAGCCGATCAACTCGGGCGCGAACTTGCCCTGATAGGCCATGTTGTGGATCGTCATCACGGTACCGGGCCGCGGGCGATTGTCGTAGTGCAGATAGGCCGGCGCGAGTCCGGCTTGCCAGTCATGGGCATGCACGACATCGGGCACGAAAGCCGGGACGAGGCCGTGGCCGATATCGGCCGCGACGCGCGACAGCGCCGCGAAGCGCACGCCGTTGTCCGCCCAGTCGACGCCCTCAGTGGTGACGTAGGGGTTGCCGGGCCGCGCATAGAGATGCGGCACGTCGAGCACGAACAGATCGAGCCCGTCGCGCGAGCCTGCGAGCAGGCGTCCGGGGCCGCCGAAATAGTCCGGCCAGTGCCGGATTTCGTCCGCGCCCGCGAGCAGCCGCATCACCTCGGGATAGCCCGGCATCAGGGTGCGCATTTCGACGCCGTGCGCCTTCAGCGCAACCGGCAGTGCGCCGGCGACATCCGCGAGGCCGCCGGTCTTGACAATGGGATAGACTTCAGAGGCGACCGCGAGGACGCGAACAGGCATCATGTATTGAGCCTGTCGAGCATCGGCTGGGTGATGAGCGAGATGCCCTGCTCAGTGGTGCGGAAGCGCTTGGCGTCGAATTCCGGGTCCTCGCCGACGACGAGGCCTTCGGGGATCTCGACGCCGCGGTCGATCACGACGTTCTTCAGCCGCGCGCCTCGCCCGACATTGACGTAGGGCATGATCACGGCGTTCTCCACGCTGGCGTAGGAATTGACGCGCACGCCGCTGAACAGCAACGAACGGCGCAGCGACGCGCCGGAGACAATGCAGCCGCCCGAGACCAGGGAGCTGACGGCCGAACCGCGCCGGCTCTCCTCGTCGTGGACGAATTTGGCGGGCGGGGTGATCTCCGCATAGGACCAGATCGGCCAGGCGCGGTCGAACAGATCGAGCTCGGGCACCACGTCGGTGAGATCGATATTGGCGGCCCAATAGGCGTCCACCGTGCCGACGTCGCGCCAATAGGCGCGCTGGTCGCTGCCGGAACGGACGCAGGACGTCGAGTACTGGTGCGCCATCGCGCGGCCGTTCTTGACGAGGTAGGGGATGATGTCCTTGCCGAAATCGTGGTTGGAGTGCGGGTCCTCGGCATCGCGCTTGAGCTGGTCGAACAGGAATTTGGCGTTGAAGACGTAGATGCCCATGCTGGCCAGCGAGACGTCGGGCTTGCCCGGCATCGGCGGCGGATCTTTCGGCTTCTCCAGGAACTCCTTGATCCAGCCGTTCTCGTCGATATGCATGATGCCGAAGCCGGAAGATTCTTGGCGCGGCATTTCGAGACAGCCGACGGTGACGTCGGCGCCGCTGTCGACGTGCTGGCGCAGCATCACCTCGTAGTCCATCTTATAGATGTGGTCCCCGGCCAGCACGACGATGAAGCGGCAGGCATGGGATTCGATGATGTCGATGTTCTGGTAGACCGCATCGGCCGTGCCGACATACCACATGCTCTCCGACACGCGCTGGCTCGCGGGGAGGATGTCAAAACTCTCGTTGCGCTCGGGGCGGAAGAAATTCCAGCCCATCTGGAGATGCCGGATCAGGCTGTGCGCCTTGTACTGGGTTGCGACCGCGATGCGGCGGATGCCGGAGTTCACCGCGTTCGACAATGCAAAGTCGATGATGCGGGACTTGCCGCCGAAATAGACCGCCGGCTTGGCGCGCCGGTCGGTCAGCTCGAGGAGCCGGCTGCCGCGTCCGCCGGCCAGGACGAACGCCAGCGCCTGACGGGCAAGCGGCTCGGGTCTCGCGGCACTCATGTCATCCTCCCACACCTCTGGCGCTTCGCGAGAAGCCTCCCGGCCGCGCACTATTGGAACCGATAGTAACGGTACGAATAGTAAATCGGAAAGGTGGTTGTTGGTTGCGAACGCGCGGGAAGCTTAATGCTTTGCCGTGGTGGCCTCCGGCTCCGTCGTACCGGCGTCACATCCGTGCGCTGAGCCCGTGCCGGCCGATGACGACTGAGGCAGATGAACGCTTGTGCGGCGCACGCAACGGGAAGCCTCGATTTTCCGAGGCTTTGATTTGGCGCAAGGATGCCCGATCGTGCCCCGGCGATCACCTTTTCGAGGAGAGTGTCAGACAGGGAGCAAGACGATGAGGATCTGGAAAACGGCAATTGCCTGTTCGCTGGCCGCCGCTGTCGTGGCCGGCCAAATTGGGCAGGCCGGTGCGGCGCCGCTGCCGACCAATGTCGCGACCATGAAGGCCGCGGCCGGCGATGACGTCACGCAGGTGCATTGGCGGGGCGGCTGGGGATGGGGCCTCGGCGGTCTCGCGGCCGCCGCGATCATCGGCGGCGCCATCGCCAGCAGCGCGCCTTACGACTACGGCTATTACGGCGGCCCGTACTATGGCTACGGTTATGCGCCGGCCTATTACGGCTACGGGCCGGCCTACGCCTATCCGCGATATTATCGGCCCTACCGGCCGTATTACGGCTATAGCTACGGCTACTACCGGCCGTACCGGGTTTATCACCGTCACTATTACCGCGGATATTGGTGAGTTAGGGCGACAGCCACACGATCAGGCCCATGCAGGCAAGACCTGGGTTCGGCGATGCTGCGGCCGCAGCCGTGAAGCTGCGGTCGACAGCCTCACGCATCCTGCGCGGCCGATACCACCCGCGCAAAGCACGGTGTCCTCACGAGTCCCTCAAGCGCCCGTGAAGTGAGAATATTGCTGCCGGCGCGGCTTCGGTGTTCGAAATATTCCATCTGCATTTGCCGCTTCCGGCAACACCCCCATTGCTATTTCGCGGGCCTGCCTTGCAGCGCGCCGCCTCCCGTCAAAACTCTCAAGGACGATCACATCGGGAGACCGGCCATGGGCCTGCAAGAAACAAAAATCGAGTCGCTTCCCTTCGTCACCGCCGAACTCAACTATCTCGCACCGACATCAGGCAAGCCGCGCACCTACGCCTTCGATCCGCCGCCCGGCGAGCCCAAGAGCACGTCGCTGCCGGAGCCACATCTGGTGCCGATCTTCGATGCGCGCCTGATCGCGCAGAACTTCTCGCTCGACCGCGAGGGCTTTGCGCTGGTGCGCCATCCAACGGGGGTGAAGGATTTCTACAACGAGGAGGAGGTGAAGGCGGTCTACTATCCCGCCGTCGAGGCCTTCCTGCGCGCGACGCTGAAGGCGGATCGCGTCGTCATCTTCGATCACACCGTGCGCAAGCGCGTCGAAGGTGCGGCCGACATTCGCGGCGCCGGACCGCGCCAGCCCGCAACGCGCGTCCATGTCGACCAGACTGCCGTGTCCGGCGCCAACCGCGTGCGCGAGCATCTGCCCGATGAGGCCGAGGAGCTGCTGAAGGGCCGCGTGCAGGTGATCAATTTGTGGCGGCCGATCCGCGGCCCATTGCGCGATTCACCGCTGGCGATGGCGGACGGCAGCACGATTGCGCCGGACGATCTCGTCGCCTCCGACCTGATCTATCCCAACCGCCGCGGCGAGACCTATTCGGTGAAATACAATCCGAACCATCGCTGGTTCTATTTCCCCGAGATGACGCCGGACGAGGCGCTGCTGCTCAAATGCTACGATTCCGCAACCGACGGCCGCACGCGGTTCGGGCCGCACACCGCTTTCGTCGATCCGACCACGCCGCAAGATGCGGCGCCGCGCGAAAGCATCGAGGTCCGCACGCTGGTCTTTCACAAACAGTAACAATGTGTGATGGCACTGCCGCGCATCGCGCGGCAGTGTTTTGGGAACTTAAGGGAACAAAGCGACGTTTGCAGCGCCGGGCAGGGCCAACCGGGAGCGGTGCCGTGCGAGCGCAGCCGACACTCTTGCTTTGTTTGACGACCTCATCTCTCGCCTTCATTTCAGTTGCAAATGCCGAAAGCGGACTAGCCTCATACTACGGCTACGCGAAAGCGGGCAGGGGCGAGATGACATGCGCCCATCGCACGCGTCCGTTCGGCAGCGTGCTCAAGGTGTCCTACAGCGGACGCACGATCCAGTGTCGCGTCAACGATCGCGGGCCCTTCATCCGCGGCCGCATCGTCGATCTCTCGGTGCCGGCGGCCCGCGCGCTCGGCATGATGAGTGCCGGCGTGGTGCGGGTCTCGGTGGATTAGGTCTCGGAGCGCGCTATAGTGCGGCCCCAAGCAAGGGGGCGCTATGGCCAAAATCAGGGTGGGACTCGTCGGCTGTGGCTTCGTGTCGGAGCTGCATATGTATGCGTTCCGGCGCGTCTATGGTGTGGACGTCGAGGTCGCGGCGGTGGCCGCGCGCGGCGAGCGCGTCGTCGAATTCGCGGGGCATCACGGGATTGCGAAGGTCTATCGCAGCTTCCCCGAATTGATCGCCGA
Source organism: Bradyrhizobium diazoefficiens (assembly GCF_016616235.1). NCBI lineage: Bacteria > Pseudomonadati > Pseudomonadota > Alphaproteobacteria > Hyphomicrobiales > Nitrobacteraceae > Bradyrhizobium > Bradyrhizobium diazoefficiens. The sequence goes on from NZ_CP067100.1 coordinate 2,385,693, forward strand.
CCGCGAGCTCGACGTCATCGACATCTGCACCCCGCCCAACCTGCATGCGGAGATGATTGTGGCGGCGATGCAGGCCGGCAAGCATGTGATCTGCGAAAAGCCGTTCGCAGGCTATTTCGGCCGCGCGGGCGATGCGCAGCCGATCGGCAAGCACGTGCCGAAGGCGCTGATGTATGAGCGCGTGCTGGAAGAGATGGACGCGACCCGGGCGGCGATCGCGCGCACCGGCAAACTCTTCATGTATGCCGAGGACTGGATCTACGCGCCGGCGGTGACCAAGATCGCGGAGATCATCAAGGCGACCAAAGACAAGATCCTGTTCATGAAGGGCGAGGAGAGCCATTCCGGCTCGCACGCCGCGCATGCCGCGCAATGGGCCATGACCGGCGGCGGCTCGCTGATCCGCATGGGCTGCCATCCGCTCTCGGCCGTGCTCTATCTCAAGCAGGTCGAAGCGAAGGCGCGCGGTGAGAACATCCGCGTTGCCAGCGTCACCTGCGATGTCGGCAATGTCACCGCCGGTCTGAAGCCGGAGGAGCGCAGCTATATCAAGGCCAATCCGGTCGATGTCGAGGACTGGGGCACGCTGACCGCGACCTTCTCCGACGGCACCAAGGCGACCGTATTCTCCGGTGACATGATCATGGGCGGCGTGCGCAACCTGATCGAGACCTACACCAGCGGCGGCTCGCTGTTTGCCAACATCACGCCGAACACGCATCTGATGAGCTACCAGACCTCCGAGGAGAAGCTCGCCAGCGTCTACATCACCGAGAAGGTCGATCGCAAAACCGGCTGGCAATATGTCTGCCTCGAAGAGGAATGGACGCGCGGCTATTTGCAGGAGATCCAGGACTTCATGGAATGCGCCGCGACCGGCCGCCAGCCGCTGTCGGATCTCGCGCTGGCGTACGAGACGATCAAGGTGAATTACGCGGGGTACTGGGCGGCGGAGGAGGGGCGGCGGGTGGTGTTGTAGGCCGTCGCAATCGCGGATGCGACGCTCACTTACGCTCCCCTGGAGGGGGGGAGGGTCGATCGCGCGAAGCGCGAGCGGGGTGGGGTGATCTCTCCTCGCGGGCACTGCCGATTGGAGAGATCACCCCATCCCGTCTCACATTTTCGCTGCGCTCGATGTGAGCCCTCCCCCTCCAGGGGAGGGTGGGAGCCGCTGCGGTGTGCGTCTGTCACGCGCCGTAGGTCGATCCCTTCGGCAGCGGGAAGACCGGGTCCTTCGTACGGATGTTGGTCGGCCACACCACCGAGATGTGCTCGCCGGCGTTCTGCATCACCACCGGCGTCGAACGCTCGTTCTGGCCGGAGAGCGGCGTGCCCGGCGGGAAGAACTTGACGCCATAGCCCTGGATGGTGCCGCCGGCGGGGATGTCGACGTCGAGCGCGGCCTTGCGGATCGCCTCCGGCTCGAAGCTGCCGTACTTCTCCTTGGCGACCGGCAGCACGTTGTTGAGCAGCACCCAGGTCTGGTTGAAGCCCATCGAGCAGTGCGGCGGCACGTCGGTCGCGCCGGTCTTGGCCTTGTAGCGCGTGACCATCGCGTTGATCAGATCGCCCATGCCGGGCGCGAGCTTGGCGGGATCGAGCAGCTGCGCCGGCACCGGATCGATGTTGCAGAAATTGTCGATGTCGGTGCCGAAGGTCGCGCGCAGCTTGTCGAGCTGGCTGTAGCCGGCACCGGCGCCGAACAGCATCTTGAAGCGCAAGCCGCTCTCGCGGGCCTGGCGCAGGAACAGGGTGATGTCGGGGTTGTAGCCGGCATGCGAGATCACGTCGGCCTTGGCACGCTTGATCTTCGTCACCAGCACCGAGAGATCGGGCGCCGAGGCCGAATAGCCCTCGCGCAGCACGACCTGGATGCCCGCCTGCTTGGCGTAGGCCTCGTCGGCCGCGGCAACGCCGACGCCATAGGGACCATCCTCGTGGATCAGCGCGACCTTGACGTCCTTTGGGTCCATGCCGAGCTTGCCTTGCGCATGCTCGGCGATGAAGCCGGCGAAGGCCTGGCCATATTGATCGGAATGGATCTGCGCGCGAAACACATATTGCAGGTTCTTGTCCTTGAACACGGCGGTCGAGACCGCAGTCGTGATCCAGAGGATCTTCTTCTGCTGCTCGACCTTCGCCGCCATCGGCACCGCGTGCGCGCTGGAATAGACGCCATTGATGATGTCGATCTTTTCCTGGCTGATCAGCCGCTCGGCCTCGTTGATGGCGACGTCGGCCTTGCTCTGGGAGTCGGCGGCAACCGGCACGATCTTGGTCTTGCCGCCGATGCCGCCCTTCTCGTTGACGAGATCGATCGCGATCTGCGCGCCGACCGAGGAGGCGACAGAGCCGCCGGCGGCGAAGGGGCCAGTGAGGTCGTAGATCAGGCCGATGCGCAAATTCTCGGCTTGGGCCTGGGCCCGCGTCCAATCGAGGCTGAGCGTGGCGGCGGCAGCCGCCGTACCCTTCAGCAGCTGCCTGCGTGAAGTCGGCATCCTATCCTCCCTCAAAACCGTCTTATGATTGGTTCTTGCTTTTTTGCGAAGTATGGCGAGCGGGACGGCGGAAAGTCAACATCGCCCAAGGTCGATACGCGCGTGGCGCGGCACAACGCATCTGCGAAAGGCAAAGAAAAAGCCCACCGCTCCCTGCGGAGCGATGGGCTTATCTGAATGCGACCCGATTACTGCGAGAGCTTGACGAAGTTCGGAAACTTCAGCTTGCCCTCGGCGATCTTCTCCGGCCAGACCACGACCTGCTTCTGGTCCTGCCACTGGAAGACGAGGCCGGTCACGGCGCCGGGGCCGGACTTGATGCCGTGGGTGAACTCGTCGTCCTTGCCGTAGAACTGGATCTGGCCGATCGTGCCCTCGAAATTGGTCTTCTCCATCTCCGCGACCATCTTGTCGGGATCGGTCGAGCCGGCGCGTTTGATCGCGTCGGTGATGATGTAGACCTCGTCATAGGCGGTGTAGCCGGTATAGGCCGGCGGCGTGCCGAACTTGGCCTTGAAGGCGGCCGCGAACGGCTTTGTCTTCGAGGTCACGGCAACGTCGGGCGTCGCTACAGCCAGCGAGGGCACGCCGTCGGCGGCGCCGTTGGTGTCCTTCCAGAAGGTCGGGCTCAGCGCCTGCGCGCTGATGCCGAACATCGGGATCGGCACCTGCTGGTTCTTCCACTGCACCGTCGGCTGCACGCCGACATGCGAGATACCGGTGACGATCACGTCGGGTTTCTTGCTTTCGATGTTGTTGAAGATCGGCGTGAAGTCGGTGGTGTCAGGCGAGAAGCGGACATGCTCGACCACCTTCAGCCCGGCCTTCGGCAGGCAGGCCTCGTAGCCGACGTCGAGCGGCTTGGTCCAGGCGGCGTCCTCGCTCATGATCGCGACGGTCTTGAACTTGAGCTTGTCGACGAGGAGGTCCTTGGCGGCGTCGCAGACGAGCTGCGCTTGCGCGGCCGAGGTCAGGTAGCCGTGGAAGGTGTACTTGTTCTTCTCGTAGTCGTTGTGGATCGCCTTGGTGATCTCGTTCGAGGCCGCGCCGGGCGTGATCAGCGGCATCTTCAGCCGCGCCGCCCACGGCTCCAGCGCCAGCACCACCTCGGAGATGTAGCTCGCGATCACCGCCGAGACCTTGTCCTCGCTTACCGCGCGCTGGAACGCGCGCACGGAATCGGCCGACGAGCTCTTGTTGTCATAGGTGACGATCTCGATCTTGCGGCCGAGGATGCCGCCCCTGGCGTTGATCTCATCGGCGGCGATCTGCGCGCCGCCCGGGGTCGCGGCACCCGCGATCGACTGCACCTCGGCGATGACGCCGATCTTGATCGGATCGTTCGATTGCGCGTAGGCGGGGGCGGCAAGGCACAGCGCCAGCGCCGAGGCGATGAAGCTGCCGCTGAGAACTGAAGATCGCATGGTCGTTTCCCTTTCTATGCTTCTTGTTGATATCGAGGACTTAAAGAAAATCCGCGCCGGCCTCGGTTGCGAAGCGGCCCGGATCCCCCTCCCAGACGATCCGCGCATGCTCCAGCACATAGACGCGGTCGGCATGCGGCAGTGCGAAGGTGACGTTCTGCTCGCCGAGCAGCACCGTGATCGACGTTGTCTGACGCAGCTTCTCCAGCGCCTTGGACAATTGCTCGAGGATGACGGGGGCAAGGCCCAGCGTCGGCTCGTCGAGGATCAGGATCTGCGGCTGCATCATCAGCGCGCGGCCGATCGCCAGCATCTGCTGCTCGCCGCCGGAGAGCGTCTGCGCCATCTGGCCCTGGCGCTCCTTCAGGATCGGGAACAGCTCGAACAGCCAGGCCAGCTGCGCCGCGCGCTTGTCGTCGGAAAGATGCTGGCCGCCGAGATCGAGATTCTCCCGCACGCTCATCTCGCCGAACAGCTCGCGCGATTCCGGGCATTGCACGAGGCCGCTGCGCGCGATCTTCGCCGGGCTGGTGCCGCGCAGCTTGTCGCCGCCGCGCATGATCTCGCCGGTATAGGGCAGGAAGCCGGAGATGGTGTTGAACAGCGTGGTCTTGCCGGCGCCGTTGAGGCCGACGACCGAGACGAACTCGCCCTCGTGGACGTGGATCGAGACGTTCTCCAGCGCCTGCGCCTTGCCGTAGAACACGCTGACATTCTCGACCTGGAGCAGCGGCACCTTGTCCTTGAAGCTGGTCTCGGGCCGCGCATGGGTTTCGATCGCGCCGCCGAGGTAGACCCGGCGCACGGTCTCGTTCTTCATCACGTCCTCGGCCTTACCGGTGACGATCTCCTCGCCGAGATACATTGCGAGCACGCGGTCGACGAGCGCGGCGACGCTCTTGACGTTGTGGTCGACCAGCATCACCGCGCGGCCCTCGTCGCGGAAGCTGCGGATCAGGTCGGAGAAGACGTCGACCTCCGCCCGCGTCAGGCCGGCGAAGGGCTCGTCCACCAGCACGACCTTGGGATCGCGGGCGATCGCTTTGGCGAGCTCGAGCCGGCGCAGATCGGCGAAGGGCAGCGTCGGCGGACGGCGGTTCATTACGCTGCCGAGCCCGACCCGGTCGGCGATCCATTTGGCGCGCTCGACCAGCGCCTTGTCGGGAAACAGCATGAATAGGCTGTCCGGCAGCAGCGCGACCATGATGTTCTCCAGGACCGTCTGCCGGTTCAGCGGCCGCGAGTGCTGGAACACCATGCCAAAGCCCTTGCGCGCGATCTTGTGCGCGGGCAGGCCGGCGATATTCTCGCCTTCAAAGATGACTTCGCCTGATGTCGGGCGCTCGATGCCCATCACGCTCTTCATGGCGGTCGATTTGCCCGACCCGTTCGGACCGATCAGGCCAAAGATCTCGCCGCCATTAACCTCGAACCCGAGGTTCTTGACCGCCGTCAATCCGCCGAAGCGTTTGGTGAGACCGCGGACTTCGAGCACGGCCCGGTTTGAAAGGCTCATATCCATCACGAACGCGCCTCACGCGAGAGGGCCGCTCCGAGGAAGCCGCCGGGGAAGAACAGCACGACGAGCAGCGCGACCGCCGAGACGATGAAGGTCGCAAGCTCGCCGGTCGGCCGCAGGAATTCGCCGGCGACGATCAGGAAGATCGCGCCCAGCGCAGCACCAAGCACGGTGCGCCGTCCGCCGAGCACGGCCGAGACGATGACGTTGACGCCCACCGCGACGTCGACGACGGTGCCGACCGAGGCGGTGCCGAAGTAGAACACCAAGAGCGCGCCCGACAGCCCCGAGAAGAACGCCGAGACGATGAAGGCGGCGAGCTTGTGCTTGACGATGTTGAAGCCGAGCGCGCCGGCCTGCACCGGGTCCTGGCCGCTGGCCTGGAGCACGAGTCCAACAGGCGATTGCGACAGGCCGTAGAGGATCGCGGCCGAGATCGTCATGAAGCCGAGCGCGATCCAGTAATTGGCGCCGGCATTGATGCTGATGACGTCGGGGATGGTGAGCCCGATCTCGCCGCCAGTGAGGTCAGCGAACACGACGATGAAGTTCTGGAGCATCAAGACTGCGACCAGCGTGGTCAGGCCGAAATAGGGGCCACGGACCCGCAGCGCCGGCAGCGCCAGCACGAGGCCGGCGACGACGGAGGCGAGCGCCCCCAGCACGATGCAGAGATAGACCGACCAGCCGAACTGGTTGTTCAAAATGCCGGCCGTGTAGGCGCCGACGCCGATCAGGAAGGTCGGCCCGAAATTGACTTCGCCGGCAAAGCCGAACAGCAGGTCCCAGGCCATCGCAAACACGCCGAAATAGAACGCGACGGTGAGCAGGCCCAGCACATAGCCGGAGACGTAAAGCGGCAGCGTCGCTGCGATGACGACGAGCGCAAGCGAGACGAAGAACAGGCGCGAGGTGAAGAAGGTGGTCATCTCAGCGCCTCCCCAGAAGGCCCTGGGGCCGGATATACATCACGAACACGAGCAGCAGCAGCGCCGGGATGGTGCGATAGGCCGGCGAGACCAGATAGGCCGTCAGCGTTTCGAGATAGCCGACCACGAAGGCCGCGATCAGCGAGCCGGACACGCTGCCGAGCCCGCCGAGCACGACGATCGAGAACGCGCTCGCCGTCAGCGGCCCGACGCTGTAGGAGCTGACGCCGAGGAACATGCCGAGCAGCACGCCGGCGATGCCGGCGAGGATGCCATAGATCGCCCAGACCACGATGTAGATGTTGGTGAGCTCGAGACCGAGCAAGGTGACGCCGCGCGGGTTCATCGAGGCCGCCAGCACCGCCTTGCCGGTGCGGGTGCGGTTCACCAGCAGCCACAGCAGCGCAATCACGAGACAGCACACGATGGCGGTGAAGATCTCGTTGCGCGGGGTGCGCACGCCGAGAATATCGACCACGCCCTCGACGATCGGCAGCACGGTCTTGGCGTTGTTGGTGAAGAAATAGGCGATCAGCTCCTGGATCATGATGCCCCAGAGCAGCGTTCCCGTGAGGACGAAGATCTCCTTCTCCTCGTTCGGGATGCGCCGGGAGTCCTGGATCGGCTTCACCACCGCGAAATAGGTGGCAAAGGCGGTGACGAGGGCGACCGCGACCCCGATCAGCGCGCCGGCATAGGTGCCGACGCCGAGGATGCTGGCTGCGGCCCAGGCCGCGACCGCTGCGGCCACCATGATGGCGCCGTGGGAGAGGTTGAGCACGCCGGAGACGCCGAAGATCAGCGTGAAGCCGGTAGCACCGAGAGCGTAGAGAGCGCTGATGGCAAAGCCATCGATCAGGATCTGGAAAGCTCGCATTGATGATTTGGCCAGGTGGCAGTCAAACTGCCGCTTCGAGGGAAGGTGCTGCGGGGTGCCGCATGTGGACGCTCCCGGGAGGTGATCCCGGGAGCTGTTCCTGCTAGTTCGAGAGCTTGATGAAGCTCGGGAACTTGACGTCGACCTTGGCGACGTCCTTGGGCCAAACCGCGCTCTGCTTGCCGTCCTGCCATTGCAGCATCAGCCCGGTGATCAGGCCCTTGCCGTATTTGATCGAGTGGGTGAAAGGATCGTCCTTGCCGTAGAACTGGACGCGGCCGATCGTGCCTTCCCAGTCGGTCCCCTCCAACGCCGTCACCAGCTTGTCGGCGTCGGTCGAGCCGGCGCGCTTCACCGCATCGGCGATGTAGTAGACCTCGTCATAGGCAGTGTAGCCGGCGTAGGACGGATAGTTGCCGAACTTCTTCTTGAAGTTTTCGGCAAACGGCACCGACTTCGGCGTCACCGCGACGCCGGGCCCGGAGACCCCCTGGTAGAGCACGCCTTCGGCGGCCTGGTTGGTGTCCTTGCCAAAGGTCTCATTGGTCGCCTGCGAGGAAATGCCGAACATCGGGATCGGCACCTGCTGGTTCTTCCACTGCACCGTCGGCTGCACGCCGACATGGGAGATGCCGGTGATGATCACGTCGGGCTTGGCGCCTTCGATCTTGTTGAAAATCGGCGTGAAGTCGGTGGTATCGGGCGAGAAGCGGATGTGGTCGAGCACCTTCAGCCCGATCTTGGGCAGGCATTCCTCGTAGCCGACATCGAGCGGCTTGGTCCAGGCGGCGTCCTCGCTCATGATAACGGCCGACTTCATGTGCATCTTGTCGACGAGAAGGTCCTTGGCGGCGTCGCAGACCGAGAGCGCCAGCGCCGCCGAGGTCAGATAGCCGTGGAAGGTATACTTGTTCCTTTCGTAGTCGGCGTGGACGCTCTTGCTGATCTCGTTGGAGGCGGCGCCCGGCGTCACGAACGGCGTCTTCAGCCGCGAGGCCCAGGGCTCCAGCGCCAACACGACCTCGCTGATATAGCTGGCGATGACCGCGTTGACCTTGTCCTCGTTTACCGCGCGCTGGAATGCGCGCACGGAATCCGCCGAGGAGGAGTGATTGTCGTAGGAGATGATCTCGATCTTGCGGCCGTCGACGCCACCCTTGGCGTTGATCTCGTCGGCGGCAAGCTGCGCTGCTTGTGGGATGGAAGCGCCGGCGATGGCCTGCGCTTCCGCGATCACGCCGATCTTGATCGGATCCGCCGCCAGTGCCGCGCCTGAGGCTGCTATCACCGCGCCCACCGCGCCCGCACCAAGCGTCATTCGCAATGCAACAGAGAGTGCATTATTCATGTTGTTTTCTCCCTTTGAACCAAGCTTCTTTGAGCTATTGGCGCGACTATAACGGCGAGGGAATTCTCGGCAAGTGAAACCGCGTTCCGGAGTGTGAGCAGGGGACTAAAGTCTAGCGCTGCGTAAAATGCAGGCAGGAGAGGTGCAGGAGACCTGCTGCACGCAGAGGCATGCAGATTTCGCCGACGGGCATGCATGAGTGTCGAAGGCGCACAAATAACAAGCGTCGATCGAAGCCGCGATGCTGCTGCGCCGGCTCAGCGCGCTTGCAGCAGCGATGGATCGAGCGGCTGGAGCCGGGCCGGATCGAACGGCGCGAGGTCCACATCGCGCGTCGCGCCCTCGGCGATCAGCTGCGCCACCGCCTCGCCGGTCGCGGGCGCATTGAGGATGCCCCAGACATTATGTCCAGTCGCAACATAAAGGCGTTCACTCTGCGGCACCTGGCCGATTAGCGGCAGGCCGTCCTGGGTCACCGGACGAAAGCAGGCCTGTTTCGCAATGATCTTCGCAGGCTCGAACAGCGGCGACAGGCACTCGGACATGGCTTGCAGCCGTGCGATCGCGTCGCTGTCCGGCGTCACGGCTGCCGGATCGAGCGGCAGCGGTGCGATGTCGGACAAGGCCGTGATATGCGTGCTGCCGTCGGCGCGCGGGAAGACCTCGATCGAGACGGCGCTGCCGTTCTCGTCGTGCTCCAGGAACAACGCATCGGCCGGCACGTTGGCGCCGAGGTCGTACACGATGCTCGGGCTGCGCTGGCCATAAACCGCGGGCAGGCTCATCCATTGCGCCGCGAGCAGCGACCATGGGCCCATCGCGATCAGGACGGCATCCGCCGCGATGATGTCGCCGTCGATTTCGACGCCTTTCGCACGCGTGCCATTTGCATCGCGCACGATGCCGGTAACGCGGCCAAGGCGAAGCTCGGCGCCCTGCGCGAGCGCAGCATTCATCATGGCCGATGTGAACTTACCGGGATGAACGATCGCGGTCGTCTGCGGCGTGCCGATGCGCTGTGCGATGACGATGCCGTCGCTGAGCCAGCTCAGCTCGGATGGCGCAGTCCGGCGCGCATCATCGCCGGACGCAACGAAGCCGCTATACGCGTTCATCGGGCGATAGCCCCAGTCGCCTGCGATCTCGTCCGGCAGCTGCGCGTGAAGCGAAAAGCTGCGGCGCGCCAGCGCATCGAGGGGCGACCCAGCGCACCAGTCGCGCGCCAGGAAGCCGCCGGCCTTGCCCGATGCGGCGGCCGCGATACCGGTCCGCTCGACGACGATGACGTCGATGCCGTGCCGGCGAAGAAACCAGGCGGTGCAGGCCCCGATCACGCCGCTGCCGCAGATCACAACGCGCATGCTCTCTCTCCTTGTCGATCACACGTTCGCAACTCTGCATCAGTGCGCCGTGTTTCAAAATGTTTCACGTGGGCGTCACAACCCGCAGCTAGCTTCACCGCGGCAAATTGAAGCTACGGGCGGGCTTTCTCTCATTTCATAACCTGGCTTGGCGCAGGACAACGCGACGTTGTCCCTGTGATGAGCCGCCTATTGTCCAAAGCTGTCTGGGGAGCAAACCATGAAGAGACTCGGTCGAGGGAAGTTGGAAGGCGTTTACGGCAAGCTGCGCAGGATGAGCTTTCTTCTGCTGGCAGCCTGCTTTGCGATCAGCCCGATCGTCGGCGCGCACGCTGACGATGACGACAGCGACAGAGGAGGCGAGAGCCGGGCTTACGCTATCGGATTGTGGGGCGATCTGCCATATTCCGACCTCCAGGCGCAGGTCGGCGTGCCTAACCTGATCGCCGACATGAACGAGCAGAAGCTCGCCTTCACGGTTCATGATGGCGACCTGAAGGCCGGCAACGGCACGCCGGGATCGGTGACCCCCACCACCTGCAGCGACGCTCTGTACCAGCAGGGCCTCGGATATTTCAACGCGCTGAAGTCGGCTGCGATGTTCACCACCGGCGACAACGACTGGACCGACTGCGATCGAGCATCGAACGGCTCGTTCTCCTCGCGCGAGCGGCTCGATTACGAGCGGAAGATTTTCTTCAGCACCGATTATTCCCTTGGTCAGCGGCCGATCAAGCAGCAGGTGCAGCACGACAGGCTGTGTCTTGATCACAACAACCAGTTGACCGGTTGCGTCGAAAATCGCCGCTGGATCATGAAAGGCGTCGTCTACGCGACGCTCAACATTCAGGGATCGTGCAACAACCGTTGCGATACGCTGCCCGATGACGCCGAATGGGCCGCGCGCAACAACGCCGACATCCTGTGGATGCAGCAGACCTTCGATGTGGCGAGAACCTACCGCGCCGCGGCGATCATGTTCATCTCGCAGGCGGATCCGGGCTGGGATCAGTCCGACGCAACCCGGTCCCCGTTGCGTGACCCGAAGACGCTCAAGGAAACCGATACCAATCCGGACGGTTTCCAGGCCTTCCTGCTGGCGCTGCGGGATGAAGTGGTCGGCTTCGGCAGGCCCGTCGCCTACGTTCATGGCGACTCCCACTATTTCCGGATCGATCGGCCATTCCTTGATGACAAGGGCCGGCGGCTTGAAAACTTCGTCCGCGTCGAGACCTTTGGCGACAATCAGGCGAACGGCAACAACGATGTGCAGTGGCTGAAGGTGTTCGTGGACGACCGCACCCGCGAGGTGTTCGCGTTCCAGCCGCAGATCGTGCCCGCCAATCGAACCGCCGTGCCGGCGCCGCCAAAGCGTGGTGACAACTGACACGCGGGCCGAGGCCGGTTCGGGATCTTCGGCGAAATCTGGTGCCGGCGCGCATTGCGCCGGCACCATCTTTTTGAAGCCGCACGCCTCAGCCCGGGCCGGCGCCTTGCGTCGCCGTATACACCGCGTAAATCGACTGACTCGCGGCCATGAACAGGCGGTTGCGCTTGGGGCCGCCGAAGGTGATGTTGCCGCAGACCTCCGGCAGGCGGATGCGGCCGATGAGCTTGCCCTCCGGCGACCACACCGTGACGCCGTTATAGCCGACGGCGCGACCGGCATTGCTGGAAGCCCAGACATTGCCGTTGACGTCGCAGCGCACGCCGTCAGGCCCGCACTTCACGCCATCGATCACGAAATCGCTGAACCGCTTCTGGTTGGACAACTTGTTGTCGCTGCCGACGTCGAATACGAAGACCTCACTCTTGCCGCCCGCGCCCGTGTCGCCCGGACCCTTGCCGGTCGAGACGACATAGAGCTTCTTGAAATCGGGCGAGAAGCAGAGACCGTTCGGATCGGGCACCTGATCCTCAGTCACGACGAGATCGATGCGGCCTGAGGGGTCGATGCGGTAGCAATTGGTCGGCAGCTCGCGCTTGCCCGGGGCGAAGCCGGCCGGCTGTCCGATCCGCGGATTGAGCTTGCCGCCAGCATTGCTTGGTCCGCCCGGACCATCGGGCTCGCCTTCGTACAATTGGCCGCCATAGGGCGGATCGGTGAACCAGTAGCTGCCGTCGGGATGGGCTGCGATGTCGTTCGGCGAGTTCAGCCGCTTGCCCTGATAGGAGTCGGCGAGCACGGTCACGGTGCCGTCGTGCTCGTAGCGCGTCACCCGCCGCGTCAGATGCTCGCAGGAGAGCTGGCGGCCCTGGAAGTCGAACGAGTTGCCGTTGGAATAGTTGGACGGCGAGCGGAACACGCTCACATGGCCGTCGTCCTCGCTCCAGCGCATCTGCCGGTTGTTCGGAATGTCACTCCACAACAGATAGCGCCCCTGTGCGCACCACGCCGGGCCCTCGGCCCACAACACGCCAGTGTGGAGGCGCTTGATCGCGGTGTTGGGCTGGGCGAGATCGTTGAAGGACGGATCGACCGCGATGATATCAGGGTCCCAGAAATAGGTGGTCGGCGCGCCGCGCGGGCCGAAATCGCGCGGCGGCGTGGTGATCGTCGTCGGCGGTGCGGCTGGTCCCGTCTGGGCCAGCGCCGAGCCGGCACCGGTCAGCGTGGCGGCGGCACCGAGTGCAAGTCCTTGCACAACTCCTTGCACCAGTGTTCGTCGTGAAAGCGCAGCGTCCTGGTCACGCGGCTCGTGGTCACGAGCCTCTTGGCGTGTCATCGCGTCCTCCCGATCATGTTCGGCTGGCCGGTTGATCCGGCCGAGCAGCGGGAGGTTAATGCGGTCCGCGGCCGGTTGCGAGAGCCGGCTTTGCATGCTTCAGGCGATTGCCGGATGATGTCGTGATTTCGTCGCAAGTCTGTCCAAAACGGGGGCGGTGCTGCGCAAGAACCTGCATACGAACACGTCAACGACTATTCTGCGCAGAAGTTTGGACGAACTGGGCCTGGCGCATTTGCAGCCTTGATTTCGTGCCTATTGCCGCGCACAAAACCTCCGGGGCACAGGTCGGAGTTGGTCGTGGGTGGCGTTGTCATATTGATCGTATTGCTTGGGATCGCATTCGCGGCCGGCTATTTCACGCGCGAGATGATCTCCCGCAAGCGGCATGCGGAGGCCCGCCGCATGCGCGGCTACGCGCGGCCGGACTGGGACCGCACCACCGCGCCGGCCAACACCAACGAGATCGCGCGCACCAAACCGGCTGCGCCCGTGCCCACCGGCGAGCTCGGCCAGATGCTGGACCGCTGGGAGACCAGAGCCCGCGCCCGCCGCGCGAGCTAAATGCGAGGAGCGCACGCCAATCCATTCCCGTCACCTTGCCCGAATGACGGTTCAGCAGGGCGCCACGCTCAATCAGGTCAGCTCCCCTGACCATCTTTTGGCGTTGCAGTTGCGCCTATTTCTCGTCTAGAAACGGACGCATCGAGCCTCCCGGCAACCAACCGTCAATGGTTTTGACCGAGGATTCTTGGCTCAAAGGGTCTGGCAATGCTGATTCGCGGCCAAATCGATGGGATTTCGAGGGAGGTGGCTCTGGCCGCCGCCGCGATCCCGGCCGCGCTGCTGCCCACCCTCCTTCTTGGCGGGCTTCTTCTTACCTGCCCCTGAGGGCCGGCTGGGCGCCACGCGCCTGGGCACTCAGGGGTTTGTACGAGGTCACCGGACAACCTCAGGCGCTCAAGGCAGATGACCGGCGCCAAAGCTCAAAAGGAATTTGAAATGGCTCCCGCGAACAAGTCCGACAAGGACCGCGTCATCATTTTCGACACCACGCTGCGCGACGGCGAGCAATGCCCCGGCGCCACCATGACCTTCGAGGAAAAGCTCGAGGTCGCCGAGCTCTTGGACGATATGGGCGTCGACGTCATCGAGGCCGGCTTCCCGATCACCTCCGAAGGCGACTTCCAGGCGGTGAGCGAGATCGCCCGCCGTTCCAAGAACGCCGTCATCGCCGGCCTGTCCCGCGCCCATCCTGCCGACATCGACCGCTGCGCCGAAGCGGTGAAGTTCGCAAAACGCGGCCGCGTCCACACCGTGATCGCGACCTCGCCGCTGCATATGCGGGTGAAGCTGAACAAGACGCCGGAGCAAGTGATCGAGACCTCGGTCGCGATGGTCGCGCGCGCCCGCAACCAGATCGACGACGTTGAATGGTCGGCCGAGGACGGCACCCGCAGCGAGATGGACTTTTTGTGCCGCATCGTCGAAGCCGTCATCAGGGCCGGCGCCACCACGGTGAACATTCCCGATACCGTCGGCTACACGGTGCCGGAGGAATACACTCATTTCATGAAGACGCTGATCGAGCGTGTGCCGAACTCCGACAAGGCCGTGTTCTCCGTGCACTGCCACAACGACCTCGGCATGGCGGTCGCGAACTCGCTTGCCGGCATCGTCGGCGGCGCGCGCCAGGTCGAGTGCACCATCAACGGGATCGGCGAGCGCGCCGGCAATGCGGCGCTCGAAGAGATCGTGATGGCGATCAACGTGCGCAACGACAAATTCCCGTACTGGAACAAGATCGACACCACGCAGCTGACCCGCGCCTCCAAGGTCGTGTCGGCGGCGACCTCGTTTCCGGTCCAGTACAACAAGGCGATCGTCGGCCGGAACGCGTTCGCGCATGAGAGCGGCATCCACCAAGACGGCGTGCTGAAGGACGCCTCGACTTACGAAATCATGCGGCCCGAAATGGTCGGCCTGAAGCAGTCGTCGCTGGTGCTCGGCAAGCACTCCGGCCGCCACGCCTTCGTGCACAAGCTGGAGGAGATGGGCTACAAGCTCGGCCCGAACCAGCTGGAAGATGCGTTCACGCGGATGAAGGCGCTCGCCGACCGCAAGAAGGACATCTATGACGAGGACATCGAGGCGCTGGTCGACGAGGAGATGGCGGCCTCGCACGACCGCATCAAGCTGACCTCGCTGACCGTGATCGCCGGCACCCATGGCCCGCAGCGTGCGACCATGAAGCTCGACGTCGACGGCCAGATCAGAATCGAGGAGGCCGAGGGCAACGGGCCGGTCGATGCGGTGTTCAACTGCATCAAGCGTCTCGTGCCGCACGAGGCCAAGCTCGAGCTGTACCAGGTTCACGCGGTGACCGAAGGCACCGACGCGCAGGCGGAAGTCTCGGTGCGGCTGTCGCAGGAGGGACGGTCGATGACGGCGCGCGCGGCGGATCCGGATACGCTGGTCGCCTCGGCCAAGGCCTATCTCGGCGCGCTCAACAAGATCGTCATGAAACGCCAGCGCGATACGGTGACGACGGCCGCTGCGAGCTGACGCAAGCGTTGCCGCGCATTGGCTTCGCCTCTCCCGCTTGCGGGAGAGGCCGACACGCGAAGCGTGGCGGGTGAGGGTTCTTTCCTCACCGGGACTCTCCCATTGCGGAGACACCCTCTCCCCAACCCTCTCCCGCAAGCGGGAGAGGGAGCGCAGCGGCATGGTCGCGAATGGCTGCCCTGCTAACGGCCAATAGCGGCTCGGCGTCTCAGCCGCTATTGATGCTTCCGGCTCGAGGATAGGCGCCCGCTTTGGGCAGCCCAAGAGAATAACAAGGGAGACATCATGCGCACCTTCGCGATCGCCGCATCCATCGCGGCATTGGCATTCGGACTTGCCGGGCCGTCATCGGCGCAGTCGCCGATCATCATCAAATTCAGCCACGTGGTCGCGACCGATACGCCGAAGGGCAAGGCGTCGGAGAAGTTCAAGGAGCTTGCCGAGAAGTACACGAACGGCAAGGTCAAGGTCGAGGTCTATCCGAACTCGACGCTCTACAAGGACAAGGAAGAGCTCGAGGCGCTGCAGCTCGGCAGCGTGCAGATGCTGGCGCCGTCCAACTCGAAATTCGGTCCGCTCGGCATCCGTGAGTTCGAGGTGTTCGATCTGCCCTACATCCTTCCCGACCTGAAGACGTTGCGGAAGGTGACGGAGGGGCCGCTCGGCGCCAGGCTGCTCAAGCAGCTCGAGCCCAAGGGCATCACCGGCCTTGCCTATTGGGACAACGGCTTCAAGCAGATGAGCGCCAATAAGAAGCTGGTGACGCCCGCCGACTATCAGGGCGTGAAATTCCGCATCCAGTCCTCGCGCGTGCTCCAGGCCCAATTCAAGGCGCTCGGCTCGCTGCCGCAGGTGATGGCGTTCTCGGAAGTCTATCAGGCGCTGCAGACCGGCGTCGTCGACGGCCAGGAGAATACCTGGTCGAACATCTATACCCAGAAGATGCACGAGGTGCAGAAGTACATCACCGAGACCAATCACGGCTACATCGGCTACGTCGTGATCGTGAACAAGAAGTTCTGGGACGATCTGCCGGCCGACATCCGCGACCAGTTGTCGAAGGCGATGAAGGAGGCGACCGACTTCAACAACGCGCAGTCGCAGAAGGAGAACGACGACGCGCTCGCCGAGATCAGGAAGAGCGGCAAGAGCGAGATCATCAAGCTGACGCCGGAGCAGGATGCCGCGATGCGCAAGGCCATGGAGCCGGTCTACAAGGACGCTGCGAGCCGTGTCGGCCAGCCGTTGATCGATGAGTTCCAGAAGGAAGCCAAGAGCGCGACGAATTAGGAGCGCGACGACCTAGTCTCAACGAAGCATGACGGGGCTTCCGTGCCGGCACGGAAGCCCCTTCCGTTACAAATCGTTTCAGTCTGCACCTGAACGGACATTCACGGTAGTTACATCTCCGTAAGACCGTGCTCCCTGTCCAAGTTGTAAGTTGCGCGCAAGCGGCTTGGCGCTCATCCTCATGCCCATCCTTCCAGAGGAGGTCCGTCATGAGGAAGTTCACCATCGCCGCCATCGCCGTGCTCAGTATCGCCGGCTCGGGTGCGGTCTATGCCCAATATCATCGCCCGTGGATGGAGCACTTCCGCCACATCCGCATGAACCCGGAAGACCGCGCCGCCTTCGTCGACGCGCGGATCGCCGCCGTCCATGCCGGGCTCAAGCTCAACGCCGATCAGGAGAAGCTGTGGCCGCCGGTCGAGGCCGCCGTGCGCGATTTCGCCAAGCTGCGCATCGACCGCGCCAATGCGCGGATGAACGCGCCTTCGGGCGATGCCGACCAGCCGGAGGATCCGATCGCCCGCCTGCGCCAGCGCGCCGAGGACATGGGCGCGGCCTCTGCCGCCCTGAAGAAGATCGCCGATGCCGCCGATCCGCTCTACAAGACGCTCGACGAGGGTCAGAAGCGGCGCCTGGCCGTGCTGACCCGGCACCGCGGCCCGTTCGGCGGCGGCGAGGAGGGCCGGCCTCACCACTTCATGGAACGCGGCATGGACCGCATGATGGAGCGCGGCATGGAGCACTTCCGCCGTGACCGTTTCGACCGTGACAACGGCCCGGACCAGGACCGCGAGGGCCGGCTCTGAGCCATCGCGGATCTTACGGGGACCAAGCTTTGGATTAACCTTGGCGAAGCCGCTGGAATCCAGCGGCTTTTCGCTTTTTGGGGACTGGGGAAAAACCTTCGCCGCATCGCTTGCCAGACCCGGATCGCTTTGCTAAACGACCGGCCTCGCAAGGCACTGACCGCCTTTCGGGCGCATAGCTCAGTTGGTAGAGCAGCTGACTCTTAATCAGCGGGTCCCAGGTTCGAGCCCTGGTGCGCCCACCAAACAAATCAAGATCTTAGCGAGAGAAACCGTTTGAGAAGGCCGAACTAAAACGGTTTTTCAAACGGTGTTTTTGGCGGCCGGTCGACGAGTCCACTCTCAGCATTGTGATCTGCTCTACTTGTCTCGGCGGGGGCCAAGGCGCCTCGAAAGCCGCCCGACAGAACCGGTTGCTCAATCTTGTATGTGGGTCAGAGCCGCCCGACGTAGCCGGCATTTTCCCACTTCCGTTCAATGTCATCGGCGATGCATTGGGGCGGCTGCCCCGCGCTTCCATCGAAATAGTGCTTGAAGTCGACGTGAACCCTCATGTTGTCCGGCCGATAGGCCGCCATGCGGTCATAGAGGAGAACCGATCCCGCCTCGAAGCGCCGATAGACCGATTTGTGCATCGGCGATTTCGCTTCCCTGCTCTCGGGATCGATTGGAAGATCGCGCACGCCGGCCTTGAGAAAGCCTCCCGCCTGCTCATTGTGCTGGGGACCCGCGGGATTGGGCGAGAGCCGCAGAACACTGCCGTCGTGTTTCAACCCGCCTGGAATGAGCGAAGCTCCGGCGAGCAGCCAGTTCAGCGCGACATCCGACAAGCGGGCCTCATTTTCCAGATAGCCGCCGCCGACATCCGCATGCACGCCGGGAAACCAGACCTGTTCGAAGTAGAGGTTGCCGTGCGCATCGCGTTCGTCCTGCTTCTCGGCCGTGGGCGCCCAGCCGACGCGTTTGAAGTCGGCGCGGTTCTCGTCGATCGCAATCGCATGCTTGGCGTAGCCAACATTTGGATTCAACGTCGTGTCGTAGAATTTGTGCTTCGGCGGCGCGAAATGCACGGTCTGGAGGCGCTTCAAGAACCCATAGCCGGGCAGGGATGGCGCGATCTTGAGATAGTTCATGAGAAAAGCGATCAGGGCTGTAGCGACGCCAAGGTAACTCAGAATCCAAGCTCCCCATGCCGCCCATGGAAAGACCGGCTGAAGGAAGCCTCCGAGCCAGTGAAGCCCGATCAGCAGCGCAATGCCGGAGGTCACGAGCGCCGTGCCGAGATATTTGTGGCCGAGGGCGGCGACCGTATCGAACACGCCGATGAAGTAGGGAAAGACGTTCGCCCGCTCGGCGCCGTTGATGGTGCTTGTGCTACCGTACTGCTGTCTGAATTGTGCGGCGATCGCATCTCGAGTCTCCAACAGAAACTGCCGGTATCCAAGAGTCTTGCGCGAGTAGGATGGGCAGAATTGATAGACATCCTTCACGGCATGCTCGGCCAGCTTGTGGATGCTCTTTGGATCGCGGCGCAGGGGCGAGCCATCGGGCATATGGCGCGGGATGCCGCAATAGGTCATGACGCCGGCAACCGATCGCACAGTGTAGGCCCCGCGGCTGAAACCGATCAGGAAGACGCGGTCGCCCTCCTCATACAGGGCAATGATCGCGGCGTAACAATCAACGATGTTCCTCGTGATCCCGAGGCCCGTCGCCATGCTGGCGAGATTGTAGAGCCAGCGCATCCAGCCGATCTTGAAATGACCGCCGTCCGACGCCGACCCAAGACCGGCGTCATAGAAGGCGACCTGTTCGGACGGTTCGACCTTCGTGTCCGGGCCGACGCGGCAGGCGCGGTAGATCTTGTAAACATTCGTCCGCGCTTCGTCGAAATTAATGCCGCCGGCCTGGCCTGTGCCGTCGGAGAAGATCACAATATACTTCGGCATTGCACATCGTCCCCAAAAGCGCGCCAAAGGCCAATCCATATATCACAGATTGCACGAGCCTAAATGTGAGCTGGCCCACTTGAGCACAGCTCGCGGATGGTCGCGTTCGCCTCATTCAAGGCTCAACTCGCCGCGATGGCGAAAACGGCTCGGTCAACGCCGCGGGGGCTGAAGCTCAACCGCAAGCCTCTCGGCAGCCACCATCCCTTACCTTGCTCCCTCGGACCGCCGCGAAGGGGGAGCGCATTGGGCGCAGCCAAATTTGTAAGGGTTCGGATATTTTTGGCCCCGCGCGGGGTCTGCGCGGTTTGCGGGCGGGAGAAAAAGAGGCGGGCCTGTTTCCCACTTTGGGGGCCGTCAGCCGGTTGCAATTCGCGGGCCGCGCGTGTGTATTTGAGACGACAGGGGAAGAGGAATGGCCAAGCGGGTTAAAGAGCCGAGCCAGCGGGAAATTCTGGCGTCGATCCGAAAGACCACCGAGAAAGAACGGGTCGAAGAGGCGGAGTTCGAGCGCCAGATTGCTGCGCTTTTTGAGGCGGCAAATTGGAGTGCGTCGCGCTTGCCCGACGGCGGCCGAACGAGACCCGGGGACCTGCTCGTCAAACGCAACGATCTTGGCCGCGAGCGGCGCTACATCATCGACGCGGTGAGCGAGATCAATCCGCCGCGACTGAGACAGGCGTTTGAGGACTTTCGCCATTCGATCGAACAGAAAAAGGAGCCGGACTTCGATGAATACTGGCTGGTCGGGCAGTATTTTATTGGCGAGCCTATGAGAAAAATGCCGCGGAACGATCGCCGCTTCCGCGCGCTGGACCTAAAGCAGCTTCGAGAGTTGCTGGCCATTCCGAAGCCCAAGAAGAGCAAAGCCAGCACGCGCCTCGGGAAGGCGGTTCTGGCTAACGAGAAGGAAATCTATCTGGCGATCGCCGGCCTCATTCTCCAGATCGAGGCCAAACTCGAAGCCTTGCGCGGCGAGCTACCCAATTCCGACGATGGACAGTCACGGGTTGCACGTGAAATTTCCGGCTTCGAGCGGATGAAAGCCGAGCTCGAACGAATCCGCGAAATGGTTGCTGCGTTCAAGAAGGGCAAGGCGCCAGACCAGGAAGTCGTAAAAGCCACCAAGACGTTTAGGCAAGGCGTGGAGGAGTGGTGGACCAATAAGAGCGGGGAGATCCTGACCTCAACTGCGAAAGGCGCGATACTCGTCTCATCGGTTGGCCTCCTGGCCCTGATGAAGGCGGACAGTGTTGCCGCCATCACCGCGGTCGCTGCTGTGGTCAACGGCGGCGCGATAGAGAAGGCCAAGAAGATCGGGCGAGCCATGAAACGGATCGGCAAGCAGGCTCTTACGGAGGAGGCGCGGTAGAATAGAGCGGGTTATGCTCTTTTAAAGATGCGGAGGTGGCGGCAACATATGCCGGCCTCCGACCCGACGTGCGAGGACAATCCGCATAACTGATCTATCAAGAAAGCTATATCACCGAGCGGCGGGACGACCCTTGAACGCCATCACGGATGTGCATGTCGCGGTGGTGCAGTATATCAACGTGAGCTCAGAACCTCTGCGAATGGTGTGCAAAGTGCGTTTGCCGCACTGGTAGCAGTTTTTGCCAGAGCCGCCGCCGGTGCCGGCTGGCCTCTTTACCCAGCCGATGCCGTCGCAGTTACTGCACTTGCTGTAGGCTTTGTCTTTGTTGTTGTGGCGCGCGCGAGCAAACGTCAGCTCACCGCACCACGGACATCGCTTCCCCGGCATTGTTATTCCCCGCTTTCCGCTCTGAATAACATGGCGCGAATGTTCGTGCTATATTTCTGTCACGAATATCCCGATCCTCGTAAAGGACTGATTGAAATGGCTACCAAGCAGAGCTCTCCGAAACCTACCCTCGCGGACTCGAAGAAGCTCTCAGCATCAGTGCTGTCGCAGGGCGAGGTCAGCGCAAATAAGAAACGGTGCCGGCGGCAATGCCGGCACCACTCGTGATCTTCACTCAATCAAGACGCGGAACGGCTCGCTTTGTGCGACAAGAGCATCATCCCGCCTGCGGATCACGAACGCTTCGACCAGATGCACACCGCGGTAGCTCAGCTCCTCAAAACGGCTCTGGCCGCCTTCTGACGGGTAGAAACCACCGCGCAGGGCCCGGGCGTTATAGGCCGCTTCGTCGGTGTTGGTGACGCGCCACTCCACGGTAAACTCGTCTTTGCTAGGCGGCAGGCCGAGATTTGTCACCGCCGTAAATTCGAGCCATCGGCCCTTCGGTACCGGATCAAGCGACTGCACATCGCGAAGCTTGTTGTAGCCCTTGGATTGGTAGAGCACGGCTTTGACGAAGATTGGGAACGTGCCGGTGCGAGCTTTTTTCCACTTCGGCGCCTTCATATACGGGCGCTTGTTGAAGCCTTCCGGCAGTGCTCGAACGCCATAGCTCTTGACGGCATCCACGAGATCACCGGCGAACAGCGCAGCAGCGCTGACGCTCTCCTTCAGCTTGGCAATGGCCATCTTGCTGATGGATTTGCCTTCGTCGATGTCAACCGATGCAGCGAACTCGTCGCCGAAAACACGCCGCCACTTGGCGATGCTTTCGTTGCGGTCCTCCTCGTCATAAGCTTCGTCGATCCAATCCCGGTATGTGTGGACCTTGTCGCGGAAGTTCGTGTACTGGTCGTCGGTCCACGCGTCGGCGAAATTCTCTTCCAGCAGAAACGGATTCGAGACCGTTGGCTTAGCGTTATTCGCCTGCAGCCAATCATCGAGGCGGCCGAAAATCGTCTTTAGAGCAGTCGGGGTGTCCGCGAACGCGTCGGTATCTTTGTCAGTACTCTGGATGCGATAGCCGAGCAGCGTCGTGAGCAGCACGGATGTGCAGGTAAACCGCGTCTTGATGTCCCGCATGTACTTGATGAGGCGGGTAACCTTGCGGAAGCTGTTGCTGCCCGAGTAGCCGTTCTGCGTGGTCAGCCAGTCGGTGTACTGGATAGGCTCGGAACGCTCGAACTCGTCGTCGAGGCGGTTGCAGACTTCCAGGCGCGCCCCGATCCGATTCACCACGCAGGGCGCCACGTCGATTTTGCGTTCGTTGGCGTAGTTGATCGTAACGCAGTGCGACCAGCGCTTCAGCTTGTCTTTATAGGTGGTGTTCTCGCGCAGGGCGTCATACAGCTTTTCGACATAGTCCCGCGCCGTCCAGCCATCGACAGGATGGACGAACACCAGCAGATCGGCGTCGAACTCGCCTTGATCTACTGGCTTGATGATCGTCTTATGTGCCCACGAACCTTGAGGCGCCCAGCTCTGGATTTTTGGCTTCCAATCGGAATCCCGAATGGCCTGCTTGATGGCCTCAATGCTTTTTTCGAGATCGCTGACCCGCGTCTGGTTCAGGTTGACGGTATCGTTGAGGAACGTGTTGAATTGATCGATCAGCTTCATGCTGCGGCCCTCTTGGCGCGCGCAGCGGCACGGTCTGCCTGGTAGGCTTTCCAGCGTTGATCGAGCTCGTCGACATACCAGCCGTACAGGTATGGTTTCCGGCGCGCCCTCGACGGCCGCGTTATAATCAGTCATGGCGAGCAACACATCGGGCATCGGGTAGCCGTTCGCATCAGCGGCGGACAGGCGCTGGCGGATGTCCCTGATCTCTTTTGCCGCGGATTTTTGCTCTTGGTACGCGCCGAGCACGTCCGCTGACATCACGAATACGATCAACGCCAAGAACACCCGCAGCACCAAGAACGCCACTTCGCGCTCCACGAAGGGCACAGTGGCGAAGGCAATGCCAAAGAAGATCAAAAGGAAGAACCACAGGATGCCGAGCATTACATGGCTGCTGATGCGTTGCAGGTGCTCACTGTAGAGAGCAGATTCTTCCAGCATTTCCGCAAGGCGCCCGGCTCCGGCGGGCAGGGAGGAGGCGTAGTAGTCCCCTTTCTCGAACTTCTGGGCCTTTTCGGTTGAGACCGTGAATCGCTCACGGAGGGCGCTGATTTCGCTCGGCGAGAGTGATTCTTCCAAGCCGCCGGTAAGGAGAGCGGCGCGCCGGGCAGCTTGCGCCGCAGATCGGGACTTTTCATACGCTCCATTCACCACCCACCAGAGCGCGAGCAGGAGCGCGCCGCAGATCGCAATGGTGTAAAGGGTGGCATGGTAGTTGTCAGGGATGACAACCGAGATCGCGGCCGGCAGTGCGACGGCGAGTTGCAGGAAGAACAGCGCTACGCGGAGCTTCGACGCCCTGTCGAACTCGGCGCGTAAATAGCCGACCAGATTCGCTGACGTGAGGCTCACGCTGCCGCTCCATTGTTTCGTGATGAAATGCGAAAGGTATGAACCGCATGTATGTACGCGGAACCCGATTACAACTGCTGATTACGTTTGTCCAGATTTTCAACAGGAAAGCGCCGCCTCGGCAATGCGGGCGACTCATCCGGCGATCACGGCGTGTACCTCATCCATTCAGTACAAGCTGCCGGAATCGATGACTCGCAATAGCGCCGGGGAGATATCGACGCATCAGCTGGCTGGCCTTGTCGTCCCCTTCTTTCGTATGCCGCTCATGCGGCGGGATCTATCAGGACAGCATTGGAGACTCATAGATCTAGAACAAAAATTTCCTGGTGCTGTCTTCTATGCCTCGCCGGGCATGCACAATCTGGGTGAGTTCAACCTTGCGTACAAAGATGGACGCGTCCACGAGAGATCGGCCTTCTTCTCTCCGGCTGATATCGGCCCGCTTCCCGATGACAAGAATCATACGATTGCTTACAAACTAACACGCCCGTCGCGTACTTCTGCTCACACCCTCGTCCGATAACTGCACTGAACTACGGAGCGCTCGCTCAAAACGCTCGCGCCCTCTTTGAACGTCCGCAATACCGGACACCGGAGAGTTCATCGCGATTGCTCAGAGACACGGTTCGAACTTTGGTTAGTCCGCAGATGCGAGGAGCCGAGCCGGAGCTGGCGCAGCGCGTCAGGACGAGACGAGCAGCCGAGCCGACCGGCTCGACACGTTCCGGGCATGTGGAGCAGGCGGTCGAGGATATTCTGGTGGCGCGAGTAGACCTCGGCGTAGACATGTTGATTACACAGCCGAAGAAGTGATGGCTGCCCACAGGTCTAGCTACATCCTTGGAGTCGAATCGACCGCGTCACCCCATCGCTCCTCCAAATCAGCGCGAGATCGGTACCCTGCGGCAGGATGCTCCCGAAGGATTGAGCTGGCAAACTACAGGAGCTGGTCTACCAATTGCGCCGTGATCCCACGACGGGATTCGGTCGGCTGGTTCGATGAATAGAGCGACTTCGATCTCCGCACTTGCGCAGGTGATCTAACGCACCGCTAGTTTAGATCGGCCGACCGCGCCCGCAGCCATATTAACGAACTCGCGGGCGATACGTGCACGTACGAGCGCTTCAGCCCCTGGCATTGATCAGAAATCCACCATTCATTGGATGAAGCCGGCTCCTCTAAGATCCGATAATTGATCAAACTTCCACTTCTTGTCTGCAATGAAGTCGACTCGATCATCGAGCTCTACAAGGAAGTCTAGTGAGCGCCGGTTGATCTGCAGGATGCCGAACTTCTGCTCGTACATCCTCCGAACGTCGGCATCGTCTCGAGGGAACACGGCGTACCAGGGAATCTTTCTATCCTGTCTAAGACGAAAAAGCTCGGCTCCTATATCCATATCCATGAAAGCATATCCGATAAATAGCACACAGCTCTGGTTGAAGTCAGAAAGGAACCGTTCGATCATACCTTTGTAATCGCCAATCATGCGAAAGTAATCGAACATTGTAATGACGAGCCCACCGTGCCCGATTTGGCGCGCTGCTAGCTCCATTGTCCCGTGCGGTTTGAACAAGGACATTCTGGGAGCCGGAGAATCCAGGTGCGCTGCATTGTGCCTTAGGAAGATCTCCTCCGTTTTTGGTCGCCCGATCTGAAGGCGCCAGCCCTTTTCGATGAGCTCATCATAATTCGTAGTGAAGAGCGCCTTAGGTCCAAGAAAGGGAAGCACAGCATGTTGCCAAAGAGGTCGGATGCAGTCGAATCGCGTCGTCAGATATTCCTCAATGGCCCCCCGTCCGGCCCGCGCTTCGGCCAAGGCCGCAGCATGCTCGAGGGTCATCATCCCTAGCGTTTTCGGTCCAAACGCTCGCCTCTCTTCATCGTTGCACATGAATTCCAGCCAGATCTCATCCCGCAGCCGCAGTGCAGAAGGTAAGAGTTGACCTGCCCGGTTCTTGGCGCCGACCGAAGCCCCGGCGCCCAGGAATATCGTCAGCCGGGAATTTAAGCGGCCCCAGTTGCTAACAAGGTTTTCGAAGTTCCCGTCAGGCGGAAGAAATTGCCGCTCGTACGGGTCGATATCGTCCGGCTTCGGACCGTGGTCCTTGGTCATCGAGAAAGTCCATTCCTGCTTGGATAAATCGTCGAAATTGCCATCGGCGATTGTTTCCCGCCGACATATGCTTCTATTCTTATACAACTTATCGTTTATAGGGTCCGATTCGTGAGCTCACCACAATATCTTGGCGACAGGTACCGGATCGTTCGCACGATTATTCGCGGCGACAGGACTGGCCGTTTTCCGTTTCTTTACGAGGTGAGCGATGCCGGCATGTTCTTGTTCGCGCGTACATGGTCACGGACCGGCGAGTCTGCCGATCTAAGGGCGCTCTGGAACCACGAAATCCGAAGTCTTCTCCGCCTCGGAGGATATCCCAGAGCGGGACATTATTTCGTTCAGCTGCGCGACCTCGGCATTGAAGAGAAGAAGTTCTATGTCGTTCTCGATGCTGGCGACCGCCAGCCGCTCGCGCAAATGCTCGCAGATCGAGGACGCCGGCCTTGGCTAAGAGACGTCTCAACGCCGGCGCGTCGCCGAAAGGTTTGGGAAGG